>JBPYDO010000285.1:0-11119 GCA_051985755.1 Reyranella sp. | reverse complement strand
GCCAACACCACCTACCAGCTCCTGCCCAACCTGCAGCTCTTCGCCTGGGCCGAGAACATCACCAATGCCAACTACTACACCTTCGGCACTTTCTCGCCGACCAGCTCGGTGTTCATCGCCCAGGCGCCGGGCGCCAGCCTGACCACGAGCCTCAGCCCGGCGGCGCCGTTCGCGATCTTTGGTGGCCTGCGCGCCACGTTCTAGAGCGGCTTCTTCCGATCACGGGGCGGGAAACATCAGGCCGATGAATAGCGGCACCAGCAGGGAAGAGAGGATGGCGTTGAGGCCCATGGCAACGCCGGCAAACGTGCCGGCCATGGGATTGATCTGGAAGGCGCGCGCGGCACCCAGGCCATGCGCGGCGATGCCGGCAGCGAAGCCGCGCGCGGCGTAGTCCTTGAGGCGCATGGCGTTGAACAGCGGCGTGGCGATCACCGAGCCCAGCACGCCGGTGATGGCGACCAGCACGGCGGTGAGCGCCGGCACGCCTCCCAGGTGCTCCGAAATGCTCATGGCGACTGCGGCGGTGACCGACTTGGGCGCCAGCGAGATCAGCACGGTCTTCGGCACGCCGAACGCGGCGGCGACGCCAATCGCCGAGAGGATCGCCACGGTCGAGCCGGCCAGCAGGGCGGCCAGCACGGGCAGCGCCTTGTGGCGCACGGTCGGCCAGTTCTTGAACAGCGGGATGGCGATAGCGACGGTCGCGGGACCGAGCAGGAAGTAGACGAACTGGGCGCCGTCGAAATAGTCCTTGTAGGGCGTCCGGGTGACGAGGAGCAGGGCGGCGATCGCCACGATGGCGATCATCACCGGGTTGACCAGCGGGTGATGGCCCGACCGCTCGGCCAGCCAGTCGGCGAAAGCGAACACCGTGACGGTGACGGTGAGCCAGAGCAGCGGCGAGCGAGCGAGGTAGACCCAGAGCGCGAACGGCGATTCCATGGTCAGTCCTTGCGCTCGACCAGGCGCGACACCAGCACGAACACCCAGACGGTGACGACCAGGGTCAGCACGCTCGAGACCAGCACCGCCGCGGCGAGTCCCAGCCCGTGCTGGCTGAGCGGGCCGGACTGCTGGATGACGCCGACGCCCGCCGGCACGAACAGCACGCCCATGATGGCGAGCAGGCGGTTGGAGACATGGCCGAGCGCCGTCTCGTCGATGCCCTCCGGCCCGACGCCGTGCCGGCGCGCGAAGCCAAGCAGCAAGGCAACGAGGATCACCAGGCCGAGCACCGGACCGGGCAACGGAAGCTTCAGACCTCGGGTGATGATCTCGCCCACCAGTTGGCAAGTGAGCAGAAGGCCGAGCGCCTTCAGCATGGCGACCTCATTTCCTGTCGACGTGCGAGCCGTAGATCGCGTCACGGATTGCGCGCGGGAAGGCGCCCAGCAACCCTTCGAGCGTCGTGTTGGTGAGCGCCACGACGCTGAGCTTGCGCTCCGGATCGATGAAGAAGGTGGTGCCGTAGATGCCGCTCCACGCCCAGGTCCCGGGAGATTGCGGCGTCTTGCCGGCCTTGGCGTCGAGCAGCACCGCGCCGCCGAGGCCAAAGCCCCAGCCGGGCGCGCTCCGCAGGCCCTTGGCGCCTATATGGTCGCTGAGCATCATCTCAGTCGTCGCGGGCTTCAGGATCCTGGAGCCGGTGCGGATGGCTTCGAGGAAGCTGAGATAGTCGCCGGCAGTTCCGAGAAGCCCGCCGCCGCCCGAGGCGAAGGACGACTTATCGAAGACTCGCCGAGGCACGAAGTGGACACCCGCGAAGCCGGCGAAAGGCTCGAGCTGGTCGCCGCTCATGCGCTTGGGCTCGGGCTTGCCGTCGACATAAGGCGCGGCCAATCGCTGCCGGTCGACTACGGCAAAGCCCGTGTCCGCCATGGCCAGCGGTCCGGTGATCAGCCGGCGCACGGCGTCAGGCAGCGAGGCGCCGGTGCACTTGGCGATCGCGGCGCCCAGCACGTCGATGGCGATCGAATAGCCCCATTTGGTGCCAGGCTCATAGGCGAGACCGGCCTCCGTGATACGCTTCAGCTCCTCGTCCATGGAGAGACCCGGCTGGTCGAGTCCGTCGGAGACATGGTCCTTGTGGTAGGAGCCGTTGGCGGGCTGCAGGAAGCCATAGGAGAGGCCGGCGGTGTGGGTGAGCAGCTGGCCGATCGCGATCTCGGGTGCGCTGCCGTCCGCGAGCTTCGGCCGGAAGTCGGGCAGCCATTTGGTCACCGGATCGTCGAGCTTCATCTGGCCGCGCTCGACCAGGGCCATGGCCGCGGCCGACACCACCGGTTTGCTCATCGAGGCGAGGCGAAAGATGGTGTTCTCTAGCGCCGGCAGCCGGGTTTCGCGATCGGCGAACCCGGCCGCACGATGAAACACGACTTGTCCGTCGCGCGCGATTATGACGACGGCGCCGACGATGCGACGCTGGGCGATGGCACGGTCGATCTCCCGATCGACGCGTGCCTTGAGGTCCTGGGCGGCGGCCGGCCAGGCGAAGGCGACGGCGATCGCCAGCAGGGCGCGCACGCCAAGACGAAGGCTCACGCGGCTTTGGCCTGTTCGGGATAAAGCGCGAGCAGCCCCGCTTCGCTGGCCGCGCACACGCCGCGTTCGGTGATCAGTCCGGTGACCAGCCGCCCCGGCGTCACGTCGAAGGCTGGATTGGCGGCCGGACTGCCTTCGGGAAGGATGTCGATCGTCGCCAGCCCGCCATCCGAGGTCCGGCCGCCGAGCCGCGAGACTTCTGTCGCGTTGCGCTCCTCGATCGGGATGTCGCGGCCGTCGGCGATGGTCCAGTCGATCGAGGGATAGGGCAGGCCGACATAGAACGGCACGCCGTTGTCGTGCGCCGCCAGCGCCTTCAGGTAAGTGCCGATCTTGTTGGCGACGTCGCCGCGGCGGGTCGTGCGGTCGGTGCCGACGATGCAGAAGTCGACCTGGCCCTGCTGCATCAGGTGGCCGCCGGCATTGTCGGCGATCACGGTGTGCGGCACGCCGTGCTTGCCGAGCTCCCAGGCCGTCAGGCTGGCGCCCTGGTTGCGCGGCCGTGTCTCGTCGACCCAGACATGGATCGGCAGGCCGGCGTCGTGCGCCCGGTAGATCGGCGCGAGCGCGGTGCCCCAGTCGACGGTGGCAAGCCAGCCTGCGTTGCAGTGGGTAAGCGCATTGAGCCTGGCGCCCCTGGGCTTGAGACGGCGGAGCTCGCGCAAGCCGTTCTCGCCAATGAGTCGGCAGATCTCGGCGTCCTCATCGCAGATCTCGGCAGCGCGCTTGTAGGCCGCCTCGCGGCGCCGGTTGGCGGGCAGCGGCAGGAGAAGCGCGCGCAAATCGTCCAGCGCCCAGCGCAGGTTGACCGCCGTCGGCCGCGCCGCCAGCAGCGCATCATAGGACCGCGCCAGCATGGCATCCGACGGATCGATCGCAACGGCAAGCGCCACGCCGTAGGCCGCCGTGGCGCCAATCAGCGGCGCGCCGCGCACGATCATGGTGCGGATGGCGCGCTCGGCGTCCTCCATGGTCGTGAGGTCACGGATGACGAACTTATGCGGCAGCAGGGTCTGGTCGATCACCTGCACGGTCTTGCCGTCGGCGCCGAGCCAGATGGTGCGATAGGGTTTGCCGTCGACTTTCACGCCGCCAAACTCCGACGTTGCGGCAGGCGGGTCAAGAGAGCATGGCAGAGCGGTAGCACGGAGGATCTGGGTCATGAACGTGACGGGCGGATGTCTCTGCGGCGAGGTGCGCTACCGGTTTTCCGGTGAGCCGCTGCGCCAGGTAATCTGCCATTGCCGCGACTGCCAGCGCGCCGGCGGCAGCGCCTTCCATGTCGGCATGGTGATCCCGCGCCAAGGCTTCGAGCTCGTCTCGGGCGAGCTGCAGACCTACCGGGCGGTGGGCGACTCCGGTCGCTGGCTCGACCGCAGTTTCTGTCCCCGCTGCGGCTCGGGCATCCTGCACCAGCTCGAGGCACGCGGGACGGACGTGCTGGTGATCAAGGCGGGGAGCCTCGATGATCCCACGGTGGTCAGCCCGGCCGTCGAGATCTTCGTCCGCTCGAAACTGCCTTGGGTAAGCGTGAGCGGCGAGACCACCAAGCTCGAACGGTCGTGAGGAGAACAGCTAGCCGATCGCGCGGGCGACGGCGTCGATGATGGCGGCGGCGTCGAGATGGTAGGCTCGATAAAGGTCGGGGATGTCGCCCGACTGGCCGAAGCTCTCGATGCCGAGCGGCACGACGCGCTGGCCGCGTACCGAGCCCAGCCAGGAGAGCGCCAGCGGATGGCCGTCGAGCACCGTCACCAGCCGCGCATCGCGCGACAGCGGCGCCAGCAGGGTCTCGACGGGGCTGGGCGCGCGATGGACCCGGCCCGCCGTGCGGCCACGCTCGCGCAGGCCCTCGAGCCAGTCGGCGTGCAGGCGGTCGGGCGAGGTCAGCACCAGAAGGCCGGCGCCGGCGAAATCGCGCACCACCTGCCGATGCGCCTCAATCGCCTCCGGCGTCACGGCGCCCATGGCGACGATGGCGACGTCGGCGTCGGCCGCGGGGGCTGAATACCAATAGCCACCGGCCACGATGTCGGCCGATTGCTGCGGCGACAGCGTGCGCTCGGGCTGGGGCAGGCTTCTGGTCGATAGCCTGAGATAGAGCGACGAGCCGTCCGGCTCCTGCATGTGCACCAGGCCGAAGCGCATCAGCAAGGCGAGCTCGTCGACGAAGGCCGGCTCGTAGCAGAGCAGACCCGGCTGGCCGATGCCGATCAGCGGCGTGTGCACGCTCTGGTGCGCGCCGCCCTCGGGCGAGAGCGTGACGCCCGCCGGCGTCGCCACGATCATGAAGCGCGCATCCTGGTAGCAGGCGTAGTTCAGCGCATCGAGCCCGCGGTTGATGAACGGATCGTACAGCGTGCCGATCGGCAACAGCCGCGTGCCGAACAGCTCGTGGCTGAGGCCGAGCGCAGCGAGCTGGATGAAGAGATTGTTCTCGGCGATGCCGAGCTCGATGTGCTGGCCGCGCGGCGTCTTGCGCCAAAGCTGCGCCGACACGACCTTGAGCTCGCGGAAGACGTCTTCGGCCTCGGTGTGGCCGAACAGGCCGCGGCGGTTGATCCAGGCGCCGAGATTGGTCGACACCGAGACGTCGGGCGACGTGGTGACGATGCGGCGCGACAGCTCGCTTTGCTCGGCCGCGATGGCGTTCAGGATCTTGCCGAAGCCTTCCTGGGTGCTGGCCTTCCTGTCGTTGGGCCTGGGTAGCGCGGCGGGAATCGCGACCGGGGCCGCCTCGGTGCGGCGCCGGCCCGCGGCATTGAAGGGCGCGGCATCGATGAAGGCCTGCAGCTCGGCGGCCGGCAGCTCGAGGCCGGCGAACCTGTCCCACTCCTTGCCGTCCGGGATGGCCATGCCCTTCTTGAAGCCCGCCATCTGATCGAGCGTCATCAGGCCCGAGTGATTGTCCTTGTGGCCGGCGAAGGGCAGGCCCTGTCCCTTGATGGTGTAGGCGATGAAGCAAGTCGGCCGGTCGTCGTCGATGCCTTCGAAGGCGTCGAGCACGGCCTGCATGTCGTTGCCGGCGAGGTTGGTCATCAGCCGGTGCAGCGCGGCGTTGTCGTGCCGGTCGAGGATGTGGCGGATGCCGGGATAGTGGTTGAGGTCGCGGGTCAGGGCCTCGCGCCAGCCGGCGCCGCCCATGAACACCAAGGCCGAGTAGAGCGAGTTGGGGCAGGCGTCGATCCATTGCCTGAGCTGCTCGCCGTCGGGCTGGGCGAAGGCCGCTTCCAGGAGCTTGCCGTACTTCAAGGTGACGACGCGCCAGCCGACCAGCTCGAACATCTCGGCCAGCCGGCCGAACAGCCGGTCGTTGACCACGCCGTCGAGGCTCTGGCGATTGTAGTCGATCACCCACCAGAGATTGCGGACGTCGTGCTTCCAGCCCTCGAGCAGGGCTTCGAACACGTTGCCTTCGTCGAGCTCGGCATCGCCGACCAGCGCCACCATGCGACCAGTCGGCCGCTCCTTGGGCGCGAGTTCCTTCAGCCGCACATAGTCCTGCACCACCGAGGCGAACAGGGTCATGGCGACGCCGAGGCCGACCGAGCCGGTCGAGAAATCGACGTCGTCGGCGTCCTTGGTGCGCGAGGGGTAGGATTGCGCGCCACCGAAACCGCGGAAGCGCTCGAGCTTGTCGCGCGTCTGGTGGCCGAACAGGTATTGGATGGCGTGGAAGACCGGCGAGGCGTGCGGCTTCACCGCGACGCGGTCCTCCGGTCTCAGCACCGAGAAATAAAGAGCGGTCATCACCGTGGCCAGCGAGGCGCACGAGGCCTGGTGGCCGCCGACCTTCAGCCCGTCGCGATTTGGCCGGAGATGATTGGCGTGATGGATGGTCCAGGCCGAAAGCCACAGGACCTTGCGCTCCAGCTCGCGCAGCAGCGTGAGCCGCTGGCTCTTGCTGACTTGGGGCGGAGCCAAGGTGTCCATGGTTGGGGCTTACGCCTCCGGAGAGGGAAAATCCTTGCGTTTGGACCGAAAAAGTCGATGTATAGGGTAAAATTGCGTCGAATTAGGGGAATCTGAGCAATGATTAACCCGTTGCACCTAGATGCCATCGACCGCCGCATCCTCGAGCGCCTGCAGCAGGAGGGTCGACTGAGTAACGCCGAGCTTGCCGACAAGGTTGGGCTTTCCTCCTCGCCCTGCTGGCGGCGCGTCAAGGCGCTGGAGGAGGCGGGTGTCATCAAGGGCTATGCGGCGCTGCTCGACGCCAAGACGGTCGGGCTGTCGGTCAACGTCTTCATGTCGATATCGCTCTCGACCCAGAACGAAAAGTCGTTGAAGGCCTTCGAGCAGGCCGCCTCGCAGCGCCCGGAAGTCATGGAGTGCTACCTGATGACCGGCGACAGCGACTATCTCCTGCGCGTCGTGGTGCCCGATCTCGAAGCCTACGAGCGCTTCGTCATGGACTTCACCAAGATCCCGGGTATTGCCCAGATCAGGAGTTCGTTCGCGCTGCGCCCCGTCAAGCAGGGCACGGCGCTACCTCTCAACGGCACGGCCCGCTAGAGTCGAGACGGATGAGCACGACACCCCGACCTTCCCAGCCGGCCACGGCGCCGGTGGGCTTCATCGTCGTCGCCTCCGTCGCCACTCTGCTTTATCTCGTGATGCTGGCGAACATGTCGGAGAGCCTGGAAACCGACGCCGCGGGACGCGGCCTTGCCCAGGCCTTCGCCGCAATCGTCGGCTTCATCCTGTGGATCCTGCTCGGCGTCCTGCTGATGATCGGCGCCGCGCGCGGGCGCATGCCGCTTGCCGCGACGCTCGCCGCCGTCGTCCTGCTGCCGCTCTCGGCCTGGGCCGCCGCCGTGGCGGGCGGGCTCTATAGTAGCAAGAACGACTGGCCGTATTACGTGCTGGTCCTGCTGCCACCCTTGTTCGCGGCCTATGCGCTGTGGGCGCGCCTGCCGCAGCTGCATCGCGTGCTCCGGCCGTTCGCGACCACTGCCTTGGCCGGCGCGCTGGTCATGGCGCTCACGGCCGCGCCCTTCGCCGCCCGATGGTATGCCGAGCGGCCCGATCCGGAGCGCGACGCGCGGCTCGCCGCCGAGTTCAAGGCCCGCCAGGAGGCGGACGAGAAGCGCCTTCGCGAAGAGCGCGAGCGGGAGGCCGCGGACTTCGCCAAGCTCAGTCCCGATTCCTCGCTGATGGACTATCTGCGTTTCACCGGCACCAGTATGCGGGATCAGGCCTATCGCGACATGAAGAAGGTGAAGAGCCGGCAAGCCGACATCGTGATGCTGCTGCAGAAGAAGGGGCTCGAAGGTTCGCCCAGTCTCATGCTGCTCGACCTGCAGCCCACGGCGGAAGTCTGCGAGGCCTACGGCACGGCGCTCGCCGGCGCCGCCAGCCAGATCGCGAAGACAGGCGGGCGCTCCGACTACATCACCGCCGCCATCGACCTCGAGTTCCAGGTGCCCACCATCCAATGGCTCACCACCCACGACTGCAATCTCGACGAGTCGCTGACGCTTGCCGCCACCAATATCCGCGCCGTGTCCGATTCCGATCGCCTTATCAAGGACGCCGCCAGGCTTGAGACCTTCCGCAAGGCCAAGTGACACCGAAGGTGTCATCCCGAGGGCAAAGCCCGAGGGACCTTTGAAGGGCTAGGAAAGCTCCCTCGCTGCGCTCGGGATGACACGGTGCGTGTTGGGAGCGCGGCTTACAAGCCGGCTGGACCCTTGGTCAGCAGCTGACCCAGATGGTGCTGACATCGATGCTTCCCGAATCGCGGCTAGAATCGCGGCGTCGCCCAGTTCTTCTCGGCCGATAGCCGGGTTTGCGCGGCCAGCCGCACCGGGGCGTTGACGGCGCCGTAGCCCTGGTAGCCGCGCCGCTCGACGATCTCGAAAAAGAAGCGATCCTCGATGGTGAGCGTGTAGGCCTGCAGGTATTCGCTGTCGCCGTCGCGGTCGTAGAGGACGTTGTGCGCGCGCAAGGCATCGACCAGCTCGGGCGAGAGCTCGGTCTTGGCCAGAAGGTCGTCGTAGTAGTTCTCCGGCACCGGCAGCAGCCCGACGCCGTTGGCCTCGAGCCGCTTCACCGTCGCCAGCAGGTCGTCGGTCGCGAAGGCGATGTGCTGCACGCCCGAGCCGAAGGCCTCCGACAAAAAACGCGAGGATTGCGTGCGGCTGGACTGCGAGCCGTTCAGCACGATGCGCAGCCGGCCGTCCGGCGAATGCACGACCTGGCTCTTCACCAGCCCGCC
Organism: Reyranella sp.; assembly: GCA_051985755.1. GTDB lineage: Bacteria > Pseudomonadota > Alphaproteobacteria > Reyranellales > Reyranellaceae > Reyranella. Next base: position 2,355 of record JBPYDO010000285.1, on the reverse strand, counting down.
GGGATCGAGCACGTCCTGCTCGACGGTCTTGGTGACATCGAGCAGCGATGAATAGAACAGCAGCCAACTCAGCATCTCGCTGTAGAGCATGGATTGCGAGATGTGATCGATGCGGCCGAGGCCCGCCTCGGGTCGGGCATCGATGACCGGCTTGAACTCGATGTCCCAGACCCGGGCCAAGTCGGTCTTGGGATCGATGAAATAGATCAGGCTGCCGCCCAGGCCGCGCACGGCCGGGATCTGCAGCTCGCCGGGGCCAACGGCCTGGCGGAACGGCGTGTCGAACAGCGCCTGGGCGCGATCGAGCGCCGCCGCCGCGTCGTCGACCCTGAGCCCGAGCGCGCACACCGCGGTGCCGTGCGTGAGATTGAAGGAGTGGGCGAAGCCTTCCTTCTCGAGGTTGACGACGACGTTGATCTCGCCCTGTCGCCAGCGCGTCACCTGCTTGGAGATGTGCTGGCCGGAGCGGCGGAAGCCGAGACCGCTAAGCTGGCGCTCGAAGGCGGGAGCCGACTGCTCGTCGATCGCGAATTCGATGAACTCGACGCCGAGGCAGCGGGCCGGCGGCGGCAGGATCGGCAGCTCGGCGATCGGATGACGCGCGCGCTCGCGAAGGCGGTCGAGCAGGTAGACCAGCGAGCGGTGGCCGTCGACCGCGACCTGGCGGGTCAGCCCGCCACGGAACTGGTCGTTGAAGATCTCCAGCGAGAACAGGCCGTCGAAGCCGGTGGCGTCGAGCGCGTCCATGAAATCGTCGAGTGGCAGATCGCCCTGGCCGGGGAAATTGCGGAAGTGCCGGCTCCACGACAGATAGTCCATGTCGAGCCGCGGCGCGTCGGCGACCTGGACCAGGAAGATGCGATCGCGCGGGATGGCGCGCATGGCGGCGAGGTCGGTGCCGCGCGCCAGGATGTGGAAGCTGTCGAGCACCAGCCCGACCGCCGGATGGTCGGCGCGCCGCACCGCCTCCCAGGCGTCGCGGTAGTCGTTGATGTGGCGGCCCCAGGCCAGCGCCTCGAAGCCGATCCGCATGCCGCGCTGTGCCGCGCGCTCGCCGAGCGTCCGGAGATCGGCGGCGGCGCGGTCGATGCCGCCCAGGCTGTCGGGCGCGACGTTGGAGCAGACCAGCAGCAGATCGCAGTCGAGCGCCTGCATGACGTCGAACTTGCGCTCGGCCCGCGCCAGCGCCCGCTCGCGCTTGCTGTCGGGCATGCCCTCGAAGTCGCGGAACGGCTGGAAGGTGATGGTCTCGAGGCCGCAGTCGGCGATCATGCGCCGCACGTCGGCCGGCGAGCCGTTGAACGACAGGAGGTCGTTCTCGAAGATCTCGACGCGCTTGAAACCCGCCTGGGCGATGGCTTCCAGCTTCTCGTCGAGGGCGCCGCTGAGACACACGGTGGCGATGGCGGTCTTCATGGCTGCACCTCCGGCTCTGTGCCCTGGGCGAGGTTGGCTTGCGCGCACGCCGCCTCGAAGGTGCGCTTCATGCGCGCGACGTCCAGTGTCCTTCCCGTGAAATGGCGGAAGGCTTCGGCCGCCTGGTGCACGCACATGCCGCCGCCGCCCATGGTGCGCGCACCCATGGCTTTCGCGGCCTTCACGAACTCGGTTTCGAGCGGCGTGTAGACCACGTCGGCCACGATGTGGCGGGCGGTGATGGTTTGGGCGCTCATCGGCAGTCCCGGGTGGCTCCACATGCCGACGGGCGTCGCGTTGACGATGGCGACCGACGCGCCGACGGCGGCTTTGGGCGCCGCGAGCGCCTCGCTGCGCGCGCCGCCGAAGTGGCTGGCCAGGTCGGCGCAAAGCCCGCGAGCGCGTCCGTCATCGCGGTCGTAGATCCTGAGCGGCCCGGCGCCCAGGTCCATCAAGGCGAAGGCCACGGCGCGGCCAGCGCCGCCCGCACCGAGCTGCAGTACCGGCCGGCCGCGCACGGCGTCGGCGCCGAACGCCTCGCGGAAGGCGGCGCGAAAGCCCGACCGGTCGGTGTTGTAGCCGGTGGTGCGCCCGGCCTCGTCGATCACCACGGTGTTGACCGCGCCGATTTCCGCTGCTTCCGGCGACACCGCGTCGAGCAGCGGGATCACCGCTTCCTTGAAGGGAAAGGTGACGTTGACGCCGGCGAAGCCCGCCGTGCGCGCCGCGCCCAAAAGCTCGGTCAGCTGGCGCGGGCGCGGCACCACCGAGTCCATCAGATGGTAGTGGCCCTTGATGCTGCAGGCGGCGAATGCGTCCTCGTGCAGGGCGGGCGACAGCGAGCGGCCGATCGTGGCGCCGATCAGGCCGACCAGGCAGCGTCTGGGATCCCTAGAGCCGGACATAGCGCCACAGCAGTTCGTCGATCTCCTTCTTGCG
>JBPYDO010000284.1:0-9994 GCA_051985755.1 Reyranella sp. | reverse complement strand
CTGTCGTAGCTGTATACAAACCAAGGAGACCGCTCATGGCCAAAAGCGCATTCCGGCTGGCTCTTGAGGACGCCATCGAGCAACGGCACTCGGCCGTGCATCCGTGGAGCGAGGCCTGGACCTCGGGCAAGCTCAATCGCCGCCAGCTCGGCGAGTGGGTGAAGCAGCACTTCCATTATGTCAGCCACTTCGCCGAATGGGTCGCCGCGGTCTACGCCAACTGCCCGCATCCCGACGTGCAGCACTTCCTGCTGGAAAACGTCACCGAAGAGGAAGGCCTGGTCGGCATGCATGGCGCCGCGCCGGTGCGGCACTCCGACCTGCTGCTCGAGTTCGGCGAGGTCTGCGGCATCAAGCGCGACGAGATCCTGAACGCCCAGCTCAATGGCCAGCTTCTGCCCGAGACGCTCGGCCTGCAAAGCTGGTGCACCGTGCAGTCGCGCAAGCCCTTTGTCGAGGCGTTGTCGGGCCTGCTGATCGGGCTCGAGAGCCAGGTGCCGCGCATCTACAGCAAGACCACGCCGCCGCTTCTCGAGAAGTACGGCTTCAGCGAGGACGAGGTCACGTTCTTCACCATCCACATCGCGGCCGACGTCGAGCACGGCGAGCGCGGCTTCGAGATCGTCGAGAAGTACGCCACCACCGACGCGGTGCGCGAAACCTGCGTGCGGCTCGTCCGGGAGGCGACCATGATGCGCCGGCTCTATCTCGACGGCGTATGGCGCACTTTCGTGGAGAAGCCGGGCGAGAAGAGGCTTGCCGCCTGAGGGGAGCCGGCGTTGCACACCTATAAGACGCTGACGCTCGCCGAGGCGCACCTGATCCTCGACGCGGCGCAGAAGAAGGCGGAGGAAATCGGGATCCCTGAGGTCCTGTGCGTCGCCGACAATGCCGGCTACCCGATCGCGCTGCGCCGGCTCGATGGCGGCAAGGTGACCAGCGTGCAGATCGCCATAAACAAGGCCTTCACCGCGGCAGGCCACCGCAAGCGCACCGACAACTACAAGAACGCCTACCCGGGCGAGGAGGCGTTCGGCATCTTCACCCAGCACGAGGGCCGCTTCACGGTGTTCGTCGGCGGCTTCCCGATCATGGTCGACGGCCAGTGCGTCGGCGGCATCGGCGCCTCGGGCGGCAATGGCGAGCAGGACATCGCCTGCTGCGAGGCCGGCATCGCCGCCTTCATGAAGACACTGAAGAAATGAGCAACCGCGCTTCGCTTGCTCGCCCATCGATGGCGAAAGTCGTGAGCGAGGAGATCCGTGGCCGCATCCTCGGCGGCAAGCTGCGGCCCGGCGAACGCCTGGTCGAGGACCGGCTGTCGAGCGAGCTCGGCGTGTCACGGGTGCCGGTGCGCGAGGCGCTGCGCCAGCTCTCGGCCGAGGGGCTGGTCCGCATCGAGCGCCACCGCGGCGCCACCGTCACCGAAGTGACGCCCGAGCTGGTGGCCGAACTGGTCGAGGTGCGCGCCCTGCTCGAGGGCCTGAACGCCCGCCTTGCCGCGCAACGCCACGACCCGGAGATCGTTCGGCAACTCGAAGACGTGCTGAGTCGCGGCAATGCCGCGGCCCAGTCGGGCTCGAGCGCTGAGCTGGCCCGGCTGAACGGCGAGTTCCACGAACGCCTCGCCGAAGCAAGCCGCAATGGCGTGCTGGGCGAGCTGATGCGCTCGTTGCGCGAGCGCACCGGTCTCGCCTTCGCGATCAACGGTCGCCGCCGCGCCCGCGAGGACTGGCAGGAGCATGCCGGAGTCCTGGCCGCGGTCATCGCCGGTGACGCCGAGCTCGCGGCCCTTCTCGCCACCCGTCACGTGCACAACGCCGCGACGGCCTTCGCCGAAACGACGAAGCCCAGGGCTGCCTGACACTGCACTCGCGGCGAATGCTTCGACATGGGCGCGATTGTAGCGCCGCGCCCGCTCGATCGACGATTATGGTCGCTTATTCGACAAGCGACGAAGAATCAGCCACTTGGCGCTAGCGCCCCTTCATCGGCAGGCCGCCGAGGTGGGTGCCGGCATCGACGACCAGGAACTCGCCGGTGATGTTGGAGGCGCTGGTCAAGAAGAAGAGCGCCGCCTCGGCCATCTGCTCGGGTGTGCCGGCCTGTCGCAGCGGCGTGGTCTGTTCCTGCGATTGCTTTAGCTTCTCGTAGTCCGCCTGGCCGAGCGCGCCCAGGAGCCAGCGCGTCTGGATGAAGCCCGGGCATACGGTATTGACCCGCACCGCCGGACCAAACCAGCGCGCCAATGACAAGGTCAGCGTATTAAGTGCGCCCTTGGAGGCGGCGTAGGGGATCGAGGTCCCGACGCCCATGACGCCCGCGATCGACGAGATGTTGACGATCGAGCCGCGCTCCTTCTTCTCGTCCCACTGCTTCTTCATGGTGGGATAGACGGCGCGGCTCATCATGTAGGGGCCGGTGACATTGACCCGCAGGATGCGATCGAAGTCCTCGGCCGACACGCCCTCGAGATCGCCCTGGGCCTGGAACTTGGTGGTGCCGGCGTTGTTGATCAGGCCGTCCACCCTGCCCCACTTCTTGATCCTCTCGCCGGCGAGCTTGCGGCAGTCGGCGTCCTGGCCCATGTCGGCCTGCACCAGGATGGCGTCGCCGCCCTTGGCCTTGACCTTGGCGTAGGTCTCGTCGGCTTCCTTCTTGCTCTTGCTGTAGTTGATGGCGACGTTCCAGCCGCGCCCCGCCAGGTCGACCGCACAGGCCGCTCCCAATCCCGTTGCCGACCCCGTGACGATCGCCACCTTGGCCATTCTCTCCTCCCGTTAGAATCAGGCGCCTTTCATAGGCTAGGATCAGGTCCATGTCAGACATCTTTTCCCTGAAGAACCGCATCGCGCTGGTAACCGGCGCTTCGCGCGGGCTCGGCCGTGACATGGCGATGTGCCTGGCGGAAGCCGGCGCCACGGTGCTGTGTGCCGGCCGTGCCGCAAAGGATCTCGACGCCACCGTGCGCGCGATCGCCAAGAAGAAGGGCAAGGCCGAGGCCGTGCTGCTCGACGTCACCAGCGAACAGAGCGTGCAGAACCAAGTTCGCGCCACCATCCGCCAGCATCGCCGCATCGACGTGCTGGTGAACAACGCCGGCATCATCCACCGGCAATTCATCGTCGACACCGCGACGCCCGATTACCGCAAAGTGATCGAGACCGACCTGATCGGACCCTTTGCGCTGGCGCGCGAGGTCGGCCGCCACATGCTGAAGCGCCGCTACGGCCGCATCGTCAACATCTCCTCGATCATGGGCGTGGTGGGCCGCGGCTCGGTGGCGGGCTATGTCTCGGCCAAGCATGGCATGGCCGGCCTCACCAAGAACCTCGCCGCCGAGTTCGGCCCGCACGTCACGGCCAACGCGATCGCGCCGGGCTATATCCGCACCGAGTTGAACGTGCCCTTGCAGAAGAACAAGGCGTTCTGCGCCATGCTCGAACAGCGCACGGCGGCGCGTCGCTGGGGTACACCGCCTGACCTGCGCGGCGCCCTCTTGCTCCTGGCGTCGGACGCGAGTGCCTACATCACCGGCCACACCTTGGTGGTCGATGGCGGCATGACCACGATCCTGGCGTGAGCGGCTAGCGTCGGCGCGGCACCCGGTACCGCAGCGCGGCTCGGGCTCGAGAACCATGGACATCACGGCGACTCTAACCGCACTATTCGCCGACGGCGTGTGTGGGAACGCGCCAGGGGAGGACGATGTCGCAAGCTGCCATGGAAATTCCGCGCGCCGGCGGATCGGCCGACCAGGGCGCGAGCATGCGCCTGCGCGCCATCATCTCGTGCGCCATCGGCAACTTCGTCGAGCTGTTCGACTTCCTGATCTTCGGCCTGTTCGCCGCGCAGATCGGCGCTAACTTCTTTCCGGCGCACGATCCCTACACGCCGATCCTCTCGGCCTTCGCGTCCTATGGCGTGGGCTTCGTCATGCGCCCGGTGGGCGCGATCGTGATCGGCGCCTATGGCGATCGCAAAGGCCGCAAGAACGCCCTGATCCTCACCGTCGGCCTGATGGCGACGGCGACGGCGCTGACCGGCCTCGTTCCCTCCTTCGCGACCATCGGAGTCGCGGCACCCGTCCTGCTGGTGCTGTGCCGGCTGGTGCAGGGCTTCTCGACCGGCGGTGAATGGGGCGGCGCGGCCGCCTTCCTGGTCGAGTATGCGCCGCCGGGCAAGCGCGGCTGGATCGGCAGCATGCACCAGTTCGCCGTCGGCCTGGCGCTGACCGCAGGGCTTTTGTCGGCGGCCCTGCTGAACTCGCTCCTGGACAAGCAGGCGATGGTCGAGTGGGGCTGGCGCGTGCCCTTCATCCTGGGCTTCATCCTGGCGCCGGTCGGTCTCTATGTGCGGGCGCGCGTCTCGGAGAGCCCGGCCTTCAGCCGCACCGTCGAGCGCCAGCAGGTCGCCCGGCATCCGCTGCGCGACGCGGTGACCGACCATCGCGTCCCGGTGCTCACCGCCTTCGGCCTCGCCGCCGTCGGCACGGTCGGCAACTACGTCTTCAACATCTTCCTGCCGACCTTCGCCACCAAGGAGCTGCATATCCCGGCTGGCACGGCCTACTTCTCCGGCACGTTCGCCGCGATCGTGCTCACCGTGCTGACGCCGTTGTTCGGGCTTCTCTCCGACAAGATCGGGCGCAAGCCGATCATGGTCGCGTCGGGCCTCGCCTACGGCGTGCTGGCCTATCCGATGTTCAATTTCCTGGTCGGCATGCCCAACGGAACCGGCATGATGGTCGTGCAGGGGGTTTCCTCCGTGCTGCTCGCCATGTTCGCGGGCCCGCTCTGCGCCGTGCTGGCCGAGCTGTTTCCGACAAGGGTGCGCTTCACCGCGCTCTCGGTCGGCTATGGCCTTTCGGTGACGATCTTCGGCGGCTTCTCGCCCTTCGTCTCGACGTTCCTGATCAAGCAGACCGGCAGCCCGGTTTCGCCGGCCCTGTTCGTGATCTTCGCAGCCATCATCAGCGTGCCCACGTTGTTCTTCATGAAGGACCGAACGAATGCTCCACTCGACTGAGAAGGACGCATCCAGGCTTCCCAACGCGCCGCCCCCTCGCAACTCGGAGGGCGCCTGCGATTCGGTGACGCTCGAGATCGTGCGCGGCGCGATCCGCGCGGCGCAGGCCGAGATGGAGGCGTTGATCGAGCGCACCTCCATCTCAGCCTTCATCCGCGAGAAGAAGGATTTTTACACCGCCCTGTTCGACGCCGACGGCGTGATGGCGGTCGGCTCGAACCTGCCGGTGTTCGGCGACATCTGCCGGCCGGTGTTCCGCGACTTCCCGCCCGACACCATGCGGCCGCACGACCTCTACTGGTACAACGACTGCTACGGCTCGCGCGGCGCCATCTCGCACTCCAACGACCAGGTGCTGCTGGCGCCGGTCTTCCATGACGGCCGGCGCTGCGGCTTCGTCATGGGCTGGGCGCATTTCTCCGACATCGGCGGCCTGCGCGCCGGCTCGATCAGTCCGGAGACCACCGACATCTTCCAGGAAGGCATCATCGTCCCACCGACCAAGCTGATCGATGCCGGCGTCACCAACGAGGCGGCGCTCAAGATCTTTCACCGCAACTCGCGCTTTCCAGAGCAGAATCTCGGCGACATGCGCGCGTTGATGGCGAGCACCGAGCTCGGCGTCAGGCGCATCGAGGAGATCGTGGCGCGCTTCGGCGCCAACGTCGTGGCCGACGCGCTGGCCCAGCTGCTCGCCCGCACCCGCCGGCTGGTGAGAGCCAAGCTCGCCGAGACCTTCGACTACGGCACCCACCGCTTCACCGATGCGATCGATTCGGACGGCCACGGCAACGGCCCGTTCCACCTTCGCCTGGCGCTGACGCGAGAAAAGGGCGCCGACGGCAACGACCGTTTCATCTTCGACGCCACCGAGACCGACGACCAGTCGCCCGGGCCGGTGAACCTCTTGATGAACCCCGACGTGCCGGGCACCGCGATCTCGATGTTCTATCTCGGCGGCGATCCGGCTCAGGTCTGCAATGCCGGCGGCCCGCAGGCGCTCGACGAGGTGCGGCTGCGCGAGGGCTCGCTCTTGTGGCCGCGCTTCCCCGCACCGCTTGGCATGCGCGGTCTTACCCTGATGCGCTTCCTGGCGGCGGTGAACGGCCTGAGCAACGTCGCGGGCGGCAAGGCGCCTGCCGCCCACTCGGCCTACGTCATCACCCTGATGCGCGGCACCTTCCGCAATTCCGAGGGCAAGCTCGAACCCTTCCTGATGTCGGACGGGCTGGGCGTCGGCTGGGGCGCCCGCTCCTATGCCGACGGCATCGACGCGGTCTATTTCGTCGCGCAGGAGAACTATCCCGTCGAGTTCCTGGAGAACGGCTACCCGGTGCGGCTCAGGACCTACGACATCCTCACCGACTCCTGCGGCGCCGGGCAGTATCGCGGCGGCTGCGGCATCATCCGCGAGTACGACGTGCTCGCCGAAGAGGCGGTGCTGGCGATCCGCATCGACAGCGTCAAGAACCCGCCCTGGGGCATCGATGGCGGCATGGCGGGCGGCACCGGCCGCATCGTGCTCAATCCCGGCAGCAACCACGAGCGCGTGCTGGCGCCTTTGTCGGACGGCAACATCGTGAAGCGCGGCGACGTGCTCCGGATCGAGACCGGCGGCGGCGGCGGGCGCGGCCAGCCCTTCGACCGCCCGGCCGAGAAGGTGCTGGACGACGTGTTGGGCGGCTTCGTGAGCGCCGACGCAGCCCGCCGACTCTATGGCGTCGCGGTGTCGAACGGCGCGCTCGACAAGGCCGCCACGGCGAACCTGCGCGCCAAACGTCCGACCACAAAGGCCTTCCATCGTCACGCGTATGTCGATTCTCTGTCGTCCTGAGCCCATTCGGGGCGGCGCAGCCGCCCCTCAGGATAAACTCCGCGAAGGACCTAGCAGATCGACCAGCGACCCGGTCGCGGGCGTTAGATCCTTCGCTGCGCTCAAGATGACAAACGAGTTCGAGTATCCCGCCAATGCCGCCTGAGACCTCCCTCGCTGTCGCCGTCGATATCGGCGGCACCTTCACCGACATCGCCCTGCACGACGCCACGAGCGGCCGCATCTGGCGCGCCAAGACGCCGAGCGTGCCGGCCGATCCCAGCCAGGCCTTCCTGACCGGCGTCAAGCTGGCGCTGGCCGATGCCGGGCGCGAGGCGCCGTCACTGGCCCGCGTGCTGCATGGCACCACCGTCGCCACCAACATGATTCTTGAGGGCAAGGGGGCGAAGGCTGCCCTGGTGACGACCGCAGGCTTCCGCCATGTGCTCACCATCGGACGCCAGGACATTCCGCGCCGCGCCAACTACCGCGCCTGGGTGAAGCCGGCGCGGCCGGTACCGGCGAGCCGCGTGCTCGAGGTCCGCGAGCGCATCGGCGCGGGCGGTGCGGTGCTGGAGCCGCTCGACGAGGCGAGCGTCGAGGCGGCGGCCGAGGCCTGCCGATCGCTCAAGGTCGAAGCCGTCGCGGTGTGCCTGCTGCACTCCTTCGCCAACCCGGCGCACGAGCGGCGCGCCGCCGAGATCCTGCGGCGGGCCCTGCCCGGCATCGCGGTCACCGCCTCGGTCGACGTCCTGCCGGTGGTGCGCGAGTACGAGCGCTCGCTCGCCACCGTTCTGAACGCCATCGTCATGCCCGGCGTGGCGACCTACGCCTCGCGCCTGGAGCAGCGGCTCGGCGACGAGAAGGTGGCCGCGCCGCTGCTTTATATGCAGTCCAACGGCGGCGTCGCGAGCGGCGCCACCATCCGCCGCGCCCCCGCCCTGACGGCGCTCTCCGGCCCGGCCGCCGGCGTGGTCGGCGCGCGCGGCGTTGCCCAGGCCTGCGGGCTGAAGGACGTCATCACCGTCGACATCGGCGGCACCAGCGCCGACATCTGCCTGATCAAGGACGGCGAGATCAGCCTCACCCAGCGCGGCCATGTCGGCGAATGGCCCCTGCCGCTGCCCATGGTCGACATGGTGACCATCGGTGCGGGTGGCGGCTCGATCGCCCTGGTCGAGGACGGCACGCTCACCGTCGGGCCGCAGAGCGCCGGCGCCGAACCCGGCCCGGCGTCCTATGGCCGCGGCGGCAGCGACGCCACCGTGACCGACGCCCATGTCGTGCTGGGCCATCTGCCGGCCAAGCTACTGGGCGGCCGCATGGCGCTCGATGCCGGCGCGGCGCGGCGGGCGATCGAGCAGCGCGTCGCCGAGCCGCTGGGGCTCACGGCGGAAGCGGCCGCACGCGGCGTGCTGGCCATCATCGACAACAACATGGTGGGGGCGGTGCGCGTGGTTTCGGTCGAACGCGGCCACGACCCGCGCGATTTCCCCCTGGTGCCGTTCGGCGGCGCCGGCCCCCTGCACGGCTGCGCGCTGGCCGAGCTCCTGGGCGTCCGGCGCGTGCTGGTGCCGACCGCGCCCGGCGTGCTGTGCGCCGACGGCCTCCTCGCCGCCGACCTCAAGGCCGAATTCAGCCGCACCCTGCCGCAAGCCGGCCGGATCGACATGGGCGCTGCGCGAAAAATCTTCGCCGAGCTCGAGCGCCAGGCCGACGACTGGTTGGTGCTCGAGGGTGTCGCGGCGCCCGACCGCGCCCGGCAGCGCCTCGCGCTGATGCGCTATCAGGGCCAGGGCGGCGAAGTGACGGTCGCTTGGCCCAAAGGCGATGGGATCGACGGCGTCGCCGAAGTCGAAGCCGCCTTCGCCGCCGCGCACAAGGGCCTGTACGGCTTCACCCTCGAGGCCGCGGTCGAGCTGGTGACCTTGCGCGTCGAGGCCACCGGCCGCACGCCGCAGCCGCCTCAGCCCACCCTGCCGCGCGGCGCGGGCGCCATGCCCTATGGCCAACACGCTGTGCATTTCGCCACGGGCACGGCCCAACTGCCGCTGTTCGATCGCGCCAAGCTCGGCGCCGGCGACGAAATTTCCGGGCCGGCCATCGTCACGCAGCTCGACGCCACCACCCTGGTGCTGCCCGGTTGGTCGGGCGAAGTGCATCCGTCCGGCGCCATCCTGCTCACGCGCGGCTGAACCACATTTTGTGGCCGCGGTGCCCGCTCCCGTTAAACAAACGGATATTTAACGAGAGCTGGGCGAGCAGCCTCCCATATCTTGATTGGTCTCAGCCCAAAGGGGAGCGCGCGACGCATGGGGCAGAAGATAAGCCCATCAGCCGCGAATCGACGATTATGGTCGCTTGTTCAAAACACTTAGGTGAATCAACAGCCTAGACCGAAGGCTGCCACACGGTGCCGGCCATCGTGTTGGCGATGTCGGTGCGCACGCCGGGCGAGCGGCGATAGTACTGGTGCGAGCTTGCCAGGCCGAAGTCGTAGTCCTGGAAATTCGTGCAATCGACGACGCGGTACTCCGCCGGCGGAAAGTGCGTGGGGTCGGCGCAGTCATAGGGGCCGTCCTGGCCGAGCCGCTTCACGCCGTTGATCGCCATGCTGATCTTGAGCACGGCGTCGGCTTCGCTCGAGTATGTCGAGATGTGGGGAGCGAGGCGATCGAGCGCGCTCAACCGGCCGAACGGCCCGTAATCGAAGGTAGTGTAGATCTCGTCGGCCGCCGCGAGGATCACCTCGTCGAACAGGGAGGCGTCGCCGTTGCCGTGCGCGAACCAGCTCTCGACGGCGGCCTGCAGCGCCCAGTTGCCCATGCTGTGGGCGAGCAGGAAGATCCGGTTCCCCTGCCCGCGCGCACTGGCGATGATCGGTTGCAGGTTGTCGAAGAACGCCATCAGGTGCTGGTCGGACTGGCCGGCCTTGGTCTGGTCGTGCTTGTAGGCCGAGTCGGGGAACGGCAGCGTGATCAGCTCGCCCAGCGAGGGCCAGCTGAAGGCGACTACAGTCGTGTCGGCCGCGGCAACGCCGGAGTCGGCGAACCACTCGCGATTGAAGGCGGCGCGCGTGATGGCGTTCTCGAAAGTGTTGTCGAAGCCGTGAATGAAGACCAGCAGGTTGCGGCCTGGAGTCGACAGATCGGC
>JBPYDO010000283.1:0-7942 GCA_051985755.1 Reyranella sp. | reverse complement strand
CCGACGATGCTCTCGATGCGCTTCTCGAGGCGCGCCGGATCGGCGATCGGCCCAAAGCGGCAATCGAGAATGCGGTGGCCCTCGTCGGTGACGAACTGCTCGGATGCCGCCGACAGCCTCGGGCGGACCGTGGCACCCAGCACTTCGAGCGACGCCCGGGTTGCCTGCAGACCGAAAGGTGTGACTTCCACTGGAACGGGCGCCAGGGATCCCAGTCGCTCAACCAGCTTGCTGCCGTCGACGACGATGGCAAGGCGCTGGCTTGCTGCAGCCACAATTTTCTCGCGCAGCAAGGCGCCGCCCAGGCCCTTGATCAGGTTGAGCGTACCGCGCTCGACTTCATCGGCGCCATCGATGGTGAGGTCGATTTGCCGGTGCTCGGCGAAGGACGTCAGCGGGATGCCGGCCGCCTTGGCCTGTGCCGCGGTTCGTTCCGAGGTGGCAATGCCGAGAAACTTCAGTCCCTGTCGGTGACGATGGGCCAGGGCGGCCACCGCGAAGGCGGCGGTCGAGCCGGTGCCCAGTCCCACGATCATGCCGTCCTCGACCAACCCGACGGCCGCCTCGGCGGCGGCGCGCTTGAACGGGTCGCGTTCGGTGGCGGCCGATGGCGCGAGCGGGCTCAAGACTTCGCCTGGCCCGCAAGGGCGCTCTTGCGTATCGCCGCAATGGCAGCACCGTAGTCCTTGGCACCGAAGATCGCCGAGCCGGCGACGATGGCCGTGGCGCCCGCCGCGACGGTCTCAGCGACGGTCGTCTCGTTCTCGCCGCCATCGACTTCGATTATCGGATCCAGATGGCGCTCGGTGCACATTGCCCGAAGGCGCCGGATCTTCGGCAGCATCTCGGGCAGAAAGGCCTGTCCGGCAAATCCGGGATTGACGGTCATCACGAGAACGATGTCGCAGAGATGAAGGACGTATTCGACGAGTTCCGGCGGGCTCGCCGGGTCGATCACGACGCCGGCCTTCCGGCCGAGCCCGCGAATCTGCGTCAGCACCTGATGAAGATGCGTCGTTGAACGCGGTTCGGCCTGCACCAGCAGATGGTCGGCGCCGGCCTTGGCGAAAGCGGCCAGGAAGCGCTCCGGCTCGACGATCATCAAATGAACGTTGACCGGCTTCGCCGTCGCCCGGCGAATGGCCTGCAGCACGACCGGCCCGATGGTGATATTGGGCACGAAACGGCCATCCATCACGTCGACATGAATCCAGTCCGCACCCGCCGCATCGACGGCGCGCACCTCTTCATCCAGTCGGCCGAAATCCGCGGACAGGATCGACGGAGCGACAATCACGGCCATTCGGCTGAACCTTCCCCGGCGGCGGCCCGATCGACGAACCAGGTCAGCGTGCCGACGGGCTTGACCAGTGCGGCCGGAGCCTTGCTGTTGCCGTCGCGGATGGCGCCAAAGATCGCGGCCTTCTCCTTGCCGCTCACCAGGAAGGCGACCCGCCGGCTGCTCTCGATCACCGGATAGGTCATGGTGATGCGCACTTCCGGCCGGCCATGCGAGACAGCGGCGGCCCAGCGCTTCCGTTCCTTGAGTACCGGTTCGCCCGGCAGCAGCGACGCCGTATGCCCATCGGCGCCCAGGCCGAGCAATGTGATATCGAACATTGGTCGAGCCCCATCGAGCACGCGGGCGCCGTAGTCCGCCTGCATGATCTTCTCGTAGCGCGCCGCCGCGTCCTCCGGCGTGCCGTCGACCGGCACGGGATGGACGTTCATCGCGGGCACGGGCGCCTTGGCCAGCATGGCCTCGCGCGTCATCCGGTAGTTGCTCTCCGGATGATCGTGAGGCACGAAGCGCTCATCGCCCCAATACCAGTGAACGCGTGTCCAGGGAAAACGCCCACGATAGCGTTCGCCGGCAAGAAGGCTGTAAAGCGCCTTCGGCGTCGAGCCGCCGGAAAGCGAGACGCGAAACTCGCCTTTTGATGCGAGCGCCGTCGTCGTCATCCACTGGGCGACGTGCTCGGCAAGCGCTGCCGGGGTCGGCAAGGTTTCAACGCGTGGGTTCGTCGTGCTCATGGCGCCCTCCTAGCCCGGCGAACCGAGGACGAAGCGCTCCATCGCCTTGGCGAAGCCTTCGTCGTTGTAGGAGTCCGTGGTTTCGCTGGCCTGCGCCTTGACCTCAGCGGAGGCGTTGCCCATGGCGATGCTGAGGCCCGATCGCTTGAACATCAGCGTGTCGTTCGGGCTGTCACCGATCGTCGCGATTTCCGTCGTCGGCACGCCGAGACGCCGCGACAGAAAGTCGACCACCGCGCCTTTGTTGGCGTCCTTGTGCGTCACGTCCAGGTAGTAGGGTTGCGAGCGGCTTGCCGAGGCCCGGGTTCCGAACGCCGCCTGTGCATCGGCCTCGCAGCGCTGCACCTTGGCATGGTCGTCACTGATGCCGACGATCTTGGCGACATCGTGCAGGTTTGCGCCGATATCCGGCACCACCGTCGGCGCGAATTTGACGGTCCAACTCTCGCGCTCGACGTGCGGGGCAGCGGCCTTGCTGACCAGCCAGTCGTTGCCCCGGTAAACCCAGGCATCGAGGCCGTGCGCCCGGATCAATTCGAGCGCCTTGGCGGCGATGTCGTCGGGCAGCGTCTTCTGCTCGATGATGCTGAGGTCCGCGGCGACGAAGAGCCCGCCATTGAAGCCGGCGATCGGTGTTTCGAGCCTGAGCGCGTCGACCAGCATCGCCATGCCACGCGGCGGGCGGCCGCTGGTGAGGGCGAAGCGAATGCCCGCCTTGTGCAGGTGCCGCACGGCGGCCTGCGCGCGTTCAGTCAGCACCTTCTGCTCGGTGATGAGCGTGCCGTCCACGTCGGACAGCACCAAGGAAATCTTGCGTCCCATCGCCATCAAGCCCTCCGCCTCGCTCAATCGAGTGGCCGCCAGGTGCGCCCGTCACGCGCCAGCAGCTCGTCGGCCGCTGCCGGGCCGCTGCCGCCGGCGACGTAGTTTGGAAAATCCTTGGGCGGTTCGCTTGCCCAAATATCGAGGATCGGCTGGACGGCGGCCCAACCGGCCTCGATGTTGTCGGCGCGCTGGAACAGGGTCGCATCGCCGATCATGCAGTCGTAGAGCAGCGTCTCGTAGCCGGTGCTGGGCGCCAGGTCGAAGTAGCGCTTGTATTCGAAATCCATCCTGACGTTGCTGAGCTTGATGGTCGGGCCCGGCCGCTTGGCGGCGAACTGCAAGGCGATGCCTTCGTCGGGCTGGATACGCATGATCATCCAGTTGGGGTTCATCCGCTCGACGCGTGTGCCGCGGAACAGGGTGTAGGGAGCCTGGTGAAAGCGGATGGCGATTTCCGTCCACCGCCGTTTCAGATATTTGCCGGTCCGCAGATAGAACGGCACGCCAGCCCACCGCCAATTGTCGATCTGCAGCTTGCAGGCGATATAGGTCTCGGTCGTCGAGGCCGCAGCGACGTCGGGCTCGTGGCGGTAATCCTGGACCGGTTTGCCCAGCACGGTTCCGGCGGCGTACTGGCCGCGCACGGCATCCTTGACCGCCCGTCTCGGTGTCAGCGGGCGTATCGCCTGGATGACTTCGGCCTTCTTGTCGCGAACGGCGTTGGCATCGAAGGAGATTGGCGGCTCCATCGCCGTCATCGCCAGCAACTGAAAAACGTGATTGGGGACCATGTCGCGCAGCGCGCCCGTCGTCTCGTAGAACTTGCCGCGACGTTCCACGCCGACCGTCTCCGCGGCGGTGATCTGCACGTGGTCGATGTGCTGGCGGTTCCACAACGGCTCGAACAGGCCGTTGGCGAAGCGAAGCGCCATGATGTTCTGGACCGTTTCCTTGCCGAGGAAATGGTCGATCCGATAGATCTGGTGCTCCTTCAGCACGGTGAGAATGGTGGCGTTGAGCGCCTTGGCCGACGCGAGATCATGGCCGAACGGCTTCTCGATGACGACCCGCCGCCATTGGCCGGTTTGCTCGGTCATCATGTTTGCCGCCCCCAGCCCCTTGATCGCGACGCTGAAAAAGCGGTCGGCGACGGCCAGATAGAACAGCCGGTTGCCGGCGGTACCGGCGCTCTTGTCGAGTCCGGCGAGGTGCTGGCTGAGGCGGGAGTAGGCGCCCGGATCCGTCAGGTCGCCTTGGACATATGTCATGCGTTCGGTGAGCCAGCGCCACGCCGTCCGGTCGATGTGATCGACGTTGAACTCGCTGTCGTGCCCCACGAAGGAGTCCATGGCGGCGGTCAGGTCCTGGCGCCATTGGTCGCTGTCTTTGGCGACCCGATCGACACCGACCAGCTGGAATCCCTGGGGCAGTCGTCGCGCGGCGGCAAGATTGTAGAGGGCGGGCACGACCAGGCGCTTGGTGAGATCGCCGCCAGCGCCAAAGATCACCATGGCGCAAGGAGGGGCTATCGGCGGGCTTTCCGCATGCTGTGCGCTTTCAGGATGGACGATCTGGCTTTCGCCGCTCATGGCGTCCGTGCCTTTCTGCTGAAGTTACGCCCGACCGAGCAACTCCGTTGCGGCCGCGACAATGCGATCGGGCTCAAAGCCGAATTTGCGCTGCAGTTCCTTGAGCGGCGCGGAGGCGCCGAAGGTCTTCATGCCGATGACGCGGCCGCCCGGGCCGACGTAGCGGTCCCATCCCAGCACCGACCCCTGCTCGACGGCGATTCGCGCCTTCGTTCCGGGCGGCAGGACCTCGTCCCGGTAGGACTGCGGCTGGTGCTCGAAGATATCCCAGGACGGCATGGACACGACGCGCGAGCGAATCCCCCGCGAAGCGAGCGTTTCGTGGGCGTCGACGACCAGCGCGACCTCGCTGCCGGAGGCGATGAGGATGACGTCGGGAGCGCCGTCGGAAGCGTCGGCCATGACATAGGCGCCCCGGGCGACACCGGCCGCCGAGGCATATTTGCTGCGGTCGAAGGTCGGCAAGGGCTGGCGCGACACCGCGATTGCCGCCGGTTGATGGCGCAGCTGCATGATGTAGCGATAGGCCTCGACGACCTCATTGGCATCCCCCGGCCTGAGCACGACCAGGCCCGGGACCGCGCGCAGCGAGATCAGCTGCTCGACTGGCTGGTGCGTCGGGCCGTCCTCGCCGTCGCCCATGGCGTCATGGCTGAACACGAAGATCGTCGGCAGCTCCATGATCGCGGAGAGTCGAATGGCCGGCCGGGCATAGTCGCTGAATATGAAGAACGTCGCTCCGAAGGCCCGCAGCTTCGACAGCGCGAGCCCGTTGACGATGGCCGCCATGGCATGCTCGCGAATTCCGAAATGAAGATTGCGGCCGCCGGGGGTCTGGGCTTCGAAATCACCGGCAGCGGCGAATTTCAGGGTCGTCTTCGTGGAAGGTCCGAGGTCTGCCGACCCACCCACCAGCCAGGGAATGTTCTCGGCGAGCTTGTTCAGCACCTCGCCGGAGGCGTCACGGCCGGCGATCCCCTTGGGATCTGCCGGAAAGACCGGCAAGTCCCGATCCCAGCCCGACGGCAACTCGCGTCGCTGCATTTGTTCGATTTCCCGCGCGAGATCGGGAAACTTGTTGCCGTAGTCGGCGAACAGGGTCTCCCAGCGCCGATGCGCCTCGCCGCCATGCGTGCCGATCCCGGCGTCGAAAGTCGCCCTGACACCATCCGGCACGAGGAACTTGGCGTCTTCCGGCCATCCGTAGACGCGCTTGACCAGGCGGACCTCGTCCTCGCCCAGAGGTTCGCCATGCGCCGCAGCCGTATCGACCTTATGGGGAGACCCATATCCGATATGGCTGTCCAATATGATCAGCGTCGGGCGATCCGTGGTCGTCCGAAAGGTCGCGAGCGCATCCTCGATCTTCTGCAGATCGTTGGCGTCGCCGACGTGCAGCACGTTCCAGCGATAGGCGAGGAAGCGCGCGGCGACATCCTCGGTAAAGGTGATGCGCGTCTGACCCTCGATGGTGATGTGATTGTTGTCGTATATCCAGCACAGGTCGCCGAGACCGAGATGTCCGGCAAGTGACGCGGCTTCCGAGCCGACGCCTTCCATCAGGCAGCCGTCGCCGCATATTGCGTAAATGTTGTAGTCGAAAATGTCGAAGCCGGGCCGATTGTACCGGCGCGCAAGCCACTTGCGGCCGATCGCCATGCCGACGCTCGTGGCGATTCCCTGCCCCAGCGGCCCGGTGGTCGTCTCGACTCCCGACACCCAATGATACTCGGGGTGTCCCGGAGCCTTGCTGTCGAGCTGGCGGAAGTGGCGGATGTCGTCGAGGGTGACTGACGGCTTGCCGAGGCTTTCGTATTCGGCGTTGACGGCTGACGTACCCGTAAGATGGAGAATGGACCATAGCAGCATCGAGGCGTGTCCGTTGGACAGCACGAAGCGATCGCGGTTGGGCCACACCGGATCTTTCGGATCGAAGCGCATGACGCGATTCCACAGCGTGTAGACCAGCGGAGCCAACGCCATTGGCGTCCCCGGATGGCCGGACTTCGCCTGCTGGACGGCGTCGATGGAAAGCGTGCGGATGGTGTTGATGGCAAGTTCCTCTTGCTCATGCTGGATCATGCTCCATCCCTCCCGTTCAAATGTGCACGCCTTGACGGTTACGGCCCGACGGGCTTCTCGACATGGCCGCCGAACTCATGGCGCATGGCGGACAGGAGCTTGTCGGCGAAGTCGGCTTCACCGCGCGAGCTGAACCGCTCGTAGAGGGCGGAAGACAGCACATGAGCCGGCACGCCTTCATCGATTGCGGCTTTGATCGTCCAGCGGCCTTCGCCTGAATCGGAGACCCGGCCGGCGAACTTCGCGAGCGCCGGATCCTCCATCAGGGCCGCGGCGGAAAGATCGAGCAGCCAGGAGGCGATCACGCTGCCGCGCCGCCAGAGCTCGGCAATGTCCGGCAGGTTGAGGTCGTATCGATAGTGCCGAGGATCGCGCAGCGGCGTCGTCTCCGCGTCGACGACGCCACTCTTCTTGCCGATATCGGCCGCCTTCAACACGGCCATTCCTTCGGCGTAGGCCGCCATGACGCCGTACTCGATTCCGTTGTGCACCATCTTCACGAAATGGCCGGCGCCGTAGGGCCCGCAATGGAGGTAGCCCAGTTCCGCCGTTCCGTCGGCTTTCTCGCGTCCCGGCGTGCGCGGAATGTTGCCGCGGCCGGGCGCCAGGGTGGCAAAGATCGGATCGAGGCGTTTCACGGCTGCTGTCTCGCCGCCGATCATCATGCAATAGCCGCGCTCGAGCCCCCAGACACCGCCACTGGTGCCGACATCGACATAGTGAATGCCCTTGGGAGCAAGCTCCTCTGCCCGGCGAATGTCGTCGATGTAATACGAATTGCCGCCGTCGATCAGGATGTCGCCCGACTCCAGATGGGGCAGCAGCTCGGCGATCGTCTTGTCCACCACGCCGGCCGGGACCATCAGCCAGACGACGCGGGGCTTCGCCAGGCGCCCGGTGAACTCCTGCAATGAGGACGAGCCGACGGCCTTTTCCGCCACCAGCTCGGCCACCGCCTTCGGAGACATGTCGAACACCACGCATTGGTGGCCGCCTGCCAGGAGACGCCGCACCATATTGGCTCCCATTCGGCCGAGGCCGATCATTCCCAGTTGCATGACTGAGCCCTCCTCAGTTCAGAGTCCCCCCTTGAGCTTGCGGTAGCGCCGGATCAGCGCGTTGGTCGAGCTGTCGTGCGCCAGCTCGGGCTCGGTCGGGCTCGCGAGCTGCGGGATGATCCGCTGAGCCAGCGCCTTGCCGAGCTCGACGCCCCACTGGTCGAAGGAATCGATCTGCCAGATGGAGCCCTGCGTGAAGACGCTGTGCTCGTACAGAGCGACAAGCTTGCCCAAGGCCGCCGGCGTCAGGCGGTCGAGCAGAAGCGTATTGGACGGACGATTGCCTGCGAAAATCCGATGCGGGACCAGCCACTCGGGTGTGCCCTCAGTCTTGACCTGGGCGGCCGTCTTGCC
>JBPYDO010000282.1:0-3288 GCA_051985755.1 Reyranella sp. | reverse complement strand
GGGAAGAGGTGCCGCAGGCCGCGGGCTTCCAGGCGCAGTGGATCGCCGGCGCCGGCTTCCGCATCGCCGGCGGCACCGACGAGATCCTGCGCAACATCGTGGCCGAACGCGTGCTCGGCCTGCCGCAGGACGTGCGCGTGGACAAAGACGTGCCGTTCAACCAGATGGGCAAGAAATGAACCGTCTCGACGGCAAGGTCGCGTTCCTCTCCGGCGCGGCGCGCGGTATCGGCGGTGCAACGGCGAAGCTGATGGCGCAGGCCGGCGCCAAAGTGGCGATCGGCGACATCCTGGACGAGCCGGGCCGCAAGCTCGCCAAGGAGATCGGCGCGCTCTACGTCCATCTCGACGTCACCAGCGAGGCGAGCTGGGCCGAGGCGATGGACGCGACCATCCGGGCCTACGGCAGGCTCGATGTGCTGGTGAACAATGCCGGCGTGTTCGTCGGCAAGGGCGTCGAGGATGTGTCGATCGACGAGTGGAACAAGCTGGTCGCGGTGAACCTAACCGGCGTGCTGCTGGGCACGCGCGCGGCCCTGCCCAATCTCAAGAAGAGCGGCAACGCCGCCATCGTCAATCTTGCGTCGGTGGCCGGGCTGGTCGGCTCGCAGCTCGATCCGCTCTACTCGCTCACCAAGGGCGGTGTGACGCTGTTCACCAAGTCAACGGCGCTGGAGTTCGGCCGCAAGGGCTACAAGATCCGGGTCAATTCGATCCATCCCGGAGTGATCGACACCGACATGGGCCAGCAGACCTTCGTGATGCGGGCCCGGGCGATCGGGACCAACGACACGGAAGTCACGCGGAAGGCCTCGACAGCCATGCATCCGATCGGCCGGCTGGGCGTGGCCGATGACATCGCCAAGGGCATCGTGTTCCTGGCCTCCGACGACTCCGCCTTCATGACCGGTTCGGGCCTGGTGGTCGACGGCGGCTACACGGCGCAATAGGCAGGAGAGAATCATGCGGTTCGGCCTTTTGTACGAACACCAGCTGCCGCGTCCGTGGGGCGCCGACGCCGAGCATCGCCTGTTCCGGGAGGCGCTGGCGCAGGTCGAGCTCTCCGATCACCTCGGCATCGACTACATCTGGGAAGTTGAGCACCACTTTCTCGAGGAGTACGCGCACTCCTCGGCGCCCGAGGTCTTCCTCGCCGCCTGCGCCGCGCGCACCAGGCGGATCCGGATCGGCCATGGCGTGGTGCTGGCGCCGCCCGGCTACAACCATCCGGCCCGCGTCGCCGAGCGCATCGCCACGCTCGATCTCGTGTCGGACGGAAGGGTCGACTGGGGCACCGGTGAATCGGCGTCGCGCGTCGAGCTGGAGGGATTTGGCATCGACCCCGCCGAGAAGAAGGCGATGTGGGCCGAGGCGGTCGAGCAGACCGCCAACATGATGGTCATGAACCCTTACCCGGGTTTTTCCGGCAAATACTTCTCCATGCCGGTGCGCAACGTGGTGCCCAAGCCGCTGCAGAAGCCGCACCCGCCGCTCTGGGTGGCGTGCAGCCGGCGCGAGACCATCCATGCCGCGGCGCGCGCCGGCATCGGCGCGCTCACCTTCGCCTTCGTCGATCCGGCGGAAGCCGGGAAATGGGCCAGCGAATACTACGAGATCATAAAGAGCAGCGAGTGCGTGCCGATCGGCCACGCGATCAACGCCAACGTCGCGATGGTGACCGGATTTTCCTGCCACGAGGACTACGAGGAAGCGCGCCGGCGCGGCGCGGAGGGCTTCCGGTTCTTCGGCTATTCGCTGGGCCACTATTACGTCTACGGCCACCACCAGCCGGGCGTCACCGACGTGTGGCAGCGCTTCGAGGCGGCGCGCGACAAGCTGCCGCCGGTCGGGCAGGGCAGCGGCATCGGCACGCCGGCCGAGCTGACCGAGCATCTCAAGAGCTACCAGGAGGCCGGCGTCGATCAGGTGGTGTTCATCCAGCAGGGCGGCCGCAACAAGCACGAACACATCTGCGATTCGTTGCAGCTGTTTGCTGCCAAGGTGATGCCGGCGTTGAAGGCCGGCCAGGCGGCGCGCGACGCCAGGAAGCAGGCCGAGCTCGCGCCCTTCATCGAGGCGGCGCTCGAGCGCAAGAAGCGCCTGGCGCCGGTCGTGCCGTCGGCGGTGCCGACGGTCTCGGCCTACGGCCGCACCATCGTGCAGGCCAACCAGGCCGCCGAGGGTCCGACGCACCACATCGCCGCCGACATCACGGTGATGATGGACGACCCTGCCGAGAAGAAGAAACAACAGGCGGCGGATTAGACGTCAGAAAATGCCGGCGGCAAGGCCGGCTGCCATGGCGGCACCGAGTTCCTCGCATTGTTGTACGAACGAGTCTTGCCACGGGCCCTTGCAGATCAGGGGCTCCTGCACGGCGCGCCAGCGCAGTCCGGTCAAAATGGTCTCGACGCCGCGACGCGTGCCGGTGCCGTCGCTGCCGGCGCGGATGTAGAGCGCGCACGGCAGGCCCTGGGTGCGCTCGAGCAACGGGTTGTAGGAACGGTCGAAGAAGTCCTTCAGCGCGCCGCTCATGTAGCCCAGGTTCTCCGTCGTGCCGAGGATCACGGCTTGTGCCGTCAGCACGTCATCGGGGCCGGCCTGCAGGGGTGCCGCGACCCTGACATCGACCCCGGTTTCGCTCAGCGCACCGCGTTCGACCGCCTCGCGCAGGCGGAGGGTGTTCGGCGAAGGCGCATGCGCCACAATGAGCAGGCGTTTCGACACAGACTGCTTTTACCCCGATACTTGGCCCTATGCCTAAGAGACTCCTGATCGCCAATCGCGGCGAGATTGCCATTCGCATCGCCGAGGCCGCCGCCGAGCTCGGCATCGCGACGGTCGGCATCCATTCGGAGGACGATCAGAGCTCGCTGCATATCCGGCGGGTCGACGAGGTGAAGGCGCTCAAGGGCAAGGGAGCGGCGGCCTATCTCGACATCGCGCAGGTGATTGCCGTGGCGACGGCCGCGAAGTGCGATGCCATCCATCCGGGCTACGGCTTTCTGTCGGAGAACGCCGCTTTCGCTGCAGCCTGCGCCGAGGCGAAGATCACCTTCGTCGGCCCGACGCCCGCGCAACTCGACCTGTTCGGCGACAAGGCGCGGGCCCGCGCCCACGCCCGGAAGTACAAGGTCCCGGTGCTGCCAGGGACTGACGGGCTGGTGGACGTGGCGGCTGCCGTCGCCTTCTTCAAGAAGTGCGCGAAGTCCGGCATTGCGCTCAAGGCGATCGCGGGCGGCGGCGGGTGTGGCATGCGCCTGATCAAGGCCGAGGCCGAGATCGCCGA
>JBPYDO010000281.1:0-12303 GCA_051985755.1 Reyranella sp. | reverse complement strand
CTCCGGCGCCGCCGCCCTCCGACGCGCCTCCGCCCACGCCGCCTTCGCATGACGTAGCCCCGATCAATATCGAGGAGGAGATGCGCCGCTCCTACCTCGATTACGCCATGAGCGTGATCGTGGCGCGCGCCCTGCCCGACGCGCGCGACGGGCTGAAGCCGGTGCAGCGGCGCATCCTCTACGCCATGAAGGAGAACGGCTACGATTCGACGCGGCCGTTCCGCAAGTCCGCGCGCATCGTCGGCGACGTGATGGGCAAATATCATCCGCACGGCGACTCGGCGATCTACGACGCCATGGTGCGTATGGCGCAGGACTTCTCCATGCGCCTGCCACTGATCGCCGGCCAAGGCAACTTCGGCTCGATGGACGGCGATCCGCCGGCGGCCATGCGCTACACCGAGGCGCGGCTGGCAGTCGCCGCCGAATCGCTGCTCGCCGACTACGACAAGGACACGGTCGACTTCCAGCCCAATTACGACGAGCGCGAGAAGGAGCCGACCGTCCTGCCGGCGGCCTTCCCCAACCTGCTGGTCAACGGCGCGGGCGGCATCGCCGTCGGCATGGCGACCAACATCCCGCCGCACAATCTTGGCGAACTGATCGACGCCTGCTGCGCCCTGATCGACAATCCGGCGCTGACGATCCAGCAGATCCAGGAATATGTGCCGGGCCCGGACTTCCCGACCGGCGCGACCATCCTGGGCCGCAACGGCATCCGTGCCGCCTACGAGCTAGGCCGCGGCTCGCTGGTGATGCGGGCCAAGACCGTGATCGAGGAGACGCGGGGCGGCCGCGAATCGATCATCGTCACCGAGATCCCCTACCAGGAGAACAAGGCCCGCCTGCACGAGCGCATCGCCGAGGTGGTGCGGGACAAGAAGGTCGAGGGCGTGGCCGAGGTGCGCGACGAAAGCGACCGTGACGGCGTGCGTCTGGTCGTCGAGCTCAAGCGCGACGCCATGGCCGACGTGGTGCTGAACCAGCTCTACCGCTTCACGCCGCTGCAGACGACATTCGGCGTCAACGCGCTGGCGCTCGACGGCGGCCGGCCGCGGCTGATGACGTTGAAGGAGCTCCTCGAGGCCTTCATCCGCTTCCGCGCCGACGTGCTGACCCGGCGCACCAAGTTCGAGCTCAACCACGCGCGCGACCGCGCCCACGTGCTGGTCGGTCTGGCGATCGCCGTCGCCAATATCGACGAGGTGATCGAGCTGGTCCGGCGCGCCCCCGATCCGGTGGTGGCGCGCGAACGCCTGATGGCGCGCGACTGGGCGGCGAGCGACGTGGCGCCGCTGATCGCGCTGATCGCCGAGCCGGGGCGCAGCGTGTCGGAGAACGGCACCTACCGGCTGTCCGAGGCCCAGGCCCGCGCCATCCTCGACCTGCGCCTGCAGCGCCTCACCGGGCTCGAGCGCGACAAGATCGCCGAGGAGCTGGGCGAGGTCGCCAAGCTGATCGAGGGCTACCTCGAACTGCTGGGCGACCGTGACAAGCTATTTGCGCTGATGCGCAAGGAGCTGCTCGAGATCAAGCAGCAGTTCGCCACGCCGCGCCGCACCGAGATCCTCGACAACGAATTCGAGCAGGACATCGAGGACCTGATCCAGCGCGAGGACATGGTCGTCACGGTGACGCACGGCGGCTATGTCAAGCGCGTCCCGGTCTCGGCCTACCGCGCGCAGCGGCGCGGCGGCAAGGGCCGCGCCGGCATGGCCACCCGCGAGGACGACTTCGTGTCGAGCCTGTTCGTGGCCAACACGCACACGCCGGTGCTGTTCTTCTCGAGCCGCGGCATCGTCTACAAGCTCAAGGTGTGGCGCCTGCCGCTCGGCGCGCCGCAGGCTCGCGGCAAGGCCTTCGTCAACCTGCTGCCGCTCGGCGAGGGCGAGACCATCACGACGGTCATGCCCATGCCCGAGGACGAGGCGAGCTGGGCGACCCTGAACGTGATGTTCGCCACCACCCGCGGCGGCGTGCGGCGCAACGAGCTCAGCGACTTCGTGAACGTGCATCAGACCGGCAAGATCGCCATGAAGTTCGAGGGCGCCGATGCCGGCGACCGCCTGATCGGCGTGGCGGTCTGCAGCGAGGAGCAGGACGTGCTGCTCGCCACCCGCCAGGGACGCGCCATGCGCTTCCCGGTCGCGACGGTGCGCGTCTTCCAGAGCCGCGCTTCGACCGGCGTGCGCGGCATCGCGCTCGCCGAGGGCGATGCGGTCATCTCGATGTCGCTGGTCGACGGCGGCAAGGGCATCACGACCGAGGAGCGCGACGCTTATCTGCGCCAGTCGCGGGCACTGCGCCAGCTCGCCAGCCTCGACGAGGAGGTCACCAACGGCGGCGAGGAGGCGGCGTCCGCCGCGCCTTCGACGACCTTGTCGGCGCAGCGCTTCGCCGAGCTGCGCGACAAGGAGGAGTTCGTGCTCACCGTCGCCAGTTCGGGCTTCGGCAAGCGCACCTCGGCCTACGAGTATCGGGTCACCGGACGCGGCGGCAAGGGCGTCGAGCTGATGAGCCTGCCGGAAAGTGCCCAGGGTGGCGCCCAGGTGGTGGCTGCCTTCCCGGTGCTCACCAGCGACCAGATCATGCTGGTGACCGACGGCGGCACGCTGATCCGCTGCCCGGTCGACGGCATACGCATCGCCGGCCGCGCCACGCGCGGCGTGCGCATCGTCAGTGTGAGCGAGGGTGAGCGCGTCGTCTCGGCGATCCGCATCGGCGAGGACGACGCCGGCAACGGCAATGGCAACGGCAGCGGCAACGGTGACGCCAACGGCGACGATCACACCGAAACAAACGGTGGATAAGGACCGGCCGTGTCGTTAAGACTGCGCCGCTGCCTCCGGCCTTGGGCGATTCGGCGAGGGAGCGGCCGGCGAACAGGGGGGAAGAATGGCCGTCGAGCGCGTTGGGGTCTATCCGGGCACTTTCGATCCCATTACCAGCGGGCACCTCGAAGTGGTGCGTCGCTCGCTGCGCCTGGTCGACCGCCTGGTGATCGGGCCGGCGACCAACATCGGCAAGGGGCCGCTGTTCTCGCTCGAAGAGCGCATCGCCATCATCAGGGAGGATATCGAGGACTTCCCGAAGGAGGACTTCGATCGCATCACGGTCGTGCCGTTCGACGGGCTACTGATCCACTTCGCGCGCGAGATAAAGGCCTCGGTGATCATCCGCGGCCTGCGCGCGGTGTCGGACTTCGAGTACGAAATCCAGATGGCCAACATGAACGCCCGCATGGAGCCCAATGTCGAGACCATCTTCCTGATGGCGTCCGACCGGCACCAGTTCATCGCCTCATCCCTGGTGAAGGATATCGCGCGTCTGGGCGGCGACACCTCCCAGTTCGTCTCCAAAAAGGTCTACGAGCGGCTGAGACGGAAGTTCGCCAGGGCCTGACGGGCTTGGTGGCCGCGTTGACCGTGAGGCCGGCTCATTTTATACGGGCGCCGCGCGGGGTTCCGGCCTGCGGCGCGACTCCGGGGCGAGCCCGTAGCTCAGCGGTAGAGCATCTGACTTTTAATCAGGTGGTCGTAGGTTCGATCCCTACCGGGCTCACCACCGGAACACGAAGGAAGAGGCGCGGCTCATGCCGTCGGTGAACGTCGTCAGCGGCAAGCAGATTTTGGTCGAGAACGTCGGTCCGTTGCGTCGGGCGCTGCGCTTCTTCGCCAAGCCGTTCGCCCAGATGTGGCATCACCGCGACCTCATCCAGGCGATCCTGCGCCGCGAGGTGGCCGAGCGCTTTAAGGGATCGGTCGCCGGCTGGGTGTGGGCGGTCGTGGCGCCGCTGCTGTTCATCGCGGTCTATACGCTGGTGTTCTCGGGCACGCTGCAATTGCCGGACCGGTACATCGTCACCGAAAACAAGACCTTGAGCTACGCGCTCTTCATCGTCAGCGGAATCATTGTCTTCAATTTCTGGTCGGAGATGGCGTTCCGCGCGCCGATGCTGCTGCACGAGTACGCCCACTTCATCAAGCAGACGATCTTTCCCAGCGACATGCTGGCGGTGATCTCGACTCTGCGAGCCACGCTCTACACCGTGATCTCGATCGCCGTGTTGCTGATCTTCCAGCTCTGGGCGATGCATAGCCTGCCGTGGACGCTGTTGCTGCTGCCGCTCATCTTCATCCCGTTCGTCGCCTTCCTGGTCGGGATGTCGTGGTTCCTGTGCGCCATCGGCGCCTTCACCCGCGATGCCGGCTACCTCATGATCAACATCGTGCCGTTGTTCATGTTCGGCACGCCGATCTTCTATCACCAGTCGATGTTCGGCGCGAACGGGCGCTGGTTCTACGCCAATGCGCTCACCAGCTTCGTGGAGGTCATGCGCGACATCATGCTGGTGGGCAAAATTCCCAACATGTACGTCTACGGCGGGACCTTGTTCATCTCCGTGTTCTCCTTCTACTTCGGATACTGGGTCTTCGACCGGTATCGGAATGTCATCGTCGATGTCCTCTGATATCGTCGTCCGGGCCACGCACCTCGGAAAAGCCTACCAGCTCTACGCCAGTCGCAACGACTGGCTGAAGCAGGTGGTGTTCGGCTGGTTCTGGAAGACGTACTTCAAGCCGTTCTGGGTACTGCGCGACATCGACCTGCAGGTGAAGCGCGGGGAAAGCATCGGCATCCTCGGGCGCAATGGTTGCGGCAAGTCCACCCTCCTGCAGGTGATCTGCGGCATGACGCTGCCGACCCACGGCGAGCTGCGCGTTACCGGCCGCATCGCGCCAGTGCTGGCGCTGGGCTCGACCTTCGACCTCGAGCTGTCGGGCCGCGAGAACATCATGATCGGCGGCGCCGTCCTGGGGTTGAAGCGCGCCGACGTGCTGCGAAAGTTCCAGTCGATCGCCGATTTCGCCGGCATCGGCGACTACATGGACCAGCCGGTCAAGCACTACTCGATGGGCATGCGCACCCGACTGGCCTTCTCGATCTGCGCCCACGTCGAGGCCGAGATCCTGGTGGTCGACGAGGCGCTGGCGGTCGGCGACGCCGCCTTTCAGCGCAAGTGCCTCGACTGGATCGACAGCTTCCGCCAGAAGGGCACGCTGCTCTTCGTGTCGCATTCGATGGCCGAGGTCCGCCGCCTCTGCACGCGCGCCATCTGGATCGAGGACGGCCGCATCCGCGAGCAGGGAGACCCAAGCGAAGTCATCCGCTCCTACCATCGCGCCCTGCTGGTGGAGAAGGACGACGCCCATCGCTTCTCCGCCGGCCGCTAGCCCGCCATGCAGGGAGGCGTCCTGATAGGGCTCGGACTCGGCTGGTGGCTGGTGGCGACCTCGCTGCACTGGCTGACCGCCGGCCTGGCGCGGCGCCCCCGTGGCGAGGGGCTGGGCGCTGCGCCGGCAGCCGATGGCGCGGGCCGCCCGGCCGCCGATTTCAGCCTCGTGGCGCCCATGAACGGCGCGGCCGACGCATCGCCGGCTTTCGTGAAGTCACTGCAACGGCTGGCCGAGGACGGCGCGGAAATCCTGATCTGTGTGGCGGCGGAAGACGATGGGGCGATCGCCGCGACGCGGGCCGAGTGGCCCGAGGCGCGGATCCTGGTCGGCAGCGACCATACCTTCAACCCGAAGATGAACAACGTGCGAAAGGGGCTGGAGGCCGCGAGCCGCGCCATCGTGGCGCTGTGCGACGCCGGAATCAGCCTCGACGCCGCGCTGCTCGCACGCGTTGCGCGACCCTTGTCGGACGAGGTCGGCCTGGTGCTGGCGCTCAAGGCGGCCGAAGCGCCGCAGAACTTCGCGGCCGAAATCGAGGCCGCCTATATCAATGGCCACCAGGCGCGCTTCCTGTTGGCGGCCGATCGCCTCGGTCTTGCCGTCGCGTCGGGCGGCGTCACCTTGATGTCGCACCAGACCCTGCAGCGGATCGGCGTGTGGCGCGGCTTCAATCGCTGGATTGCCGACGACTACTCCGTCACCCGCTCGGTGCGCGAGCTCGGCCTCGCGACCCGGCTGGGCGATGAGATGCCGCGGCTGGCGCTCGGTCGGCGCGATTGGCCGACCGTTTGGCGGCGTCAGGTTCGTTGGGCGCGCACGCGGCTGCGTCTGCCGGTGTGGCCGCTGGTCGTGTGGGAACCGGCCGTCGGATGGCTGCTGAGCGGAGCGGCGGGCGCCGCGGCGCTCATCGCCTGGCCGATCGCCGTTCCGTTCGTCGCCGGCGCCGTTGCCCTGCACTCGCTCGGCTGGCTCATGGCGGAGAAGTGGTTCATGAGCGGCCGCGGCCTCGCCTTCGGGCCCAGCGCGGCCGCCGCGGCGCTGCTGCGTGAAGTGCTGGCGCCGTTCCTCATGTTGACTGCACTTGCCGGGCGCACGATCGATTGGCGGGGCACCGATCTTGGCGGACAATGGCGCCGCGAAGAGGGGCGCCGCGAAGAGGGGCGCCGCCAAGGGGGATGGTCCGATCCGAAGCTCCGTATGGACGATGTGAGCGAAGCCGAGGAACGCGCGCCGCGGGAAATCACCACGGTCGCGCTACCCGAGCATGTCGATTCGACGACCTGTCCGGAAATCGAGAAGTCGATGCTGGAGGCGGTGGGGCCGGGGGCGAGGATTCTGGTCGATGGCAGTGCTGTCACCTACATGAGTGCGGCCGGAGTGCGCACCCTGGCCATCATTTGGCGCCGGGCACAGGAGCTCGGCGCCCACATCGTCTTCTGCCGCTTTACCGGCGCGGCCGCCGATTGTCTGATGGTGAGCGGCTTCGGCCAGCTCCTCGAGGTCGCGGGCTCGCTCAAAGAAGCTAAATCCCGGCTCAAACCCGGGCTGGTGGGCGACCCCGACGAGCGCTTGCACCAGCGCCATGCCGCGGGTTAATTACTTACAAGGCTTGGCCAAGACATAAGGGAGGCGGGGCGGCGGGTGCCGGTCGTTCCGCACGGAGAGCGGGATTTGACAGTCTGGACCTGGCTGCGCGCGGTCGCGCAACCAACCGCCATATTTCTCGGCCTGGGTCTGGCTGTTGCCGGCTGCCAAATCGTGCCGGGCGACGGCCCGTGGATGAACGGTGCCAAGGCGACCAGCACCGACGAACTGCCGTTCGACGTCATCGACCTGACGCCGACCTCGGTGCTCGCCTACCGCCCGCCGGCCAGCGTCGATCGTCCTTCGGTCACCAGCTCCCTTTCCGCCGGTCGGCGGATCGCGGTCGCACCTGGCGACGTGCTGAAGGTGCACATCTTTGAACCCTACGAAGGCAGCATCTTTCCCACGATCCAGCGGCCGGGCGCCGATCTCGGCGTGCAGCGCGTGACCGATGCAGGAACCATAGATGTTCCCTATGTCGGCACGGTCACGGTCGCAGGAATGGACCTGACTGAGATCGAGCACGCAATCGTCGCGCAACTGGGCAACAAGGCACAAAATCCACAGGTCGTCGTCGAAATGGTCGCCGACCGCTCGAACACCGTCATGGTGTCGGGTGACGTCAAGAGTCCAGGGCGCGTGTCCCTGCTCGAAGGCACCCGTTCGGTGGTTGATGCCATCAACCGGACCGGCGGGCCGATCGAGAAGGCCGCTCAGCTCGAGGTCGTCGTGCGCCGGCGCGGCCAAGTTATCCTCAACGCGCAATATTCCGACCTGCTGGCCGGCGGCGACATTCCCATCCAGAAGAATGACGAAATCGTCGTGCGGCCCAATTCGCGGATCTTCACCGTGCTGGGGGCGGTGCAGAAGGCCGGCAATGTCGATCTCAGCAAGCCCAACCTGACCCTGCTCGAGGCGCTCGGCCAGGTGGGCGGCCTGTCCGACGAAAGGGCCAATAAAACCGGGGTTTACGTGTTCCGTTTGGGGGATATTGTGAACAATCCGCTAGCCCGCGCGCGTGTTTTTCGGCTGGACCTGAGCCAGCCTGTGGCTATTTTTGTCGCAGAGCAGTTCGGCATCCAGGCTAGGGACGTGGTGTACGTCACGAATGCGCCACTATACGAGTACAACAAGATTCTTTCGGCGATCTACCGTACCTTCTCGATAGTGGGTGTCGCGAAGGGCACCGTAGTGCCGGCAACGAGCTTCTAGGCGGGGTTTAGCAGGCCGGCTGTTACAACGAGTTAGGATGGCCAAAGCGCAAAGATTCAGGTGGGGTGCAACAGGGGTCGCGACGCTGTTCTTCGTTGCAGCCCTTGCCCTGTGGATTGCCCCCAGTCGCCAGACCAGCAGTGCCCAGGACGGTATTCATCCGCCCGGACCGCTGATTTCGCGCGGCTACACCGACGCGCCTGCCGGCACGGCGCTAATCGCCGGCGACCCTGCCGCCGGCAGCGTGGTGCTGGAGATGCGAGTGATCGACGGCCAGAAGGTCAAGCGCGACGAGGTCATCGCCGTGCTGTCCAACTATCCACTCGCCGACACCTCGGTGCGCACCGCCGAAGCCGAGCTCGAGAAGGCCAAGCGCCAGCGCGAGGCGATGGTCTCCGGCTATCGTGTGGCCGAGATCGCCATGCAGGAAGTGGTGGTGAAAACCGCCGCCGACGAGAACAAGCTCAAGGCCCTCGAAATGCAGCGCTCGGGCAAGCCGCCCGACCAGAAGCAGCTTGAGCTCAACATCTCGCAACAGAACCTCGAGCGCGAGCAGGCCAAGCTTCGGGTCATGAAGGAGTCGCTGGCGACCGATCTAGCGCAGATCGACACCGATATCAGCATCATCTCGGCCAAGCTCGACAATGCCCGGACGACCCGCGAGCAGGCGCTGGTCCGCTCGCCCCTCGACGGCGTCGTGGTGCAGATCTACGCGCACCAGAGCGAGCGCATCTCGCAGAACGCCATCGCCAAGGTCGTCGACATGAGCCAGATGCGCGTGCTTGCCGACGTTGACGAAGTGCAACTCAACCGCATCAAGCCCGGCGGCAAGGTCGAGGTGACCTTCCGCGGCAATCCGGCGATCTATCGCGGCAAGGTCGCCCGGGTGGCGCCGACGGTGAAGCGCATGCAGCGCACCGAGCCGGACGGAGGGTCGGCGACCGACGCCCGCGTGGTGCAAGTCGAGATCCAGCTCGACGATCCGTCCAGCCTACCGCAGGTGCTGGGACGCGAGACGCGCGTCACTTTCCTCTGATGGCCCTCGTCCTGCCAGCCGCTCCGCCGCGCCTCCGCCGGTGGTGGCCCGGGCTTTCGCTGGCGCGCCTCGCGCAGGCGGCCAAGACGGCGGCGTCGATGCCGCTCGGCACCCAGCAGCTCAAGCGCCAGCGGACCAGCACGCTCCTGTCGCTGGCCGGCGTGATGGCCAGCCTGCTTGTGATCTTCGCCCAGCTCGGCATCGAACGGGCGGTGTACGACTCCGGCATCCGCCTGCACCGCGCCGTCGTGGCGGACCTCGTGCTGGTTCCGCCCGGCTTCAAGTCGATGCAGCTCCATGCCGACATGTCGATCTCGCTGACCGACGTGATCTCGAACCACCCCGCCGTGCGCTCCGTGCAGCCGCTGTGGTTCGGCATCACGTCGATCCAGCATCCCGGCATGCCGGTCGCGCGCCGGCTTGCCTGGTACGCGATCGACGTCGAGCGGCCGGCCATCGACGTGCCCGGCCTGCGCGCCAACCTGTACAAGCTGCGAATGATCCGCCGCGTCCTGTTCGACCGCCTGTCGCGACCCTATTTCGGCGATCTCGCCGAAGTCGCCGACCGCGGCGAGGAGGTGCCGATCCTGGGCCCGCCGGACAACCGCCAGCTCTTGCGCGAGATGTTCGTCGTGGGCACGGTGGCGATCGGCCCCAACGTGCTGAACGACGGCGCCATCGTCATGTCGGAAGAGACCATGGATGAGTTGTTCGGCCAGTGGTACTCCGACCGGCCGGCCCTCATCGGCATCCAGGTGGCGCCGGGCTACGACAAGGCCACGGTCATCCAGGAGCTCAACAGGGATCTTGGCGGCCGCGGCGAGGTGCTGACGCGCAGCGAGTTCGAGAACCGCGAGAAAGACTATTGGGCGCGCGAGACGCCGGTCGGCTACATCACCGACCTTGGCTTCGTGTTGGGCCTGATGATCGGCATGGTGTTCATCTACTACGCGCAATACCAGATCATCCGCTTCTACCTGCCCGAATATGCCATCCTGAAGAGCCTCGGCTACGACTGGTGGTTTTTCCTGTGCATGGTCGCCCAGATCGGTGCCGCCATCATCGCGCCGGCTTTCATCGCGGCTTTTGCCCTGGGAAGGGTCGTCTATGGCGTGGCCGAGGCGGCGATGCATCTCGGCATGACGATGGGCCTGCGCGAGATCGTCGTGGCGCTGCTGGCGTCGCTGATTATGACGATCGTCTCCAGCCTGTTCGCCATCCGGCGACTGTGGAAGGTCGACCCGATCATGTTGTTCGAGTAGCCCCGTGTCGGCCGACAACCTTGTCCTCGGACCGCCGGTGGTCGAGGCGATCGACGTGCACCATCATTATGGCGACGGCCCGCAGCGCATCGACGTGCTGTACGACATCAACATGCAGGTGCGCGAGGGCGAGGTGGTGATCGTCACCGGCCCGTCCGGCTCGGGCAAGACGACGCTGCTCACCATCCTCGGCACCATGCGCACGCCCTCCGAGGGCCGGCTGCGGCTGCTCGGCACCGAGCTGGCGCGCATGGCCGGCACTGAGCTCGACCGCCTGCGCAATCGCATTCGGTTCCTGTTCCAGAAGCGCAATCTGCTGTCGTCGCTGACGGCTCTGCAGAACGTCATGGCCGGCGTGTCCACGACGACGCTGTCCGACCCGGCCTGGGACGAGAAGCGCGCGCGCCATCTGCTCGGCCTGCTTGGCCTCACCGACAAGGTCGATGCCTGGCCCGACGAGCTCAGCGGCGGCCAGCAGCAGCGCGTCGCCATCGCGCGGGTCATGATCGGCCTGCCGGACCTCATCATCGCCGACGAGCCGACCTCGGCGCTCGACCGCGTGTCGGGCCGCGTCGTCGTCGACCAGCTCAAGGACCTGGCGATGCGCGCCAAGTGCGCCGTCGTCCTGTCGACGCACGATGAGCGTATCTTCGACGTGGCGACGCGCCGTCTGCACATCGAGGACGGTCGCTGCTTCGAAGTCCCCATCCACTACCACTGATCGGCGCCGCGACGTGTTGCTCATGGCGGTCGATCTGGTGGTCGTGATCTGCCTGGCGGCGCATCTGGCGATCGCAAGCTACTACTTCCTCCTGCTGTTCTGGCTCGCCGACCTCGCGCCGCCCGCCGAGGCCGAGCCGGCGCTGCCGGCCGAGCTGCCCGGCGTGCTGGTCCAGATTCCGGTCTACAACGAGCCGGCCGTGGTCGAGCGCGCCCTTCTGGCCGCGGCCGAGCTCGACTGGCCGCGTGACAGGCTCAAGATCCAGCTGCTCGACGACAGCACCGACCTCACCGCGGACATCGCCCGCCACGCCATCGCCCGCCTGCGCGAGCGGGGCATCGACATCGACCACGTGCGGCGCGGCGAGCGCACCGGCTTCAAGGCCGGCGCGTTGGCGGCCGGCATGGCGCGCAGCGACGCGCCGTACGTCGCCGTGTTCGACGCCGACTTCGTGCCGCCGCCGGACTGGCTCGGCCGCGCCATGGCGGCGCTGCTGGCGAGCCCCAAGGCGGCGTTCGTGCAGACCCGCATCGAATGGGGCAACGGCGAACGCAACTGGCTGACGCGGGCGCAGCGCCTGATGCAGGACGCCCACTTCGTCGTCGAGCAGGACGTGCGCGCCAGGCGCGGCGTGCCGTTCCAGTTCAACGGCACCGGCGGCATCTGGCGGCGGGCGGCGGTCGAGGAGGCCGGCGGCTGGTCGCACGACACGCTGTCGGAGGACCTCGACCTGGTGCTGCGCACGCATCTCAGGGGCTGGAACGGTGTCTTCCTTTTGGAGCCTCACGTGGTCGGCGAGCTGCCGCAGCGGCTCGAGGATTTCGGCGTGCAGCAAAGCCGCTGGTCCAAGGGCTTCGTCCAGGTCGCCCGCAAGCTCCTGCCCCAGGTGTGGAACTCAGACTGGTCGGGCGAGGCCAAGTTCACCACCACGGTGGCGCTCGGCCAGCAGCTGGTCTTTCCGCTGCTGGTGGTCCTGCTGATCGGCCTGGTGTTCTCGTTCGCGGGCCATGGCCGGGTGCTCGGCCTGTTCCGCTTCGGCCTCTGGCTGTGGCTGATCGCCATGCTGGTCGTGCTGTTCGGCATGACCTCAACCGCCTATCGCCGGCTGAAGCGCGGCGGGATGCTGGGCTACTTCGGGGCGGCCCTCAGCGTCCCGGCGTTGATCGTCTATCTCGCGGTCGCCAATGCCGGGGCCATCGTCGCCGCAGGCTTCGGTCGCCGGACCGAGTTCACCCGCACGCCCAAGACCGG
>JBPYDO010000280.1:0-12138 GCA_051985755.1 Reyranella sp. | reverse complement strand
TCCGCCTCGGCCCTGGCGCCAAGGCCGAGCAGGACATCGACCGGCAGTCGACCGTTCTCCGCCGCGACCACCTTGACCGCACGCGGCAAGGCCTTGTCGATGTCGCTTGCCACCGTCTGGCGCTGCTCGAGCGACAGCAGGTCGGCTTTGTTGAGCACCACCAGGTCGGCGCAGAGCAGCTGATCCTCGAACACTTCCTCGAGAGGATTGTCGTGCTCGAGCGAGGGATCAGCCGCGCGCTGGCGAGCAACCGCCTCCGGATCGTCGGCGAAGCGCCCGGCTGCCACTGCGGCCCCGTCGACCACGGCCACGACGCCGTCGACGGTGACCCGGCTTGCGATCTCGGGCCAGTTGAAGGCCTTCACCAGCGGCTTGGGCAGGGCGAGTCCCGAAGTCTCGATGACGATGTGCTCGGGCGGCGCGGGTCGATCGAGCAGCCCCTTGAGCGCCGGCACGAAGTCGTCGGCGACGGTGCAGCACAGGCAGCCATTGGCCAACTCGACGATCGCGTCCTCGGGGCAGCTCTCGACGCCGCAGCTCTTCAGGATCTCGCCGTCGATGCCGACATCGCCGAATTCGTTGACGATGACGGCGAGCCTGCGTCCGCCGGCATTCTCCAGCACGTGACGCACCAGGGTCGTCTTGCCGGCACCGAGGAAGCCCGTGACGATGGTGCAGGGGACCTTTGCCAAAGTGGAAGCAGATGCGCTCATACGAGAATCCCCCGACTGAACATTTGAAAAATGGCCGATCGCTAAGAGCCAACTAAGCCTGGTGCCGCGCGAACTTCGGCCAGAGAAACCCGACGGCAAGCCCGGCAAAGACCCAGAGCAGGCCCTGCACGACGAGCGAACTCGCCGTGAATTGCGCCGCCAGTTCAGCCGGCACCGTGCTTTGATAGGAATGGGGATGCGGCGCGCCGATCACATGAGGCGCGACCAGAACGGCAATAGCCAGCAGCCTCACGGCTGTGCTTACCGTGCGCAACAGCAGCCACAGCGCGAAGCCAGTCGCCACGGCCGTGCCGACCCACCAGAACTGCCGGGCGAGCAGGTCGGCGCCCGCCGCACCTGGCAGCTCCGGCGCGAGGCCGGCCGCCGGTGCAAGCCCGGCAGCGACGAAACCTGCGAGGGCCCAGTAGACCGCGCGCCGCCTGTCGATCGAGCCATCGCTCAGCAGCATGCCCGCCATCAGGAGAAAGCAGATGCCGACCGCGGTCGCGATCGTCGCCACGCTGGTGAACAGGAAGCGCGGCAGGCCATTCCCGGGCTTCCAACCCTCGTCGTGGTCGGCATGGCCATCATGGCGATGCGAAGGGGCAGCGTCCGCCGACTTTTCGTAGACTTCAGCCTTGAGAATGAGCGGAGCCGTCGTGGCTTGCTGCACCAGCGCGATTGCCAAGCCAGCCGCCAGCCCGGCCAGAAGGCCGACCATCAGAACCCGAGCGAGCATTGTCCCGGCCTCAGTGGCAGGGAAAGCTCAGGCCGTGCCTCACGTCATGGGCCGCGTTGTGCAGGACTTGCGTGTGGGAAAATCCAGTCAGGTAGATCAAGCCAAGACCCAGAAACAGCGCCACGACGGCGGCTTTCAAAGTTTCACTTCGCTCGGTCGCCTTAACGAGAGGTGCAGTCGCAGTTGCCATTCATCCTCCTTGGCTGCCCCTCCGGCAGCCCGATCGCGTCCTGGGGCGGCAGGTCTCCTGGCTTGCGGACATTTGCTCCAACCGCCTTCCCGGCTCTCACCAGTGGCTACGTGGTTGGAGCTGACCGCTCACAGTTGCGGGGGCAGCCCCGGTATCGGGCTCAAGACCCTCACCGGAATTCCCTCTGGGCGCTTGTAAGAGCGCACCGCCACGGGCATCAAATAGCCCTGGCGTTCCGCCAGTGTCAAACCGAACTCCGGCCGTCCCACGGAAAGGACAATGCGATGAGCGGCGATCTCGAAGAAGCAGCTCGCCACAAGGCGAAGATGGCCAACCGCAAGGCGCGGCAGGATGCCGAAGTGGCAGCCAAGACCGTTGAAAAAGGCCTGCTCATCGTCCACACCGGCAAAGGCAAGGG
This sequence comes from Reyranella sp., assembly GCA_051985755.1. GTDB lineage: Bacteria > Pseudomonadota > Alphaproteobacteria > Reyranellales > Reyranellaceae > Reyranella. The sequence goes on along the minus strand of JBPYDO010000280.1, from coordinate 10,078 downwards.
CAAGTCGACCGCGGCCTTCGGCCTCCTGCTGCGCGCGCTGGGCCGCGGCTTCCGCTGCGGCGTCGTGCAGTTCGGCAAGGGTGCGTGGCAGTCGGGCGAACGCACGGCGGTCGAGAAATTCGGCACTCAAGTCGAGTGGCACACGCTGGGCGAGGGCTTCACCTGGGAAACGCAAGACCGCGCGCGCGATGTCGCGGCGGCGGAGCGCGCCTGGGCCGCCACCAAGAAGCTGATGGCCAACCCGGCGATCCGCCTGATCGTGCTCGACGAGCTCAACATCGCGTTGCGCTACGACCATCTCGACATCGCCGCCGTCGTCGCCACCCTGCAGGCGCGCCGGCATGACCAGCACATCGTCGTCACCGGCCGCAACGCCAAGCCGGAGTTGATCGAAGCGGCCGACCTCGTGACCGAGATGACTCCGGTAAAGCATCACTTCGCCGCTGGCGTGAAAGCGCAGGAAGGCATCGAGTTCTGATGGCCGTGATTCCATGAGCAGCAAGGCGCTGATGATCCAGGGCACCGGCTCGGACGTCGGCAAATCGCTGCTCGTGGCTGGTCTGGCACGACTCTTCACACGCCGCGGCCTCAAGGTGCGGCCCTTCAAGCCGCAGAACATGTCCAACAACGCCGCAGTGACCGCCGATGGCGGCGAGATCGGTCGCGCCCAGGCCCTGCAGGCGCGCGCCGCCAAGGTGCCGCCCAGCGTGCACATGAATCCGGTGCTGCTGAAGCCGCAAAGCGAGACCGGCGCGCAAGTGGTGGTGCAAGGCAAAGTGTTGGGCAACGCCAAGGCGCGCGAATATCAAGCCTTGAAACCCAAGCTGATGGGCGCGGTGTTGCAAAGCTTCGGCAAACTCGCGAGCGAAGCCGATCTGGTGCTGGTCGAAGGCGCCGGCTCGGCCTCGGAAGTCAACCTGCGTGACGGCGACATCGCCAACATGGGGTTCGCGCGTGCTGCTCGCGTTCCCGTCGTGCTGGTGGGCGACATCGAGCGCGGCGGCGTCATCGCGAGCTTGGTTGGCACTGAGGCCGTGATCGATCCGGCCGATGCGGCGATGATCGTGGGCTTCATCGTCAATCGCTTTCGCGGCGATCCCGCCTTGTTCGAAGACGGCATGAAAGTGGTCGCCAAGCGCACCGGCTGGAAGGCGCTGGGCCTGGTTCCCTATTTCGACGAGGCGCGCAAGCTGCCGGCCGAAGATGCGCTCGGCCTGCCCCGGCAAGGCAGCGGCGGCAGGATCAAGGTGGTCGTGCTGTGCTATCCACGCATCGCCAATTTCGACGACTTCGATCCGTTGCGGCTCGAGCCGGACGTCGATCTCGTCTTCCTCAGACCCAACGAACCGATCCCCGGCGACGCCGCGCTGGTGATCCTGCCGGGATCGAAAGCGACGATCGCCGACCTTGCGGTCCTGCGCGAGGTTCAGTGGGATGTCGATCTCCGGGCACATGGCCGTCGCGGCGGGCTGATCCTCGGCATTTGCGGCGGCTACCAAATGCTGGGACGCACCATCGCCGATCCGCATGGCATCGAGGGAACACCCTCGAAGGTCGACGGATTGCGCATCTTCGACAGCGAAACCGTGCTGGAGGGCGACAAGGTCCTGGTCGAGGTCACGGGCACGACGCTGGCCGACGGCGTACCCTTCAAGGGCTATGAGATGCACCTTGGGCGCACGACCAACAGCTGTGCGCCCATGGTGCGCTTCGACGATGGGCGCGAAGCGGGCGAAATCGACGACATCGGTCAGGTGGCCGGTTGCTACATCCACGGCCTGCTGGCCGACGATCGCCAGCGCCGTCATTGGCTGAAGCGGCTGGGCGCCAAGGCTTCGTCGCTCGACTACCAGGCCGAGGTCGAGCGCACGCTCGACCGGTTGGCCGATCATCTCGAAAAACACATCGATTGCGAAACGCTGCTGTCGTTGGCGCGCGAGCCGCGGCTCATAACAGCGTAAGCACCGCAAGCAACGCGAGTACGATCATCTGCACGGCGCAGGCACGGCGGTAGAGACCAAGCGCGGTGCGGATGTCTCGCGCACTAGCATCGCTTCTGCCATCTCCCAACCAGGCGCCATCGACCGTCTCGCCCTCGTAGGTGCGAGGACCGCCGAGCCGAATGCCGAGCGCACCGGCCATCGCCGCCTCCGGCCAGCCGGCGTTGGGCGATTGGTGTTTTCGTGCATCGCGCATCGCGGTTGTCAAAGTGCGGCGCCAGGACAGGCTCTTCTGCTGAGTCCCTGCCGCCGCAACCAACCAGAGCGCAGCCAGCCGCGACGCCGGAAGATTGACGAGATCGTCGCTGCGCGCCGCGGCCCAGCCGAAGGCGAGGTATTTCGGGGTCTTGTGGCCGATCATGCTGTCGGCGGTGTTGATCGCCTTGTAGGCGATGGCTCCCGGGAGGCCCGCGAGCGCGAGCCAGAACAGCGGCGCCACGATGCCGTCGGAAAAGCTTTCGGCCAGGCTTTCGATGGCGGCGCGACTGATCGCAGCCTCGTCGAGCTGGCGCGTGTCTCGGCCGACGATCTCAGCCACCGCCTCGCGCCCGGCCTCGACCCCCTTGGTTTCGAGCGCTTCGGCGACCGCCGTCACATGGGCGTCGAGGCTGCGCTGCGCGATCAGGCTCGAGGCCAGTGCGGCCAGAACCAACATCGCCACGACCGACGGCAACAGCAGAAAGCAGAGACGGGCGATCACCAGGCCGGCGATGAGGCTCGCGGCCAGCAGCAGGAGCAGCAACGCCACGCCCTGCAGTCGCTGCTGGACGTCCGAATCGTGCTCCGAATTCCACGCTTCGTCGCCCCATGCTATGAGCCGCGCCATCCAGGTCACCGGATGTCCGATCGCTCGATAGAGAAGACTGGGATAGCCGGCGACCGCCTCGATCAGAGCGGCAAGCAGGGCTAGACCGGCGAACATGGCACTTTGCCTAACACGGAGCCTCCGGCCATGAAACCGGCGGCACACGGCGGCGACCTCGGTGCCATCAGTCGCCGCTATCCCGACGCGCCGCGGCCGTGGCTCGATCTGTCGACGGGCATCAACCCCGTCGCCTATCCGATCGGCACACTTGCTGCGGAGGCGTGGTCCCGCCTGCCCTCACGCGAGGCAGAGACGGCGCTGATTGCGGCGGCAGCCAAGCGCTATGGGGTCAGCGATCCATCGACGATCGTCGCGGCGCCCGGTGCCCAGTCGCTCATCCAACTGCTGCCGCGGCTCTTGTCCGCGGAGCGGGTTGCCATCGTCGGCCCGACCTTCGAGGAGCACGAGGTCTCATGGCGACGGCATGGACACGAGGTGATGGTGGTCGAAGACCTCACCCGGGCCGAGCTCACCGATACGGTTGTCGTGGTGAATCCGGACAACCCGACAGGCCGCCTGATCGAAGCGAGCGTCCTCAAGCGACACCGCGGGACATTGGTTGTCGACGAATCCTTCATGGACTTCCTGCCGACGTCAGCAAGTCTTGCCGGCGATCGTCCGAGGAATGCCATCGTGCTTCGCTCGTTCGGCAAGGCCTACGGCCTCGGCGGCCTGCGCCTTGGCTTCGCGATCGCTGACCCGGAGACTGCCGCCCTGATGCGCGAGTGGCTGGGACCATGGGCCGTCTCCGGCCCCGCCCTGGAAGTCGGTCGGGCCGCACTTGAGGACGATGTATGGCTGAAGGACTCAGCCGCACGTCTCGAACGCGACGGCAAGCGCCTCGGTGACTTGTTGGCTGCCGCGAGCTTCATGCCGCTCGGCGCCACGCCGCTCTTTCGCCTTGTCCGTCACGACGACGCTCCGGCCCTCGCCCAGCGATTGGCGCGGCGCGGCATCCATGTCCGCACCTTTGTCTCGCAGCCCGATCGGATGCGCTTCGGCCTGCCAGGCAACGAGCAGGACTTCCAGCGCCTCGCCGCCGCACTTGGCTTCTAAGATGGGGTCCTGAGGTGGTGCTAGGGTTGGACATGGCAGAACGCAAAGGCAGGATCCTCGCTCTGGCGGGCGGCGTGGGCGGCGCCAAGTTGGCGCTGGGGCTGGCGAACACCCTGCCGGCCGACGCGCTCACGATCGTGGTCAACACGGCCGACGACTTCGAGCATCTGGGTCTTTCGATTTCGCCCGACCTCGATACCGTAATGTACACGCTCGCCGGCATTGCCAATCCCGAGACCGGCTGGGGCCTCCGCGGCGAGACCTGGAACGTGCTCGAGGCGATCGGCCGGCTGGGCGGCGAGACGTGGTTTCGCCTGGGCGACAGGGACCTCGCCACCCATATCGAACGCACGCGACGGCTGAGCGCCGGCGACAAGCTTTCGGTCGTCACGCGCGACCTCGCGCAAAAGCTCGGCGTAAAGCCCGCGCTGCTGCCGATGTCGGACGATCCCGTGCGCACCATCGTCGAGACGGCTGATCAGAAAGATCTTGCCTTCCAGGACTGGTTCGTTCGCCTGCACTGCAAACCGGCCGTGCGCGCCGTGCGTTTCGCGGGTGCGGCGTTGGCCAAGGCGCATCCCATCCTGCTCGACCTCGCGGGCCTGCGTGGCGTCATCATCTGTCCCTCGAACCCCTTCGTCAGCGTGGCGCCGATCTTGTCCCTGCCCGGAGTGAGGGCGAGCCTGGAAAGGGCGACTATTCCGCGGGTCGCGGTCAGCCCGATCGTCGGCGGCCAAGCAATCAAGGGGCCGGCGGCAAAGATGCTGGCCGAGCTCGGCCACGATGTATCGGCCCTGGGCGTGGCGCGCTACTACAAGGGGCTTTTGGACGGCTTCGTCCTCGATACGGTGGATGCGGGCCTGGCCGGCGCCATTGCGGAATTGGGCATGCGGGTTCGCGTCGCCGACACGATGATGCAGAGCGACGCCGACAAACAGCGCCTTGCCGCCGCGGCCATTGAATTCGTGGACGAATTGGCCATGTCTGGGCGACACTCTTGAAGCGATGCCGACAGCGGTCGTTCCCGTGAAGTCCATTGATCTGGCGAAGAGTCGTCTCGGCGCGGTTCTCGATCCGCCGCGCCGCCGTGCGCTTGCCGGCCAGATGCTGCGTCATGTTTTGGACACGCTGCGCGATGCCGGTCTTTCGTCGGTTTGCGTCGCGAGCGATGATCGCGAAGTCCTCACACTCGCCGAGGAATCGGGGGCGCATAAGCTGAGCGGCGTCGGGGATACCGACCTCAATGCCGCCGCCGCGACGGCCGCGCGCAAGGTGCAGAACGACGGCGCGGCCGCCCTACTGCTGCTTACCGCCGACCTGCCCTATCTTTCGACCGCCGATATTGCCGCCCTGATCGACGCCGGGCGAGGCAGCGCCGTCGTCATCGGCGAGGCCAAGGATGGCGGCACCAACGCCCTCCTGCTGCGGCCGCCGACGGCGATCGGCTTTGCTTTCGCTACCAATCAGCCCAGCGCGAAACTGCACGCGGAGCTTGCTCGCAAGGCCGGCATCGAACCTGCTATCGTGCGCCGGCCGGGCCTGGCCCGCGACATCGACACGCCCGCCGACCTTGCCAACCTCGCCACCGAACACCCCGCGTACCGAGTCTTTCGCCATGTCGCCTGACATCGATCGCCTGCTGTCGCTGGAGCTCGCCCCCTTGATGCGCGAGGCGTCTGCGATTCGCGATCGGGCCTTCGGCGAGCGTGTGACTTTCTCCAAGAAAGTGTTCATTCCGCTGACGCATCTCTGCCGCGACACCTGCGGCTACTGCACCTTCGTGCATCCGCCGAAGAAGGGCGAAGCGGCCTATCTGTCGCCCGAGCAAGTGCTGGAGATTGCCCGTGCGGGCCAGGCCGCGGGCTGCGCCGAGGCGCTGTTCACGCTGGGCGACAAGCCGGAGCTCAAATGGAAGCCGGCCGCCGAGGCGCTCAAGGCCATGGGCCATGCCACGACCCTCGATTATCTCGGCGCCATGGCCGAGCTTGTGTTCAAGGAGACTGGCCTGCTGCCGCATCTCAATCCCGGCCTGATGAGCGCGGCCGATCTCGCGAAGCTTCGCAAGTCGTCAGTCTCGATGGGCATCATGCTCGAGACGGCGGCGGCGCGGCTCGGCGAGCGCGGCGGGCCGCATTTCGGCGCGCCTGACAAGGATCCCGCGCTGCGTCTTGCCACCATCGCGGCGGCCGGCGAGGCGAAGGTGCCGTTCACCTCGGGCATCCTGATCGGCATCGGCGAGACTCGCGTGGAACGGATCGAGGCCCTGCTGGCGCTGCGCGACCTGCATCGGCGCCATGGCCATCTGCAGGAGATCATCGTCCAGAACTTCCGCGCCAAGCCCGACACGCGCATGGCCAACGCGCCCGAGCCGTCGTTCGACGAGTTGCTATGGACGGTCGCCGTTGCGCGCTTGATCTTCGGCGACACGCTTTCGGTTCAGGCGCCGCCCAACCTGCAGGAGCCGGGCTACGGCCGGCTGATCGACGCCGGCATCGACGACTGGGGCGGCGTCTCGCCGGTCACGCCTGATCACGTCAATCCCGAGCGGCCGTGGCCGCAGATCGCGGCACTCAGCGAGGAGAGCGCCCGGCACGGCAAGGTGCTGACCGAACGTTTGGCAGTTTATCCGCGGTATGTTCACGACAAGGCCTGGATCGACCCGGCGCTCAGGCCGCGCGTGCTGGCCATGAGCGAGGCAAGCGGGCTCAGGCGCGACAACGACTGGCGGCCCGGCCTGATCATGAAGCTGCCGGAGGCCGACGTCGAGATCCTGGCGCAGCCCGCCGTGCGTCCGAGCGCCAGTCTGATGCCGGTCCTCGATCGCGCGCCGCGCGGCGCGGATCTCGGCGAAGACGACATCGTGCGGTTGTTCGCGGCCCGCGGTCCCGATTTCAAGGCGGTGACTCACGCCGCCGACCAGCTGCGCCGCGACGCGGTGGGCGACACGGTCTCCTACGCCGTGGTGCGCAACATCAACTACACCAACATCTGCTACTTCCGTTGCGGCTTCTGCGCCTTCTCCAAGGGCAAGCTGGCGGCCAACCTGCGCGGCTCGCCCTACGACCTCACCACGCAGGAGATCGTGCGGCGCGCGCGCGAGGCGTGGGAGCGCGGCGCCACCGAAGTCTGCATGCAGGGCGGCATCCATCCCGAGTACACCGGCCAGCACTATCTCGATGTCTGCCGCGCCGTGCGCGAGGCGGTGCCGGGCATGCACGTGCATGCCTTCTCGCCCTTGGAAGTCTGGCACGGCGCCACGACGCTCGGCCGCGCGATCCCCGATTACCTCGCCGAGCTGCGCGATGCCGGCCTCGGCAGCCTGCCCGGCACGGCGGCCGAAGTGCTCGACGACGAAGTGCGCGACGTGCTCTGCCCCGACAAGGTCTCGACCGGGCAGTGGCTTTCGATCATGCGGGCGGCGCACGGGGTCGGCCTGCGCTCGACCGCGACCATCATGTTCGGCCATGTCGACCAGCCGATCCATTGGGCGCGGCATCTGTTGCGCCTGCGCGAGCTGCAGAAGGAGACTGGCGGCTTCACCGAACTGGTGCCGCTGCCCTTCGTCGCCGCCGAGGCGCCAATTGCGCTGAAAGGCCAGGCGCGCATGGGGCCGACCTTCCGCGAGGCCGTGCTGATGCATTCCATCGGCCGGCTGGCGCTCCATCCGCACATCAAAAACATCCAGACATCGTGGGTGAAGATGGGCGTCGAGGGCGCCAAGCATTGCCTGCAGGCTGGCGCCAACGATCTCGGCGGCACCTTGATGAACGAGTCAATCACCCGCGCCGCCGGCGCCGAGCACGGTGAGGAGCTGCCGCCCGACGCCATGGAGCGGCTGATCGCGAGCCTGGGCCGCACGTCGCGCATCCGCACGACGCTCTACGGCGATGCCGGCGCCGAGCGCTCTGCCGCCGCGCACGCCGCCAAGGCGCTGGCACCGATCAAGCTTGAAGTGGCGGAGCGCTGGGCCGGCCCTCCGGTCGACAGCGACAGCCGCCGCGCCCTGCCCAAGCCCCGCCAGGTCGCGCGCAGCCTCTAGCCGAACCGCTTGCGCAGCCGCGGCATCACTTCCTTCGAGTAGAGCGACAGGAAGCGCATCTGGTCGGGGCCCGGCGCGTGGAACACCAGATGATTGAAGCCCAAAGTCACGTAGGGCGCGATCTTCTCGATGTGCTCCTCGGGATCGGTCGAGACGATCCAGCGGCTGGCGATGCGGTCGATCGGCAGGGCATCGGCAAGCCGCGCCATTTCCGTCGGATTGTGCGTCGCGACCTTTTCCTCGGCTGAAAGGGCCAGTGCCGACCAGAAGCGCGTATCCTCCTTGGCGCGGCCCAAGTCGGTGTCGAACGAGACCTTCATTTCGATCATGTGGTCGACCGCGTCGGGCGCCTTTTTGGCGGCCTCGGCGCCCTCCTTCACCGCCGGGATCAGCTTGTCGCGGTAAAGTTCCGTTCCCTTGCCGCTGGTGCAGATGAAGCCCTCGCCGGCGCGGCCGGCATATTTGGCGACTTGCGGGCCGCCCGCCGCGACGTAGATTGGGATCGGCTTGTCCGGCCGGTCGTAGATCGTGGCGTCGCGCGTCTTGTAGAACTCACCCTCGAAAGTGAGGTGCTCCTCGGTCCACAGCTTGCGCATCAGCACGACCGATTCGCGCATGCGCGCGTAGCGCTCCTTGAACTCGGGCCAGGGCTGGCCGGTGGCCGGCACCTCGTTCAGCGACTCGCCGGTGCCGATGCCCAGCACGACGCGGCCGGGAAACAGGCAACCCAGCGTGGCGAAGGACTGGGCGACGATCGACGGGTGATAACGGTAGGTCGGCGTGAGCACGCTGGTGCCGATCACGATTTTGCTGGTCCGGGCGCCGACCGCGCCCATCCAGGTGACCGAGTGCGGCGCGTGGCCGCCCTCGTGCCGCCACGGCTGGAAGTGGTCGCTGACGAACACCGAGTCGAAGCCGACCCGCTCGGCCTCGACCGCGAAGGCCAGCAGTTCCTTGGGCCCGAACTGTTCGGCGGACGCCTTGTAACCTAGCCTCAGCATGGATGACCTTTCCTTTGCGCAGCGTAGGGAATGATCCTATCACCACGCCACGGAAAATGACGATCAACGCCGAACGCCTCGAATTGATCGCGCCCGCCGGCCTGCCGCGGGTGAAACCGGGCGACGATCTGGCGAGCCTGATCGCGCCGTTCGGATTGCGGAACGGCGACGTCGTCGTGCTCGCCCAGAAGATCGTCTCCAAGTCCGAGGGCCGCCTGTTCCGGCTCTCCGATGTTACGCCGTCGCAACGCGCGCTCGAAGTCGCGGAAAAGTCGCAAAAGGACCCGCGGCTGGTCGAGCTGATCCTTCGCGAATCCAACGAGATCGTGCGCATCGGGTTCAATCTTCTGATCGTCGAGCATCGGCTGGGCTTCGTGATGGCCAACGCCGGCATCGACGCCTCCAATGTCGATGACCCTGAACAGGTGCTGATGCTGCCGGCCGATCCCGACGGCTCGGCGCGCCGGCTGCGCGATCGGCTGAAGGACGTCGCCGGTGTAGAGGTCGGCGTCATCATCAACGACTCCTGGGGCCGCGCCTGGCGCAACGGCACCGTCGGCATGGCGATCGGCACCGCGGGCCTGCCGGCGCTGGTCGACATGCGCGGCAAGCCCGACATGAACGGCCGCATCCTGCGCGTCACCGAGATCGGCCATGCCGACGAGATCGCGGCGGCAGCGTCGCTGATGATGGGCCAGGCGGCGGAGGGCCGCCCTGTCGTGATCGTGCGCGGCCTGCCGCCACCGGCGCGCGACGGCAATGCTCAGGAGCTGGTGCGACCGAAACGGATAGACTTGTTCAGATAAGACGCGCCACTGGAGTGGCGCGCCCCCGGCGCGTCATCTCCTGCAACAAGGCATGCCTCTCGATGAAGGACGAGGCATGCTGGGGGCGCGCCACTCCAGTGGCGCGATCTTGTCCTATTTCGCCTCGACGATATCCGCCACGATCACCTTCTTGTTCTTCACCGCCTGCAGCACGACCCAGTGGCCGGCCGAGTTGTGGTCGTCGAAGGTCACGGTCTTGCCCATGACGTTGGTGAACTTGAGGTTCTTGATCGCGTCCTTGATCTTGGGACCGTCGGTGCTCCCGGCGGCCTTGATGCCGTCGAAGATCA
>JBPYDO010000279.1:0-8031 GCA_051985755.1 Reyranella sp. | reverse complement strand
ACGGTCGAAGGCGAAAGACGTCGGCCTTCCTCGATCGTACCGGAGCCCCAGGCCGCCACGATGTTGGAGGGCGCATTGCTACCGTAGTCAACGCTGTAGCGCGCTGTGCCATCGCCCACGCCGGAGTAGGTGATACGCGGATTTGTCAGGCTGGGCGCGGCCGCACACGACGCCGCCCAGACGCCGGTCAGGCCAATGTCCTGCATGATCGGCCACGGCTTCTGCCCGGCAGGTTCTTGTGACGTCGTTTGCTGCGCTGATGCCGGCTGGGACGGGGCGGACGCGGTCGCCTCCGAACACTTCTCGCTGCTCTCCGTGGGATTGCCGCTGGCGACGATCCGGCCGTCCTTGATCAGCTCCGTTCCGCCGCGAACGAGGGACAGGGGGCGAGCGTGACCACCGCTGATCTCTGTAACGGCCTCATCGGTCGTGCCGTTCAGCTTGCCCCAGCGCTGGTCATCGTAGCGGCGGCGCAGGAGCAAAGTCGTTGGCGAGAGCTGGCGGATGGCGTCGATCGTCATGTTGAGAACGCCGGCGTCCGCACCAGGCCCGAGATCGAGCTTGCGGCGCACCAGACCCCGCTTCTCCGCGTAGTAGGTCACGAACGCGTTGGTCTTGCTGGGGGCGGCCTTGCAGGAGGGCGCCCAGGTGCCCGCCAGTCCCATGCGTTCCAAGACCGGCCACGGCGGCTCGTTCTGGGCGAGCGCGGTCGCCGAGAAACCTATCGGAAACAGCCACACAAACGCCGCCAGCGTCACCCGCTTCGGCACCATTGCGATCCCGCCCCTCGGCGCCCCGGAATGCCCAAGAAATCAAGGGCTAAGGGGCCGCCTTCCCTTCGTCACCTACAGCCCGTACAATGCCTCGCTTTCCTAGCTTTTGGCATCTGGAAAGCGCTATGGCTCACATCAGACTCAATACCCATCCCGCACAGGGCGGCCAGGCGGCTCCCCCGGTGATTTGGGGTGCCCGCGACCCTGCGCTGCGCGGGCCGGTGGTCGGCACCGTCGGCAATCCTGCCAGGCGCAATGCGATTGGCGTGCATTCGGGCAGCTACGGCATTTATCGCGCGCTCGCGATCGCGGCGCAGGAATTGAAGCCTGGCCATCGGCCGGATTTCACCAACACCTCGCCGGCCGAGCCGATCGGCCCGTTCGAAAGCTGGTTCGACCCCAAGAGGATCGTGTCGCTCGATCCTTGGGGCCACATGGTGGCCGAGGTGTTTGCCGACAAGCTCGCTGCCGGCTGGGACATCCGTCCGACCATCGCCGTCACCAAGGCGCATGTGCAGATGCCGGAGATCAAGGACGCGATCGTTGCCGGGCGGCTGAAACCCGACAACCAGCTCCTGACGCCAAACGGCGACGCCAGGGTGACAAAGGCGGCGGTCGAACCGGTGTGGTGGCTACCCGGCATCGCCGAGCGCTTCGGCGTCAAGGAGGCCGACCTGCGCCGCACGCTCTTCGAACATACCGGCGGCATGTACACCGAGCTGGTGACGCGGCCCGATCTGGAGCTCTTCCTGCCGCCGATCGGCGGCTCGACCATTTATTTCTTCGGCGACATCGCCAAGCTCGGCAAGCCCGAGACGAAGATCGCCTGCCGTCTCCATGACGAGTGCAACGGTTCCGACGTGTTCGGCTCCGACATCTGCACCTGCCGGCCCTATCTCGCGCACGGCATCGAGATCTGCATCGAGATGGCGCAGAAAGGCGGCGTTGGCGTCGTGATCTACAATCGCAAGGAAGGCCGCGCGCTGGGCGAGGTCACCAAGTTCCTGGTCTACAACGCGCGCAAGCGCCAGCCCGGCGGCGATTCGGCGGCGCAATACTTCAACCGCACCGAATGCGTCGCGGGCGTGCAGGACATGCGCTTCCAGGAACTGATGCCCGATGTCTTCCATTGGCTGGGCATCGGGCGCATCGACCGCTTCGCCTCGATGAGCAATATGAAGTCCGACGCGCTCAGGGAGCAGGGCATCGAAATCGTCGAGCAGGTCCCGATCCCCGACGAGCTGATCCCCGCCGACGCCCAGGTCGAGATGGATGCCAAGAAAGCCGCCGGCTACTTCGCGCCCAAGAAGCCCGAGACCGCCGACCTCGCCAAGGCCAAAGGGCGCGGGCTGAACGAATGACGGGCGGCACGCCCGCTGTCCAGTGAAAGACTCGCCGCAGTACCTGCGCTCTCCTGCCGCCATTCGCGAGCGGGCGGAGGCGATGTTGAAATACGTCGAGGACGGACGCTCGGGATGGTGGGCGTTCGATTCCCGCGGACTGGAGGCGGCCGTCCAGGAGACGCTCGAGGTGACGCGAGAGCGCTTCGCCAATCCCGCGGCGATTCCCTTCCATTCGCGCTGGCGGCATTTCGAGGTGGGCGGCCGCGACCGCTGGGCCAGGCTGGCGCCCCGGCTTGCCTCGCTTTCCCGGGAAGAGGTCGCGCGTCGGCGCATGGACCTTGCCGTCGTGTCGGTGCTGCTCGATGCCGGCGCCGGTCCCGACTGGCGCTATCGCGAAGCCGATTCCGGCGAAGTCTACGCGCGCTCTGAAGGGCTTGGCGTCGCGAGCCTCGCGATGTTCGCGTCAGGCGCCTTCAGCCGCGACGTTGGCGACCCGCTCAGGGTCGATGCCGAGCGGCTGCGTTCCCTCACCGCGCACGACATCGCCATGGGTTTCCAGGTGAAGGCGCATAATCCGTTGCTTGGCCTTGAGGGCCGCGCCGAGCTCCTGCGCAAGCTGGGCGGCATTGGGCTGGCCCGACCGGGCGACTTGTTCGACGAGATCGCCAGGGCAGGCGACAGGGTGAAGGCAGCGTCCATCCTGGCCGTCGTGCTCGAAAGGCTCGCGCCGATCTGGCCCTCGCCGATGGGCGATGTGTGGCCGCATCCGGCGATCGGCCTGGTGCCGTTCCACAAGCTCTCGCAATGGATGTCCTATTCTCTGGTCGAGCCGCTGGAGGGCGCTGGCCTGCAGGTGATCGAGCTCGATCAGCTGACCGGCCTGCCGGAATATCGCAATGGCGGACTTCTCGTCGATGCAGGGGCGCTCCGGCCCAAGCAGTCGAGCCTGCTGCAGAAGACGTTCGTGCCGGGCGACGAGCCGATCGTCGAATGGCGGGCGCTCACCGTGGCGCTGCTGGATCGCGTCGCTTGCCACGTGCGCCTGCATCTCGGCCTCGATGCGGTGCGCCTGCCGCTCGTCAAGGTGCTGGAAGCCGGCACCTGGTTTGCCGGCCGTCGGCTCGCTGCCGAGCGCCGCCCGGGCGGCGGCCCGCCGATTGTCATCGAAAGCGATGGTACAGTCTTCTGACTGTTCGGGGAGAATCAACAATGTCGCTACCGCATTCGATTCATGTCGTGACGCATCCCTTGGTGCAGCACAAGCTCACCAAGATGCGCGACAAGGAGACCTCGAGCGCCAACTTCCGCCGGCTGCTGCGCGAGATGGGCTTGCTCCTGGGCTACGACGCCACGCGCGACCTGCCACTGGTGCAGACCCACATCGAGACGCCGATCCAGGACATGGAAGCGCCGCTGCTCGACGGCAAAAAGTTGGTGATCGTGCCCATCCTGCGCGCGGGCCTCGGTCTCGCCGAGGGCATCCACGACCTGGTGCCGCTCGCCCGCGTCGGCCATGTCGGGCTCTATCGCGATCCCAAGACGCTGCAGGCCGTCGAATACTATTTCAAGATGCCCGCTGACATCAGCGACCGCGACGTCATCGTCTGCGATCCCATGCTGGCAACGGCGCATTCGGCGATCGCCGCCGTCGATCGTCTCAAGGAAGCCGGCGCGCGACGCATCAAGTTCATCTGCATCCTCGCCGCCGAGCCCGGCGCGCGTGCTTTCGCCGAAGTGCATCCCGACGTGCCGGTGTTCGCGGCAGCAGTCGACGTAAAGCTCAACGATCACGGGTATATCGTCCCCGGTTTGGGCGACGCGGGCGACCGCCTGTTCGGAACCAAGTGAGAAGAGATAGGGGAAGGGGAGATACGCCACATGAGTCCCGACCTGAAATACCTGCTCTATTCCACGATCCTCACCTTCGTGCAGGTGCTGATCGCCGGCACTTTTGCGAACCACGCGGTCGGGCTGCCGACCATGGCCGGCAATCGCGAGGGCCTCGCCGAAATGCCCGGCATCGCCGGCCGCGCCAAGCGCGCGCACCTCAACATGATCGAGAACATGGTGGTGTTCGCCTCTCTCGTGTTGATTGCCGCGGCCGCCGGCAAGGCCAACGCCAACACGGCACTCGGCGCCATGATCTTCTTCTGGGCGCGGCTGGTCTACGCCTTCGTCTACTTGTTCGGCGTCCCCTGGCTGCGCACCGTGGTCTGGTTAGTGTCCGTCGTCGGCATGGTGATCATCGCCGTGCAGCTGTTCTGACGGCTTAAGGTGCCATGACGCGACAGGCGCATCTGCGCGTGTCGTGTCAGTGATGCATCGCGCCCATCGACTCGACGTCGAGATCGATGTCGATGCTGCCGGCCTTTTCGAACACCAGGGTGAGCGGCACCTTGCTGCCCTGCTTGAGCGGTGCCTTGAGCCCCGTCAGCATGACGTGGAAACCGCCGGGGGCGAGGGTGACGGTAGCACCGGGCGGGATGTCGAGCCCGTTCTCGAGCTCGCGCATGCGCATGATGCTGCCGTCCATCTTCATCTCATGCACTTGGGCCTTGTCGGCCACAGGGCTGCGGACGGCGACCAGCCGGTCGGGCGTCTGGCCGGTGTTCTTGATCACGAGATAGCCGCCGCCGGCCTTCGCGGCGGCGGGTGTGGCGCGGGCCCACGGCTGGTCGATCTCCAGCGTGCCGAGCTTATAGTTGGTCGCCAGTGCCAGGGCCGGCATCAAGGCAAGAGACAGTCCGATAAGAGCGATGCGGAGGGTGGTCATGGGTTACCTTTTGCTACTGCCGGAAGACTTTGCCTGGCGATCGAGCCACGCGCTGACGACGCGAAGGTCAGCGACGCCGGCCAGAACCGTGGAGGTGCCGTCGGCCGAGATCAGCAAGGTGCGCGGCAGCTCCCCTTGCCAGGTGGGGTCGATCTCATAGAACAGCTTCTCGGCGAAACGATCGGCGAAGTTCCAGCTCTCCGCGTGGCCAAGCCCGTCGCGCAACAGCCGGGCTTCGACCTGTTCGGTCGACTGCGGCAGGGAATCGGCCGCTACCAGCACCAGCTTGAGATCGGGTCTCTTGGCCAGAAGCTTGCCCCAGCGCGGCATTTCGACCAGGCAGGGTCCGCAGGTCAGTCCCCAGAAATGCACGACGATTGCCTGGCCGGCGTGCTCGGCGCGCAACTGTGCCCAACTGCCGCGCTCGAACGGTCGCGGTCCGCCCGCGCGAGCGGAGCTTGGCGCCGCGACCCCAAGCAGGGCGGCGAGGACGACTAGTAAAGCGGCGCGCCTCACGATCCTTCCTCCAGTGAAATCAGTCGATAGCCCTCGGCCTTGGTCAGCCAGGAGAGATAGGCGTGGCCCTTGTAGGCCACTAGAAGCGGGTGATCAGATGCATCGGCGGTCTCTGCGATGGCGCGGGCGACGCTCCACGATCGGCCGCTGTCGGACGAGACCTGCCACATCACCCGGGTCTTGTTGCCGTCGAACTCCTTCCACACCAGATGCAACGCCTTGCCCGCGGCGAGGAGGTAAGGTCGCGCGGGAAGACGGTCCGGCGCGGAGAGCGCGCGCGGCTCGCTGAAGGGAGCAGTGGCAGACTCGGCGCGGGCGTAGAACAACCCCTGGCGCCGCGCGCCATCGGTGAACCAGGCTGCGTGGTAGGAGCCGTCGGCCGCGATTGCCAGGCTGGGACCCTGGTGCGGACAGGCCTCGATCTTCCAGTCGTCGACGCTGACACGGCGCAGCGGCCCTGGCGTTGTCGGGGCCTTGAACGTGATGACGGCGTGATCGCGAACCGAACCCGGGAAGATATTGCGGAACATGACCGCAGGCCGCCCGGGCCCGGCAAAGGCTACGGCGAGCCGGCAACACTCGCAGGTATCGTCGACGGCAATGTGGGTGTCGTTGAAACGCCTGCCGTGGTCGGACCACGCGTAGGCGAGTGCGGCGCCCGCGTATGTCTTACCGGCGGCGCGCGCTGGCGCGACGTTGCGTTTGTCGAGCCAGGCCGCGAACAGCCGGCCGTCCGGGTCGAACGCGGAAACCTGAAAGCGCTGACTGGTGGCGTCCGCCGTGACCGGTTGCTGTCCGGCGAAGCTCGCGCCGTTGTCGGTCGAGCGCGCCCAGTAGACGCGTCCGTTGAAGCGCTTGTCCTGGAAGATGGCCCAGCTCACGACGATGTTGCCGGTTCCGTCGACAGCAATCTGCGGGCGCGAGTCGGGGCCCCAGTCCGCTTCGATCGGCTGTGCCGTCGTCGGGACCGGCAGGGTAAAGCTCTTGCCCAGGTCAGTCGAACGGGCGACCAGGACTCGGTCGGCCGTGCCGCGCGCCAGCCACAACGTGCCGTCGGGACCGAAGGCCGGTGTGGCGGTGAATGTCTCGTGCGCGTCGGTCGCGAACGAGGCCATGCCGCCGCCGTGGTGATGCGGCGGTTGCTGGGCGAGGGCGACGCCGGCTGTCAGCAACCCGGCCGCAGTGCAGATCAGGAACCTCGGCATCGTGCTTCTCCTCGAGTTCATGCTCAGAACCTTGCTCGCATGCCAGCCAAAATGGTGAGCGGCATTCCCAGTGAAGGAATCGCGGTGTTGTTGACCGCCGAATTCGATCCCTCGAACGCCGTCGCCGTGTAGCCCTGCGCGAGGTATTGAACGTTGGTGAGGTTCTGGGCAATGGCGTACATATCGACGGACTTGGCGATGGAATAAGACAAGCCAAGATCGATCAGGGTTGCGCCGTCGTTCAGCTGCAGGTGCGTGGTGTTGTTCCAGTAGGCGGGGAACGACTTCAGGTTGAGGTTCAATGCCAACTCGGGGATTGGTCGCCACTCCGCGCCCGCATTCACCATCCAGGTCGGCACCTGGCCGAGCTGCACGCCGGTCCGCGCCGTCACCGGGAAGGACGAGCTGTTGAGATAGGCCGTCGTGGCGGTGTAGCCGGCGGTGAGCGTGAGGTCGTTCCGCGGTCGCCATCGAGCCAGGACTTCGAAGCCTTCGAACGTGGCCTGGCCCTCGTTGATGTACTGGTTGACCGTCGTTATCCCGGTCAATCCGGCGGCCGTGGCGAAGGGCGCGGAGCAGGATGCGCTGGCGATGCATACGGTGAAGAAGTCGATGAAGTTGTCGACGGTGGTGTGGAAATAGGTTCCGGACAGGTTGAATTCGCGCCACTTGAAGTCGAAGCCGGCCTCCTGGCCGAAGCTGTACATCGGCTGCAGTGTCGGATTGGTCGTCGTGAAGGACGCGCCGGCGGCGAAGCTGCGGTACATCTGGTTCATGCCGGGCTCGGAGAAGTTGCGATAGATCGCCCCGCGCAGGGTGAGCTCATCGGTCGCATAAATCTTAACGCCGAGCCGCGGGTCGAAGCTGCTGAAGCCCGAATCGGCAATGGGGTTGGTGACGCCCATGTTGACGGTCTGCAGGCTGGCGCCGAGGGCCTGGTAGAAGTCGCCGCGCAGGCCCACCGTGACATCGACCGGTAGGAAGGAGAATCCGTAGGTCGCCTGGGCGAAGACACCCTCCGAGCGGTGCGTACCCTGCGAGATGAAGGAGGTCTGCACACCGGCGGCCGAGAACAGATTGATATTGTCGGTGATCTGCGTATTGCGGAAGTCGATGCCGATCTTGGCGTCTTTCAGCCGATTGATGGCGAGCTGATAGAAGAGCGAGCCGCCCTGATTGCTGTTCGGAGCACTCTCGATCTGGCTCACGAACTGGTTGTTGGCGCTGATATTGTTCAGGGTATAGGCGCCGTTGCTGTTGTTCGTGGTGCCGAACACGCCGCCCCCCGCCCAGCCGCTGAAGTTGATCGACGACCTCTCGTCGAGCTTGTAGCTCGCGCCCAGCAGCAATCGGTAGGTCGACCATTGATTGTGTGCGAGATACCAGGTCAAGCCATCCTCGTAGGCCTGGTGAAAGTAGGC
>JBPYDO010000278.1:0-3644 GCA_051985755.1 Reyranella sp. | reverse complement strand
CGCCGACCACCGCGCCCAGCAAGATGGCGCCGACCTGGCCGAGCGGTCCCGGCACGGCGAACACGACGGCGGCCGCCAGTGCTGCAAGCGTAGCGCGCGGCCGGTCGTTCGCCATGGTCGTCGCCATGCCCCAGACGGCGAGCGCCACGACGGCCACCACCGCGACCTTCAGCCCGTGCAGCCAGCCGGTCCCCAGCGCGCCGCCGGCCATCTCCACGCCGCCCGCGAACAGTGCAAGCGCGATCGCCGACGGCAAGGTGAAGCCGGCCCAGGCGGCAAACGCGCCCGGCAGGCCGGCGCGGTAGAGCCCGATGCCGATGCCGACCTGGCTGCTGGCCGGCCCGGGCAGGAACTGGCAAAGCGCCACGAGATCGGTGAAGGCGCGCTCGTCCAGCCACTTGCGGCGCTGCACGATATCCTGCCGGTAGTAGCCGAGATGCGCGACCGGCCCGCCGAACGACGTGAGGCCGAGCCGCAGGAAGGCGAGCAGCACTTCCGGCCAAGTGCCGGCTGACGCTTTTGCGGTCGAGGATGTCGAGGGAGTCGAAGCCACGTGGAGCGGCAGACTATTCTCTTCCTCCTCTCCCCCGCTAGGGGGAGAGGAAGCTAAGCGACGAGCGTCGCCAGGAAGTCCGGCAGCTTGCGTCCTTGCGAAAGAAGATAGCGCGCCATGGCGCCCGCGACTTTCTGGACCGCCGGCCGCGCGCTGACGCGATCGCGCCAGGCCTTCAGGCCGGAATGCGCCTCGCCGAGCGGCGCGCCCATGCGTTCGCCGAACAGGGCCGCCATGTAGAAGGCGATGTCGGCGTAGGAATAGGCGCCGGCGAGATACGACTGCGAACCGAGCGTGCGCTCCATCTCGTCGTAGAAGCGGCTCGCCTGGGCGCGCGCGTCGACGGCGGCCGGATCGTCGGGCGTCGCCTGCAAGCCCATCAGGCGCACGATGGGCGGGAAGTAGACCTCGTCCGATTTCAACTCGAGCAGCCGGGCGCGCGCCCGGGCCGTTGCCTCGCGCGGCCAGAGTGCGGGCTCTGGCTGCAGCGTCTCGAAGTACTCGAAGATCTGCGTCGAATCGAAGATCTCCAGATCGCCATCGACCAGCACCGGCACCTGCTGCTTGGGATTGATGCGCCGTACCTCGGGGTGCCTGGGCTGGTAGAGCGTCGCCATCTCGAACGGCACCATGATCAGCTCGAAATCGAGGCCCTTCTCGTGGGCGGCGATCTCGGCCTTGGCGCCGAACATGCTGAGCGGTCCTGAGTAGAGCTTCATGCGGGAAGACTAACGGAGACTCCTGACGAGGGCTGTCAGGATCATACTCCGTATCATCCCGAGCGTAGCGAGGGACCCTTGATCGGCGCCATGAAAGGTCCCTCGCTGCGCTCGGGATGACACGGTGCGTGGAACGCTATCCGCGGAAGCCGTTCACGATCGGGTAGCGGCGCTCCTTGCTGATGATGCGCGAGGTGATCTTGACACCGGGGGGCGCCTGGCGGCGCTTGTATTCGGCGGCCTCCAGGAGGCGCCAGACGCGGTTGACGGTGGCGATGTCGTAGCCCTCCTTCGCCAGCTCCTCGGCGCTGAGATCGCGCTCGATCAGGCCCTTCAGGATGGCGTCGAGCACGGCGTAGGGCGGCAATGAATCCTCGTCCTTCTGGTCCGGCTTGAGCTCGGCCGACGGCGGCTTGACTATGATGCGCTCGGGAATCAGCCGACCCTTCGGACCGAGCGCCCCGGCCGGCAGATGGCCGTTGCGCCATTTGCTGAGCTCGAACACCGTCGTCTTGTAGACGTCCTTGAGCACGTTGTAGCCGCCGCACATGTCGCCATAGAGCGTGGCGTAACCCACCGCCATCTCCGATTTGTTGCCGGTGGTCACCACCATGCCACCGAGCTTGTTGGAGACAGCCATCAGGGTGACGCCGCGGGCGCGGCTCTGGATGTTCTCCTCGGTGACGTCCTCCGGGGCGTTGCCGAACAGCGGCAGCAGCATCTTGCGGAACGCCTCCGTCGCCGGCGCGATGTCGACGATCTCGTACTTGACGCCGATCGCCGCGGCGCAGGCCTTGGCGTCCTCGAGCGAATGCCGGCTGGTGTAGGGCGACGGCATCATCAGCGTATGCACGCGCGCAGGTCCCAGCGCGTCGGCCGCGACCGCGGCGGTCAGCGCCGAATCGATGCCGCCCGACAGGCCGATCACCACCGAGGGAAAGCCGGTCTTGTTCACGTAGTCGCGTAGGCCCAGCATCATCGCCTGGTAGATCGATTCGAGCTCGCTGAGCTCGGGCGCGATCGCGGCCGGCAGGCATTCCCAGCCATTTGGCCCGCGGCGGAATTCGACGGTCGCCACCTCTTCGCGGAACGAGGCGAGCTTGGCCTTGAGCTGGCGGTCGGCGCCCAGCACGAAAGAGGCGCCGTCGTAGACCACCTCGTCCTGGCCGCCGACCTGGTTCAAGTAGGCGAAGGGCAGGCCGCTTTCGATCACGCGCTGCACGCCGTAATGCAGGCGCAGGTCGGTCTTGCCGATCTCGTAGGGCGAGGCGTTGGGCACCAGCAGGATCTCGCCGCCGGTCTCGGCGACGCATTCGACGACGTCGGGCGTCCACACGTCCTCGCAGATCGGCACGCCGATGCGCACGCCGTTCAGCACCAGCGGCCCAGGCATGGGGCCGGGCGCGAAGACGCGCTTGTCGTCGAACACGCCATAGTTCGGCAGGTCGACCTTGAAGCGCTTGCCGATGATCTCGCCTTTGTCGAGCGCGACGATGGCATTGTAGAGCTTGTCGTCCTCGCGCCACGGCGTGGCGACGAACAGCGCCGGGCCGCCATCGCGCGTGTCGGCGCGCAACGCCTCGACCGCCTCCATGCACTGGCGCTGGAAGGCGGGCTTCAGCACCAGGTCCTCGGGGAAATAGCCGGCGAGCGCGAGCTCGGCCGTCAGCACCAGGTCGGCGCCCTGCTTCCTCGCCTCGGCGCGCGCGGCGCGCACCTTGGCGAGATTGCCGGCGACGTCGCCGACCTTGGGGTTGAGCTGGGCGAGCGCGACCTTGAGGCTGTCGGTCATCGGCGCGGTCAGGCCTTGGCGGCCACCACCTCGACCTCGAGCAGCATGGCGGGATCGGCCAGCCCCTGGATGATCAGCAGGGTCGAGGCGGGGTACGGCGGTCCCTTGATGAACCTGTCGCGGATCTCGCGATAGGGCGCGACGTAGCGGCTGTCGGTCAGGAAGATGTTGACCTTGACGATGTCCTTGAAGGTCATGCCGGCGCTCTTGAGCACGGCGCGGATGTTCTTCCAGACCTGTTCCGCCTGCTTCTCGAAGGTCGGCTGCAGCTTGCCGCCCGGACCGATGCCGACCTGGCCCGAGACATAATGAAGCCGCTCGCCCTCGGGCACCTCGGCACCCAGGCTATATTTGCCCGCAAAGGAAACGGTCTTGGGATTGTGGAACTTGATGGCCATGCGGGGCTCCCCCATCTAAGCAAATAGGCGTAAGGAGGCGCACCGTTTCAGGTCGGAAGGGATGACGTCAAGCAGCAACAGCGTCCATGTGGTGGGTGGCGGTCTCGCCGGCAGCGAGGCGGCCTGGCAGCTGGCACAAGCGGGCGTGCCGGTGGTGCTGCACGAGATGCGGCCGGTGCGCG
>JBPYDO010000277.1:0-5101 GCA_051985755.1 Reyranella sp. | reverse complement strand
CTTGGGGAGCCGGAATATCTGTTGTGTCATGCGCCTGAGATAGGCGCTTGCGGCCCGCCGTCACTTCGATTGTGATCGAAGCATTCCTAGTCTAGCCCAGTGCCGCCATAGAGCCAGTCGAGCGTCGTCAGCCACTCCTCCTGGCTCTTGGCGCCCATGATGGCGTTGCGCAGGGCAGCGTGCGGTCCGGCCGGATGGCACACATGGTCGCCCATGGCGCGCGACATGAGCTGCAGGCGCGTGGTTCTGAGCACGCGACGATCGCGATAGTTTCGTAGTCCCGCCTCGAGGTCGCGCGAGTGGCGGTCGAGCGAATCGGCCAGGCAGACGGCATCCTCCATCGCCATGCAGGCGCCCTGCGCCATGTAT
Organism: Reyranella sp.; assembly: GCA_051985755.1. GTDB lineage: Bacteria > Pseudomonadota > Alphaproteobacteria > Reyranellales > Reyranellaceae > Reyranella. Next base: position 4,732 of record JBPYDO010000277.1, on the reverse strand, counting down.
TGCAGCATGGGGTGTGCGGCGTCGCCCAGCAGCGCCACGCGGCCATCGACCCAGCTTTCGACCGGCTCGCGGTCGCACAGTACCCACAATCTCCAGTCGACGCCGTAGCTGATGATGGACTGGGCGCGGGCGCAGATATGGCCGAAGCCGCGCCGCACCTCCTCGATCGATACCGGCTTGCCGGCCACCGGCTCGGGCGCGTCGTTGTGGCAGGTGACCACCAGATTGAACACCTTCCAGCCCGAAAGCGGGTAGTGAACGAGGTGGCACTTCGGCCCGGCCCACAAGGTGGCTGCATTCCAGCGCAGTTCCTCGGGCATGCGCTCGGTCGGGATCACCGAACGGTAGGTCGTGTGGCCCGAGACGCGTGGCGCGCCATCGCCCACGACCTGGCCGCGCACGTTGGACCACAGTCCGTCGGCACCGATAAGGCCTGCGCCGGGCAGGCGCTCGCCGTCCGCGAGCCGCGCCGTGACGGTCGTGCCGTCCTGCTCGTAGCCCACGACTTCGCTGCTGACGCGCAGCTCGATCAGGTTGCTGTCCCGGCAGCCCTTCAGCAGCACGCCGTGCAGGTCACCGCGATGGACCACGGCATAGGGATTGCCGAAGCGCTCGCGGAAGGCGGCGCCTAAGTCGATGTGGGCGATCTCGCCGTCGGCCATGGCGTCCATCAGGCGCAGCTGGTCGATATAGACCGCCATGCCGCGCGCCGCCTCGCCGACGCCGAGCCGATCGAAGCAATGGAAGGCATTGGGGCCAAGCTGGATGCCGGCGCCGATTTCGCCGAGCTCAGCCGCCTTCTCCAGCACCAACGACGCGATGCCCTTCTGCGCCAGCGCCAAGGCAGCCGCCAGCCCGCCGATTCCGCCGCCGGCGATGAGAATCCTACCGCGGTCCACTCACCACCTTTTCATCGTGCAGCCGCGCGATTTCGTTCGCCGGCAGGCCGAGGATGCCCGACAGGATCTCGTCGGTATGCTCGCCGAGCAGCGGCGCGGGCGTGGGCGACGCGCGGTCGAAGGCGCCGAATTGGAGCGGCGAGGAGGCAACTGGGTAGCGGCCGATGCCGGGCTGGTCGAGCTCGCAGAACATGGGATTGTCGCGCAGCACCCGATGGTCGGCGAGCTCGCGGAAGCTGAGGTAGGGCGACCACAATGCGCCCGCCTTGGCGAGCGCCACTCCCGCTTCGGCGGCGGTCTGGCTTGCGACCCAGGGCTCGATCACCGCGCAAAGCTCGGCGCGGGCCTTCCAGCGGCCTTCGTCGGTCTTGAGGTCGACGCCTTTTTTCCGTTCGATCTCGGCGAACTTCTCGCGGAAGCCTCCGGCCTCGGCGAGGGCGTCGACATGGCGGTCGGAGAAGATGCAGACCATCAGCCAGCGCCCGTCCTTGGTCCTGAAGTCGCGACCGAAGGTGCCATAGATCTCGTTGCCAAAGCGTGGCCGGTCGACCTGATTGACGACAGCCTCGCCGACGTAGCCCAGCGCCGAGGTCGCGGCGAGCGCCATGTCCTGCAGCGGCAGCACGATTTTCTGGCCCTGCCCGGTCAGGCGCCGATGACGTTCGGCGGCGAGGATCGCCATGGCGCCGGCAAAGGCGGTGGCGAGATCCCAGGGCGGCGCCACCGCATTGACCGGTCCGGCATGGCTGACCGGTCCCGTCACCAGGGGAAAGCCGGTGATGGCGTTCACGGTGTAGTCGACCTGCGCCGTCCCGTCGCGCGTGCCGACGATGTTGAGGGCGATCAGGTCGGCGCGCTTCTTCGCGAGCTCGTCGTAGGAAAGCCAGCCGCGCGCCGGCATGTTGGTCGTGAAGATGCCGGCCCCCTCACCGGGTGCCGCGATCAGCGCCGTCAGCAGTTCGCGGCCCTTGGGTGAACGCAGGTCGACCGCGATCGAGCGCTTGCCCTTGTTCAGCCCGGCCCAGTAGATCGATCTGCCCTCTTTCGTCACCGGCCAGCGGTCGCTGTCGAGGCCGCCGCGAATATCGTCGAAACGGATTACGTCGGCGCCCAACTGCGCCAACGTCATGCCGCCCAAGGGCGCGGCAATGAAGGCCGAGCCCTCGATGATGCGAAGACCGGTCAGAATGCCAGTCATGTGCGTTTCCCGAGTGTTGTCTTACGTCTTTGCTTTTTCAGGCAGATTGTTCTTACGCTTGTCCAGCCACCAGCCGTATTCCAGGTTCCACATCGCGAAGCTCGCATCGCAGCCCAGCTCCTGCGCGGCGTGCACCGGCCAGAAGGGATCGTAAAGCGCCTGTCGACCGATGGCGATCAGGTCGGCGTCGCCGTCCTGCAGGATCTTCTCGGCCTGCGGCCCGTCGAGGATCAGCCCGACCGCCATGGTGGCGATGCCCGCCTGGCGCTTGATCGCGGCGGCGAAGGGCACCTGGAAGCCCAAGGTGCGGCGCACCGGCAGCGCGGTCGAAAGCCCGGTGAGGCCGCCCGAGGAGGAGTCGATCACGTCGATGCCCAGCGCCTTCAGCTCCTTGGCGAAGGCGACCGTGTCAGGGACGTCCCAGCCGCCGGCGCCATCGACCGTCGAGACACGGATGAACATCGGCTTGTGCTCGGGCCAGTTGCTGCGCACCGCCTTGGCCGCAGCGAGCGGAAAGCGCATGCGGCCGGCGCGGTCGCCACCGTACTGGTCGTTGCGCTTGTTGCTGATCGGCGACAGGAACTGCGCCAGCAGGTAGCCGTGCGCGCCGTGGATTTCGATCACATCGTAGCCGCAGGCGTCGGCGCGGCGCGCCGCTTCGCCGAACCTCTTCACGATACCGTCGATCTCCTCGGCGCTCAGTTGCTTGGGCGTCACGTAACCCTCGCCCGCCGGCAGCTCCGAAGGGCCGACCACTTGCCAGCGCTGCCAGCCGGCGCCCTTGGGCCCCAGCTCGCCCGGCTTGTCGAATGATCGCGGCGTCGAGCCCTTGCGCCCAGAATGGGTGATCTGCACGCCGGCGAGCGCGCCCTCCTGCTTCAGGAAGCGCACGAGACGCCGATGGCCCTCGATCTGGCCGTCGTCCCACATGCCGAGATCGCCCTGGGTGACGCGGCCGCGCGGCTCGACAGCGCAGTTCTCGGTGAAGACGATGCCGAACTTGCCGAGCGCGAATTTGCCGAGATGGACCAGATGGTAGTCGTTCACCTGCCCGTCGGTGGCGCGGTACTGCACCATGGGCGAGACGACGCAGCGATTTGGCGCGACCGCGCCTCGAAGCTTGAGCGGCGCAAACAGCAAAGGCGTGGACAATAGAGTGGCCCCCGAGGTGTCGGGCCAGAGAATAGGACGGCGAATTCACACCGTCATGTGACGCCGCACGGCCTCGGTGTCGAAATTGTCACGGTTGCCCGCCATCACGATCTCGCCCCTGTCCATGACGGCGAACTCGTCGGCCAGCTCGCGCGCGAAATCGAGATATTGTTCGACCAGCAAAATCGCCATGTCGCCGCGCTGGCGCAAGAAGGTGATGGCGCGACCGATGTCCTTGATCACCGAGGGCTGGATACCCTCGGTCGGCTCGTCGAGCACCAGGAGCTTGGGCCGCATGGTGAGCGCCCGCCCGATGGCGAGCTGCTGCTGCTGGCCGCCCGACAAATCGCCGCCGCGGCGTTTCAACATCGATTGCAGCACGGGGAAGAGCTCGAAGACCTCGTCCGGCACCTTGTGCTCCTCGCGTCTGATCGGCGCGAAGCCGGTCTCGAGGTTTTCCTTGACGGTGAGCAGCGGGAAAATCTCGCGACCCTGCGGCACCAGGCAGACACCGCGCCGCGCCCGCTCGTAGGCCGGCAGGTTCGACACGTCCTTGCCGTCGAGTGCGATCGAGCCGGCCGCAATCGGCTGCAGTCCGCAGATGGCCCGCAGCAGGCTCGTCTTGCCGACGCCATTGCGGCCCAACAGGCAGGTCACCTTGCCCGTCGAGGCGGCGATCGACACCGAGCGCAGCGCCTGGGCGGCACCGTAGAAGAGGTCGACGTTGGTGACGACGAGCATCGGTCTTACCGGCCGAGATAGACTTCGACGACGCGCGGATCGGCGCTCACCTGGTCGATCGTGCCTTCGGCCAGCGTCGTGCCCTCGTACAGCACCGTCACCTTGACGCCGAGCGCACGCACGAAGTTCATGTCGTGCTCGACCACGACGACGGAATGCGTCCTGTTGATCTCGCGCAGCACCTGCGCCGTCGTCTCCGTCTCGACGTCCGTCATGCCGGCCACCGGCTCGTCGACCAGCAGGAGCTTGGGATCCTGGGCGAGCAGCATGCCGATCTCGAGCCATTGCTTCTGGCCATGGCTCAGCCGGGCGCCGAGCATGTGCTGCTGCCCTTCCATGCGGATGGTCGACAGGATCTCCTCAAGCCGATGGTTCTCCGCCCTGGTTAGGCTGGCGAAAAGCAACCGGTGCCAGCTGCGCTGCCCCGCCAGTGCCAGCAGCAGGTTGTCGCGCACCGTGTGGTTCTCGAACACGGTGGGCTTCTGGAACTTGCGCCCGATGCCCAGGGTGGCGATGTCGGTTTCGTCGAGCTTGGTGAGGTCGGCGCGACCGTCGAACACCACTTCGCCCTCGTCGGGCCGAGTCTTGCCCGTGATCACGTCCATCATCGTGGTTTTGCCGGCCCCGTTGGGGCCGATGATGGCCCGCATCTCGCCCGGTTCGACCAGCAGCGAGAGGTTGTCCAGGGCCTTGAAGCCGTCGAAGGAGACGCTGACGCCGCTGAGATAGAGCAGCGCCGAGG
>JBPYDO010000276.1:0-11565 GCA_051985755.1 Reyranella sp. | reverse complement strand
CGAACCGTTCCCCTGTGGCGAGAGAGAAGAAGAAGGTTGCTGGCGCTGGAACGGGCTTTGGGACCAGGTCGGACCGAAGCCGCGACCAACAACAAGGCTTCGTCGACCGAACAGGCCTCTCTTGCGCAGAAAATGGTGGACCGAAAGACGGCTGAAGAGCGCTGGCAGGCCTGGCTGCGCGGCAAGCTGTGAGGCTATAGCTTGCGCATCACCGTCTGCGAGCCGCCGCCCCAGATCGGCAGATAGGTCATCTTGTAGCCGGCGCCGCCGGTGACGATGGGATGTATGGCCTCGGGGGCGCGCGCCACGCCCTGGCCTTCGTCGAACACGTAGCGCTGCACGCGGCCGATGTCCCAGCCGTCGTGGCGCACGATCTTCTCGGCCATTTCGAGCGGCAGCAGGAAGACCTGCTCGCCACGCTCGTTCTTGCGGCTCATGCCCGACATCACGAGTGCGGCGCGCATGCCGGCAACGATGGGTGACAGGATGGCTTCCGGTGTGGCGCCTTCGCCATCCCCCGGCAGCACCTCGGCGGTACCGGACACCCCCATTACCGTGATTGCGCTCGTGTCGGCGCCGAGCCCGTGGCGCGCCGTGAGGGTCGGGAAGGGACCGTCGCTGCGTTCGGCGAAGCAGAAGCTGTACTTGCCGGGCTGGCCCATGGTCGCCATGTCGCCCGTGTCGGAACGAGCGCCGCCGATATTGCGGATGCAAAGCTGCAGCGCCCTGCCGATGCTCGCATTGGCGCGATTGCCCGGGCCAAGGCAATTGGTCCCGGCGTTGATACCGAGCTGCCGCGCGATCGGTCCGTGCACGCAGAGCGCCACACACGCCGTCCCGGTGGTGGTGGCGATGCCCAATAGATTGAAGTCGGGCTCCAGGGTCGCTTCGGCCGCCGCCAGCACGACCGGAAGTTCGGCCGGTCGACCGCCGGCGATGACGCACTGGTAGGCCACGGCCTCGGGCGTGATCTCGCCGAACATCGGCGGCATGACGCCTCGCGATTGCGATCGGCCGGGCGCTCCGGCGAGCATGGCTTCGAGACGCCTGAGCGTCGGCGGAACCAGCGGCAGGCCGTCCGACAATTCGGCATCGCTCAGGATCTGCTGTACGCTCTCCCAGCCCGTCGACTCATCGACAACGGGCCAGCCGCACCATTCCCTCATCGCGCTATGCGCACACAGGCGACGGTCGTGCCGCCGAAGGAGGGAATGAACGCCGAGTGCTTGCCCGGACCGCCGGCCACCGTGATGTGGATGTCCTCCGGCGAGCGTCCGATCGTGTACCAGTCGCTTTCGGGCATGTGGCCGGTCGTATTGTAAGTGTCCTGGTTCTCCTTCGAGACGCGGCTGACATGGATGCGCGAGCGCTTCCACAGTTCCTCGCGGATGCTCGCGATCGTGTAGCCGTCGCGCTTCAGGGTCGCGGCGTGCTCAGGCCCGATGATCACGAAACACGGACCCTTGCCGTACACCGTGTTTGCCGCGGGCGTCGCCATGCCGCCGGCGAAGGTCGTGAGCAGCCCGTCGCCCGTGGTGCTGCCGTGGTCGTTGAGATTGTGCGGCCCTTCGCCCGACATCACCGTCACGACGTTGTCCGAGGGCGCGAAGCCGCGCTGCACGTGGTAGGGCGTCCAAGGGTTTTCTTCTTCGTTCTCGCCGAAGCAGAAGGTGAATTTGGCGGGATTGCCCTGCGTCGAGCGGTCCATCTCGCCCGGCTTGGCGCCGGCCACATTGAGCAGCATCAGCCCCAGTGCGCGGCCGATCGTGGCATTGGCCTGCCAACCCTGGCCGAAGCAGTTGGCGCCGCAGTTGAGCTCGAGCTCTTTGCGGATCGGCCCGCTCACCATGACCATCGGCGCGCACGGGTGCGTGGTCGCGAGCGTGCCGTGCAGGTTGTAGTCGGGATCGAGCGCGCCGCGCAGCGCGGCGGTGACCACCGGAAAGTATTCAGGCTTGCAGCCCGCCATCACCGCGTTCGCCGCCAGCGCCTGAACCGTCGGCACGATCTGCCGCGGCGGCACCGGCGGATAAGGTCGGTTGTCGCCGCGCACCATGTCGACGAATTTCGCGACCTTGGCCTCGGTCGGGATGTAGAGCGGCATGCCGTCGCTCCAGCCCTGGCCGCGGGCGAACTCGTTGAACGCCTCGACATCCATGTCCTCGAGGTCGATCACCTCCTGGTCGGCAATGTCCTTCATTTCGTCGTCGCCTCGGCCAGCCCCTTGGTCGCCGCGTCGATGCGTTCACGGAGTTCGTCGGCGTTCAGCCCGCCGATGGGATGCTTCACGACGATCAGCCGCGGCTCGACCTTGCGCGCCTTGGCCTGGGCCATCACCAGCGGCTTGAACGTCTCAGTGGCGATCACGTAGGCCGTGATGCCGCGCTTCTCGAGTTCGATGCTGTCGTGGAAACTCCACGATGAGCAGCTCCCTCAATCCGCTATCGCGAGAAGCGCTCCTCTGTAGTTGGCCGCCACTTCCTCGAGCAGGTCCTTCGGCGCGGGCTGGCTGGCGCTATTCTTGGCCAGGAACTTGATGTTCTCGACCTGGCGGGAGGCGCCGAGCTTGCTGCGGATGCCGTCCAGCAGTTCGCGTGCGTTGGGCTTGGAATTGGAGACGAGCGCAATGGCGTCGGTCTTCCAGTTCACGGGCTTCAGCGCCACTTTCTCACCGCCGGCGGCGGAAAGCCCGAAGCTGGGATTGTAGATTCGCATCGAGGGTTCCTCCTCAATTCTTCTTCAGGGTCTGGACGACGGCCTTGGCGGCGCGCTGCCCGTCGGCCACGGCGTCGGCAAGATAGTAACGCGCCGAAGCACGCACGTCGCCCACGGCGAACACCGCCGGCAGCGAGGTGCGGCCCCCGGCGTCGACAACGATATGTCCTGCCGCATCGCGCGCAAGCGATTCCGGCAGGAATTCCGCAGCGGGAGACTGGCCAACATAGACGAAGACGGCGTTGGCCGGCACGGACCTGGTCTGTCCGGCGGACTCCACCATCACCGATTGAAGACCGTTCGCGCCCTCAAGGCCTACGATGCGCCCGGCGATGTGCGGAATATCCGAAGTCACCTTGGCGCCGGACGGGTCGATCACCGTGATCTCGCCGGCAAGGCCCACGAGGTCCTGCGCTTCGAGCTCCGCCCAACCCGAAGCGCCCGCCACGACGACCGGCAATCCGGCATAAAGCGGCCCATCGCAATGGACGCAGTGTGAGATGCCGCGGCCCTCGTAGTCGGCTTCATTGGCGAGGCCGAGCTTGCCTTTGTTGAGGCCGGTGGCGACCACGACGGCGCGCGCGCTGTGACTCTCGCCCTCGACGGTCTTCACTGTCCATCCGCCATCGGAGGAGAGACTGGCGACGTCGCCGAAGCCGAGTTCGACGCCGGCGACCGTCGCGTCGTCAGTCAGGCGCGCGGCCATGTCCGGGCCCATCCACGGCTCTTCATAGTCGTGCAGCTCGCCGAGATTGATCAGGGCGCCACCGGGCGCCAGCTTGTCGAGGCACAGGACTTTCAGGCCGGCGCGCGCCGCCTCGGTGGCGGCCGTCAGTCCGGCGGGGCCGGCGCCAATGACGACGAGGTCGTATGTGGGAGAGCTCATGGACGCCTTCATCCTTGCTCGGGCGGGCGAAGGCAAGTGGCATGTTTGTTCCGCCTTTCCCTTGCCCATGGAGGCAATAGGTCGCTTGCAAGTCGCTGCGGAACCGTCGTAGGTCGCAGGGCAGGGGAGAAGGCAAGGGAATGGCGTACTTCACTCAGCAACTGATCAACGCCGTCACCTTGGGTGCCATCTATGGGCTGATCGCCATCGGCTACACGATGGTCTACGGCATCATCGGCATGATCAATTTCGCCCACGGCGATATTTTCATGATCGGCTCATTCATCGCCTTGATCGGCTTCCTGCTGTGCGCCCTGTTCGGCCTCAATTCGGCGCCCGTGGCGATCCTGCTGGTGCTGCTGCTCGCCATGGCTTTCACCTCGGTCTACGGCTGGGCCGTCGAGCGTCTCGCCTACCGACCCTTGCGCGGCTCCTTCCGGCTGGCGCCATTGATCTCGGCGATCGGCGTATCGATTACCCTGGAGAACTACGTGCAGCTCACACAGGGAGCACGGCCCAAGCCCGGCGGCCAGATCATCGAAGGCGGCTACAACCTGTTCAATGCCGACGGCTTCGATGTGCGCGTCACCTGGCTGCAGATCATCATCGTCGTGGTGACGGTGGTGCTGATGGCCGGCTTCAGCTGGATTATCGCCACGACGCCGCTGGGGCGCCAGCAGCGAGCGTGCGAGCAGGACATCAAGATGGCGGCGCTGCTGGGCGTGAATGTCGATCGCACCATCTCGCTCACCTTCGTCATGGGCGCAGCACTTGCCGCCGTCGCCGGCATGCTGTTCCTGATGTACTACGGGGTCATCGACTTCTTCATCGGCTTCCTGGCCGGCATCAAGGCTTTCACGGCCGCAGTGCTGGGCGGCATCGGCTCGCTGCCCGGCGCCATGCTGGGCGGTTTGCTGATCGGGCTGATCGAGGTCTTCTGGGCCGGCTACTTCTCGAGCGAATATAAGGACGTCGCGGTCTTCGCGATCCTTGTCCTGGTGCTGATCTTCCGGCCCACAGGCCTGCTCGGCAAACCGGAAATCGAAAAGGTCTAGAGCGGATGTCGGCGCGCGCGCCCGCGATGCTGAAGGACGCGGCACTCACCGCCTTCGTCGCCGCAGCGCTCGGGTTCTTCATCGTCGGCTTCCGCACGGTCGATATCGGCAAGGGCCTGTCCTTCGACTATCAATTCAGCGATCTTGCGATCGCGATCGTGGCGCTCTTCTTCGGCCGGCTGGGCCTGTCCCTTGTGGAGGCAGGGCTGCTCTGGCCGGCTTTTATTGTCGGCACGGCGCTGGCGGCTATCGGCGTGTCGCCGTTGCCATTGCCCTCCGCTTTCCTGCACTGGTTTGTCGCGATCGCCGGCCTGATCGTCGTGGCGCGGCCGGTCTGGCCGTGGATCGGCCAGGTGATGAACAGGGCAGACCGAGCGCCGCGGGTCCGAAACCTTGGCCAGGTCGGCGCGCACGGGTTCGGCGCCATCCTGCTGGTGGCCGCGCTGGCGCTGCCGCTGACGCCGCTGGGTGACCAGAAGAACATGGACCTCGGCGTGCTGATCCTGACCTACGTCATGTTGGGCTGGGGTCTCAACATCGTGGTCGGCCTGGCGGGCTTGCTCGACCTGGGTTACGTCGCCTTCTACGCGGTCGGCGCCTATTCCTACGCGATATTCAGCACGCAGTTGGGCCTGGGCTTCTGGGCCGTGCTGCCGATCGCCGGCATGATGTCCGCAAGCTTCGGTTTGCTGCTGGGCTTTCCGGTGCTGCGCCTGCGCGGCGACTATCTCGCGATCGTCACCCTGGGCTTCGGCGAGATCATTCGCCTGGTGATTCTGAACTGGGTCGACCTCACCAACGGGCCGGCCGGCATCGGTGGGATTCCGGGGCCGACGTTGCTCGGCGCCGTGTTCGCCGAGACGGCTCCGCCGGGCCACCAGACCTACGCCGAGATGATGGGCGTTCCCTTCGACGGCACGCAGCGACTGGTCTTTCTCTACTACATCATTCTCCTGCTTGCGCTGGCCACCAACCTCTTTGCCATACGCATGCGGCGGCTGCCGGTCGGGCGCGCCTGGGAGGCGCTGCGCGAGGACGAGACGGCCTGCCGCGCGCTCGGCATCAATCCCACCAACACCAAGCTCACGGCGTTCGCCATCGGCGCCATGTTCGCCGGCTTCGCCGGCTCCTTCTTCGCCGCCAAGCAGCGCTTCATCAGCCCCGAGAGCTTCACCTTCATCGAATCGGCCATCATCCTGGCGATCGTCGTCCTGGGCGGCATGGGCAGCCAGATCGGCGTCGTGCTGGCGGCGGTGCTGCTGATCGGCTTGCCCGAATGGTTCCGCGAGCTGGGCCTCTACCGCATGCTGGCGTTCGGGCTTGCCATGGTGCTGATCATGGTGTTCCGGCCACGCGGCCTTGTCGCGCACCGTGCACCCACGATCCGCCTGCATGCCAAGGCCGAGGGCGGCGGATGAGCGAGGCGTCGGCGATCGCGCCCTTGATCGAGGTCGAGCGGCTCACCATGCGCTTCGGAGGGCTGCTGGCGGTGGACGACGTCTCATTCACCGGTCGTCCGCGCCAAATCACGGCCATTATCGGCCCCAACGGCGCCGGCAAGACCACGGTCTTCAACTGCATCACGGGCTTCTACAAGCCGACGATCGGCCGGCTCCTGCTGCGCGGCGATCGCGAATACCTGTTGGAACGCATGCTGGGTCATGAGATCGGCCAGCACGCAAAGGTGGCCCGCACCTTCCAGAACATCCGGCTGTTTCCTGGCATGACCGTGCTGGAGAATTTGTTGGTAGCGCAGCACAACAAGCTTATGCGCGCCTCGGGCATGAGCGTGTTCGGCCTGCTCGGCCTCAACCGTTACCGCGTTGCCGAGCAGGCGGCCGTCGACATCTCGCGCCGCTGGCTGGAGCGTATCGGCCTGGTGGCCGATGCCGATCGGCCGGCCGGCGAACTGCCCTACGGCGCACAACGTCGGCTGGAGATCGCGCGCGCCATGTGCACCGAGCCCCGGCTGCTTTGCCTCGACGAGCCGGCGGCCGGGCTCAATCCGCGCGAATCGGCCGAGCTGAACCAGCTCCTGGTCTCGCTCCGCGATCAGGACGGCGTGGGCGTGCTCCTGATCGAGCACGACATGAGCGTGGTGATGAGCATTTCCGATCACGTTGTCGTCCTCGACTATGGTCGCAAGATCGCCGAAGGGGCGCCGGCGGACGTCCAGCGCGATCCCGCGGTCATCCGCGCCTATCTCGGCACCGCCGAGGGCGAGTCCGATGCCTGAGGCGCCGATGCTCGCCGTGAGGGGCGTCGCGACCTTCTACGGCGCGATCCAGGCCCTGTACGGCGTCGACCTCGAAGTAGGCCGCGGCGAGATCGTCACCCTGATCGGCGCCAACGGCGCCGGCAAGTCGACGCTCTTGATGACGATCTGCGGCAACCCGCGCGCCCGGGCGGGTTCGATCTCGCTCGACGGCGAGGACATCACCCGTCTGCCGACGCACGAGATCGTGCGCCGCGGCGTATCGCAGGTGCCGGAAGGCCGCCGCATCTTTCCGCGCATGAGCGTGTTCGAGAACCTGCAGATGGGCGCAACCATCGCCGAGCCGGTTCACTTCAAGCGCGATCTCGACCGGGTCTTCGCGATGTTCCCGCGGCTCGCCGAGCGGCGCGAGCAGCGCGGCGGCACCCTTTCGGGCGGCGAACAGCAGATGCTCTCGATTGCCCGCGCGCTGATGAGCGGGCCGCGGCTGTTGCTGCTCGACGAGCCGTCGCTCGGCCTGGCACCGCTGATCGTGCGGCAGATCTTCGAGGCGATCGGTCGTATCGCCCACGACGAGAAGGTGACGATCTTCCTGGTCGAGCAGAATGCCTACCACGCGCTTCGGCTAGCCGATCGCGGCTACGTCCTGGTCAACGGCCGGGTGCGACTGAGCGGCACCGGCCGCGAGCTCCTGGCGAACGCCGAGGTCCGCGCCGCCTACCTGGAAGGCGGCCACGCATGAACCCGGTCGACACCTTCACCTTCAACTGGCTGGGCGACGATCTGTTCGACGTGCTGCTGTTCAATCTTGTCCTGGTCGGCCCGGCCTCGTTCGCGGCCGGCCATACGGTGGCGAACAATTGGCGGCCGTGGAACCGAATTCCCTTCTATGCCGCACTTCTGTCGGCGGGGCTGCGCTTCCTCGACTACGCCCTGGCGCAAGGCGAATTGTGGTCGGTCGGCGGCTTCCTGCTCGGCTGGGTGGTGCAGCTTGCCGTGGCGGCCTTTGCCTTCCAACTGACCCGCTCGCGCCAAATGGTTCGGCAATATCCGTGGCTCTACCGGCGCAAAGGCTTGCTGGGCTGGGAGGAGCGGCACTAAGCTGGCATCCTGCTCCACGCTCGTGGAGGGGCAACATGGGAGAATCCTGCATGAAACGGCTTTACGGCGCGCTCGCCGTCGCGATCGCTATGGCGGCGACCCCGGCATTCGCGCAGATCAAGATCGGCTCGGCCGGACCGATGACCGGCCAGTACGCGGCCTTCGGCGAGCAGCTGAAGCGCGGCGCGACGATGGCGGTCGATGAGATCAATGCGGCCGGCGGCGTGAACGGCCAGAAGCTCGAGCTCCTTATCGGCGACGACGCCTGCGATCCCAAGCAGGCGACCGCGGTCGCCAACAGGATGGTCTCCGACAAGGTGGTATTCGTGGCCGGGCACTTCTGCTCCGGCTCGTCGATCCCGGCCTCCGACATCTACAAGGAAGGCAAGATCCTGCAGATCACGCCGGCTTCGACCAACCCCAAGTTGACCGACGACGCCTTCACCAAGGGCAACACGACCGTGTTCCGCACCTGCGGCCGCGACGACGTGCAGGGCGCGGTGGTCGGCGGCTACATCCTGAAGTTTCACAAGAATGCCCGGATCGCGATCCTCAACGACAAGTCGCCCTACGGCAAAGGCGTCGCCGACGAAACCAAGAAGACCCTGAACAAGGGCGGCGTGCGCGAGGCTATGTACGAGGCCTACAACGACACCGACAAGGACTTCACCGCGCTCATCAACAAGATGAAGCAGCGGAAGATCGACATGATCGTGCTCGGTGGTTACCACACGGCTGCGGCGCTGATGATCAAGCAATCGCGCGAGCAGGGATTCGGAGCGCAGATGGTCGGCTTCGACTCGCTCGAGACCGACGAGTTCTATCAACTTGGCGGTGCCGCGACCAACGGCGTGCTGGAGTCTTTCCCGCCGCAGGCCGAGAAGGATCCCAAGAACGCCGCTCTGGTGAAGAAGTTCACCGACCAGAAGTACAATCCAGAGGGCTACACGCTGTTCAGCTACGCCGCCGTGAAGGTGTGGGCAGAGGCCGCCAACAAGGCCAAGTCGACCGACGCGGCCGCCGTCGCCGCGGCATTGCGCTCGCAGAGCTGGGATTCGGCAGTCGGCCCGCTCACCTTCGACCAGAAGGGCGACATCAAGAACCCGGTCTACGACATCTACGTCTGGAAGGACGGCAAGCGGTTCGTGACGGTGAAGTAAGCCACTGGATCGACGAGGAAGGCCCCGCTGATGCGGGGCCTTTTCTTTTGCCGTTCAATGTCTTGTGGCTATGCCCCCACGATTTTGGGGGACAGTGACACCTTGGCCCCCGATATGGTATCCGGGGACTCAACCGCTAGAGGGGATCGATCGTCGGGATGGCCGGGGCCACCATCGCGGTCGCGTCGGATCACGCCGGCTTCGACCTGAAGGAAATACTTAAGCGCGACCTGCAACAGGCGGGTCACGAGGTGCTGGATCTCGGCACCAGTTCGACCGCCTCGGTGGACTATCCGGACTTCGGCATGGCCATGGCCGATGCCATCGCCTCCGGCAAGGCTGCCCACGGTGTGCTGGTGTGTGGCACGGGTATCGGCATCTCGATCGCCGCCAACCGCAATCCCAGGGTGCGCGCGGCGGTAGCGCATGACGTGACGTCGGCGCGTCTTTCGCGCCAACACAATGACGCCAATGTGGTGGCATTTGGCGCCCGCCTGATCGGTCCAGAAACCGCGCGCGAAGCGCTCAAAGTGTTCCTAAATACAGAGTTCGAGGGCGGCCGCCATGTCGGTCGGATCGCCAAGCTTTCGAGGGAATTGAAGAAATGAGCCAGGTGGCCGCCCGCATGACGGACGCATCCTTGCCGATGTTCACCCAGAGCCTCGCCGAAGCCGATCCGGCGATCGCCGCCGTGCTCAAGGGCGAGCTCGACCGCCAACGCGATCAGATCGAGCTGATCGCCTCGGAGAATATCGTGTCGCGCGCCGTGCTCGAGGCGGCGGGCTCGGTCCTTACCAACAAATATGCCGAGGGCTATCCCGGCCGGCGCTACTACGGCGGCTGCGAGGAAGTCGACAAGGCCGAGCAACTGGCGATCGACCGCGCCTGCAAGCTGTTCGACTGCCGCTTCGCCAACGTGCAGCCGCACTCCGGCGCGCAGGCCAACCAGGCGGTGTTCATGGCGCTCCTGAAGCCCGGCGACACCTTCATGGGCATGGCGCTCGACCAGGGTGGTCACTTGACGCATGGCTCGCCGGCCAACCAGTCGGGGAAGTGGTTCAAGGTCGTGTCGTACGGCGTGCGGCCCGACACGCACCTGATCGACTACGAGCAGATGGAAGCCGTCGCGCGCCGCGAGAAGCCCAAGTTGATCATCGCCGGCGCCTCGGCCTATTCCCGCCACATCGACTGGGCGCGTTTCCGCAAAGTGGCCGACGAAATCGGCGCCTACTTCATGGTCGACATGGCGCACTATGCCGGCCTCATCGCGGCCGGCGTCTATCCAAGCCCGCTGCCGCACGCCCATGTCGTGACCACGACCACGCACAAGACGCTGCGCGGCCCGCGTGGCGGCATGATCCTCTCGACAGACCCCGAGCTCGGCAAGAAGATCAACTCCGCGGTGTTCCCCGGTCTGCAGGGCGGGCCATTGATGCACATCATCGCCGCCAAGGCGGTCGCGCTTGGCGAGGCGCTTCGGCCCGACTTCAAGGCATATTCCCAGCGCGTCATCGACAATGCCCGCACGCTTGCCTCGTCGCTCACCGAGCGCGGCCTCAAGATCGTGTCGGGCGGCACCGACAGTCACGTCATGCTGGTCGATCTGCGCCCGAAGAAGGCGACCGGCGTCGCCGCGGAAAAGGTGCTCGATCGCGCCGGCATCACCGTCAACAAGAACAGCATTCCCGGCGATCCCGAGAAGTACACGGTGACGTCCGGCGTGCGGCTCGGCTCGCCGGCCGGCACGACCCGCGGCTTTGGCGTCGCCGAGTTCCGCCAGATCGGTCATCTGATCGCCGACGTGCTGGACGGCATCGCCAAGAACGGCCCGGACGGCGATGCCCAGATCGAGGCCCAGGTGCGCGGCAAGGTGCGCGACCTGTGCGGCCGTTTTCCGATTTACCGCGATTGACTACGCGCAAGACACATAACGGGGGAACGAGATGCGCTGTCCATTCTGCGGTCACGAGGATACCCAAGTTAAGGACTCGCGACCGACCGACGACAATTCGGCGATCCGGCGGCGGCGCTACTGCCCGTCGTGCGGGTCGCGCTTCACCACCTTCGAGCGCGTGCAGCTGCGCGAGCTCACTGTCATCAAGAAGAACGGCCAGCGCGTCGCCTTCGATCGCGACAAGCTCGCCCGCTCGATCTCGGTGGCCTGCCGCAAACGGCCGGTCGACCCCGAGCGCGTCGAGCGGGTCGTCAACGGCATCGTGCGGCGCCTGGAAAGCTCCGGCGAGAGCGAGATCCCCTCGACGCAAATCGGCGAGCTGGTGATGGACGCGCTGCGCGCGCTCGACCCGGTCGCCTATGTGCGCTTCGTCTCCGTCTATCGCAATTTCCGCGAGGCCAAGGATTTCGAGGAGTTCATCTCCGACCTCGCCGAGACATATCTCAAGGACTGATCCGATGATGCGCGCGGCGCTCGCG
>JBPYDO010000275.1:0-5430 GCA_051985755.1 Reyranella sp. | reverse complement strand
GTGCCTCGCTCGTATTCCTCCAGCCGCTCGCGATAGCCGCGCGCGGCCTCGGCCGACATCACGCGGACCGGGAAGTGGAAGCCGTCGCGCTGGTACTGCGCGACCGCCTCGGCGCTGAGACGCTTGGACATGGCGCGAGCATACTCCACCCCGCGGCTTGCGCCACTCGGCTATGGATGCCGCTCCGGAATGGCTAGAGTTGGCCGCAAGGTCCGGGGAGAGGAATACGCCTTGTTTAGTTCTTATGGCGGCGCTGCAGCACTGATGTTGTTGGGCTTCGGCGCAACCGTGGTCTCAGCCCAGCCGTCGATGAAAGGCGCGCTCACGCCGCTTGCCGCGGCGCCCTTCGCGCAGGACGCCGACGTCGCTTGCCTGCAGGCGGCGCTCGAGACGGGCGATCCCGGCAGCGGCCCTCGACGTTGGTCCTGAAGGGGCCGGTCGGCTGCGTCGTGCCCTGGCATTGGCATACCGCGCAGGAGCAGCTCATGGTCGTTGCCGGCGTGGTGATGTCGGAAATGACCGGACATTTGCCGACCCTGCTGGGGCCAGGAGGCTTCGCGGTGATGCCCGGCCGGATGGCGCACCAGTTCACCTGCCAGGGCACCGAGGCCTGCGTGATGTTCGTGACCTTCGACGGCGCCTACGACATCAAGTGGGGCAAGCGGCCGTAGCCCTAGAACAGCTGCCAGAAGACCAGCACCATGGCGGCGTAGAGGGCAAGGATGATGCCGGCCCCCAGGAGGTGGGTGCGCATCACATGCCGTCCCGCCGGCTGCAGCCACCAACTGAAGCGATTGGCGACCCAGGGCACGAGAAAGCCGGTCAGGCCGACGCTCACGATATTGCCGACGAAGAGCGCGATCGCGAACGACAGATGGAGCTTGTGGTCGAGGTAGGGCGTGCCGACCCACGCGCCCCACAGGAAGACGATGGGGTACAGCATCAGCAGGACCAGCATGTCCATCTTCCACACCGGCAGCGGCGCGCCGGCGGGCGCGGCGTCGCGGAACCACTGCTCGAAACCGGTGTGGACCTTGCGGGTATGGAACTCCTCCGTGAGAGGCGCTGCCTCTTCGACGAGTCTGCGGCGTTCGGGCGATTCCAGCCAGGCGTTGAGGTTGGCCTCGCTGTCGAAGCGCAGGATGGCGACGCAGTCCTCCTGCACGCCGGGCACCGCCGGCTCGAAGCGATAGCCCTGAAGGCCGCGTGCCTTCGACTGCGCGGCGGCGATCTTGCGTTCCCAGGCGTGGTACTCGTCCTCCTTGCCGGGTTTGACGCGGGTGCTGATCACGGCGGAGACCGGTGCGGTGCGGGCGGCGCTCGCGTCGTCTTGGACGATGTGCACATCGTCCCGGCCGACCAGCATAGGCGCCGCGCCTTCGAGCCGCTTCTGGCGCTCGGGTGAGGCAAGCCAGTGCTGCGCGTCTTTTAGCGTGGCAAAGCGCTGCAGGATCACCCAATCGACCTGCAAGGGTGGCTTGGGTGGCACCAGCCGCTGCTCGATGAAGCCCGGGAAGTGCGCGATCAGCGTGCTGGTCTCACCCTGCCAGCGCGCGAAATCGGCGGCCCTCTCGGGCCGCACGCAGGTTTGCGTCACGATGCTGACGCTTGTGGCAGCTTCACTCATGAACTCTCGCTCATCCGTCGCCCTTTGCTCACGACCGGGCGGCGAGCTTGGCAAACAGCCGGTCGGCGGTGAAGGGCAGATGGGCGAAGCGCACGCCGGTCGCGTTGGCCAACGCATTGGATATGGCCGGCGCGATCGGATTGATGCCGCACTCGCCTTGCGACTTGGCGCCCAGCGGGCCGATCGCGTCGTTGGTCTGGGCGAAGATGATGTCGGTGTGCGGCACGTCGGCAAAAGCCGGGATGCGGCAGTTGCGCAGGTGCGGGTTCACCATATGGCCGTCGCGGTGCACCATGTTCTCGAGCAGCGCCCAGCCGTAACCCATGGCCACCGCGCCGTCGAGCTGACCGCGGCACTGCATGGGATTGATCGGCTTGCCGACATCGGCGGCGTGCACGCTGTGCAGGATCCTGATCTCACCGGTGACGCCGTGCACGGCAAGCCGCACGCCTTGCACGTTGCAGGCGATGGTGCGCGGCGAGAGATAGGCCCGGCGGCCGACCGTGAAGCGATGGTTGACCTTGGCGCCGGCGGCGTGCACCTCGCTGAGCGCGACGCGTTTGTTGCCGCAGATCACTGCGTCGTTGTCGAGCCGGCACTTGTCGCGGTCGGCCCCGGTATGGCGGGCGGCGAAATCGAGGATGTCGTCGCGCATCGCCTCCGCCGTGGCAAGAACCGCTTTGCCGCCCACGACCGTGCCGGTGCTGGCGAAGGTACCGGTGTCGTAGGGCGTCCGGTCGGTATCGGCATTGATGATGGCGATGTCGCTGACGCATGTTCCGACGACATGGGCCGCCATCTGCTTGTGCGCCGTGGTCGTGCCGTTGCCGAACTCGGCCGTGCCGATGGCGAGATGATAGGTGCCGTCGGCCAAGAGCTTCATCTCGGCGCTCGAGCGATGCTCGGTGGGCGGGCCGCATTCCAGCATGGCGAGCGCCACGCCGGTGCCTTCAAGCCACTCCTTGCCCGCCGGCTTCTTGACGCCATTGCCCTTGGCTAGGGCCTTTTCCACGATGTCGAGGCACTCGTCGATGCCGTAGCTGCCGAAGCTCGCATCGCCCGGCTCCTTCCAGATCGATTCGATGTTGTCGCCCGGCTTGACCACGTTCTTGCGGCGCAGCGCCAGGGCATCCATGCCAAGGATGCCCGCCAGGTCGTCGATGGCGCATTCGATGGCGAAGGTGGTCTGCGACGCGCCGTAGCCCCTGAAACCGCCGGCCGGCACCATGTTGGTGTAGACGGCATGGCCGACGCCCCTCTTGTTGTCGCAGCGATAGGCGGCGATCGGGCTCGCCATGGCGGCGGCCAGCGTCTCGCTGCCATGACCGCCATAGCCGCCGGTGTTCGACCAGACGCGCACGTCCATGGCGGTCAGCGTGCCATCCTTCTTGGCGCCGATCTTGACGTGGGTCGTCATCTGGTGCCGCGTCGTGGCGGCCAGGAATTCTTCCTCGCGCGTCCATTCCCACTTCACGGGACGGCTGAGCTTCATGGTGGCGAAGAGGACGAGGTCTTCCGAGACCATCTCCTGCTTGCCGCCGAAGCCGCCGCCGACACGCTCGGTGAAGACGTGCAGGTCGCGGGCCGGAACGCCCATGATATGGGCGAGCTTTTTCTGAACGGCGAACGGCGCCTGGCTGCTGGTGCGCACGTGCCAGCGGTCGTCATCGCCCTTCCAGGCGATCGAGCAGTGGGTCTCGAGGTGCACATGCTGCACGCGGGAAGTGGAGTACGTCATCTCGTGAACCGCGTCGGCTTCCTTGAAGCCCTTGGCCACGTCGCCGATCTCGCCTTGCAGGGTACAGAAGATATTGCCGGTGCTCACGACCTTGCCCTTGTCGTGCAGGATCGGCGCGCCGGGCTCCATCGCCACCTTCGGATCGAACACTGCCGGCAGGACCTCGTATTCGACCTCGAGGGCACGGCAGCCGGCCTCGGCGGCACCTTCACTCTCGGCGACGACGGCGGCAATGCGCTGTCCGACAAAACGCGCGACGTTGTCGAGCAGCAGGGTATCGTCGGGGTCCACCAGATGGTCCTCGTGCAGCGCCGTGCTGAACAGCCGGCGCGGCACGTCCTCCCAGGTGTACACCGCAACGACGCCAGGCACTGCTCTGGCCTTTGCCTGGTCGATGCGCTTGACGCGGGCGTGAGCGTGCGGCGAGCGCAACACCTTCAGGTGCAGGACACCTTCCACCGCAATGTCCATGGTGTAGCGCGCCTGTCCGGTGAGGATGGCGTGGGTGAAGGGATTGGGCAGGCTGGCGCCGAGCGCCTTGCCGGCAACATCCGGCTCGATGTTGCTCGTGCCCTGGAGCGCGTCCCGGATCGAGCGATAGCCGGTGCAGCGGCACAGATTGCCCTTCAGTGCGTGCGGCAGGTCGGCCTTCTTGGCCCCGTCGAAGCTCGCGATGGTCAACATCATGCCGGCGGCGCAGTAGCCGCACTGAAAGGCCTGTGCGTCATGAAAGGCCTTCTGGACCGGGTGCAGCTGGCCATTCTTGGCGAGGCCCTCGATGGTGGTGATGTTGCGGCCCTCGGCGCGGAACGCCGGTACCAGGCAGGAATGGTAGGGCTTGCCGTCGATGTGGACGGTGCAGGCGCCGCAATCGCCGGCGTCGCATCCCTTCTTGACGCCGAACACCTCGAGGTCGCGCAGGAAGGTGCGCAGGCACTGGCCTGGTTTCGGGTCGGCCGAGTGAAGATGACCGTTGACTTCGAGCTTGATCATGCCAGCTCCGCGCGGACCTGTTCGGCGAGATAGTAGGTGACGTGCCGCTTGTAGGCGGCCGAGCCGTGCACGTCGTCGAAATAGCCGTCGGCCGGTACTTTCTCATCGATGGCGTGGCGCAGGTCGGCGGCCGATGGCGTCTTGCCGAAGCGCAGTTGCACCGGCCGCGGGGTCGCGGCGGTTATGGTCAGGAGGAAATCGTGGCCATTGTCGCCGACGGTGGCGATGATCAGTGCCGCCGACCGTCCGAGCTGTGTGAGCGAGACCTGGCGCATGGCGTAGCGCTTCGAAAGCGCCGCCGCGGGCAAGTGGATCGAACGCAGCAGCTCACCCTTCTGCAGGACGTTCTGATGGTTGCCGGTGACGAACTCGGTCACCGGAACCTTGCGCAATGCGCCGCTCCGCGGCCAGAGGGTGCAGACACCCTCCAGCGCGGAGGTCAGCGAGACCATGGCGCCCGCCGGCAGGGACATGCAGACGTTGCCGCCCACGGTCGCCGCGTTCCAGATCTTGAACGACATCAGGAACGCATCGATGCAGTCGCGGAACAGCGACACGGCCCTCCAGGCGGCCGGGCCCTTGAAGTCGTGCAGGTCGACGATGCGGCAGGTCGCGGCGATCTCGAGACCCGCCTCCGTTGCGGTGAGCGCCGGCCAGCCCAGCCGATCGAGGTCGATCAGTGTGTCGGTGTGGACCTGGGGCTCGGAGAACAGCCAGGTGCCGCCGGCAAGCCAGGCATAGCTGTCCTTCCATTGGCCGATCTCGTCCGTCGAGGTCGGCCGCTTCACCTCGACGATGGTGTTGAGGTTCATGTTACTTTATGTCGTCGAGCGACGCGGCGCCCGAGCCTCCCGAGATCAGGGTCGGCCACTGTTTGGAGCCGAACGGCACCAGCGGCGGCAGCACCGGTTCCTTGCCGCGCTTCTTCATCTCCGAGACGATGGTCTTGCGCGCGTCCCCTCCCATGAGCTCGTAGTCCATCAGGTGGTAGTTGTTGAAGAACAGGCTGCCCACCGAGCGGTCGGAGATGATGCGCACCAGCGACGTCAGCATGTCGTCCGGCGTGGTGGTG
>JBPYDO010000274.1:0-13948 GCA_051985755.1 Reyranella sp. | reverse complement strand
TGCGTCCGCTGTTGCCGGGCAAGGAAAAGTTCCCGTACACCATCCGCATCGTGTCGGAGATCACCGAGTCGAATGGCTCGTCGTCGATGGCCTCGGTCTGCGGCGGCTCGCTGTCGCTGATGGATGCCGGCGTGCCGATTGAACGTCCGGTGGCGGGCATCGCCATGGGCCTGATCAAGGAGGGCGAGCGTTTCGCCGTCCTGTCGGACATCCTGGGCGACGAGGATCACCTGGGCGACATGGACTTCAAGGTGGCCGGCACCGAGCGCGGCGTCACCTCGCTGCAGATGGATCTCAAGATCACCTCGATCAACGAGGAGATCATGAGGGTAGCGCTCGCTCAGGCGAAGGACGGCCGCATCCATATCCTGGCCGAAATGGCCAAGGGCCTGGGCGGCGCGCGCGAGCAAGTGAGCCAGAACGCGCCGCGCATCACCCAGTTCATCATCCCCAAGGACAAGATCCGCGAGGTGATCGGCACCGGCGGCAAGGTGATCCGCGAAATCACCGAGACCACCGGCACCAAGATCGATATCGAGGACGACGGCACCATCAAGGTCGCGGCGGTCGACGCCAAGGCGGGCCAGGCGGCCATCGACTGGATCAAAGGCATCGTCGCCGAGCCCGAGGTCGGCGTGATCTACAACGGCAAGGTCGTGAAGACGGTCGAATTCGGCGCCTTCGTGAACTTCCTGGGCGCCCGCGACGGCCTGGTCCACATCTCCGAGCTGGCACCGCGCCGCGTCGGCAAGGTGACCGACGTGGTCAAGGAAGGCGACCAGGTGAAGGTCAAGGTCCTGGGCGTCGACGATCGCGGCAAGGTCCGGCTTTCCATGAAGGTGGTTGACCAGCAAACCGGCGAGGACATCTCGCAGAAGCCACGCGAGGCCGAACCGGCGCCCCTCGCCGGCGCGTAAATTTCCCGTGTGGGCGCGACGGCGGCCATTCGGCCGCCGTTTTTGCTTGTAGACTTGGCCGCCATGGTGCTCTGCCCGTCCTCCCGGCGTCTGCTGCTGGCCGGCGCTTGCTCGGTTTTCGTGCCGCTTCGTCTGTCGCGCGCCGCGACGCTGGTGGCGACCCCCGAGCAGACCGAGGGGCCCTACTACCCGGTGAGTTTCCCCGCCGACAGCGACAACGACCTCGTGCAGGTGCGCGGACAGGCGGCGCAGGCCATTGGCATGGTGCTGCATCTCGAAGGCCGCGTGCTCGCCACCGACGGCCGTCCCCTGGCGGGTGCGCTGGTCGAGATCTGGCAGTCCGATTCCCAAGGTATCTACGACCATCCGGGGCAGCCCGGCCGCGAGCGGCGCGATCAGGCCTTCCAGGGCTATGGCCGCATCGCGGCCGACTCCGACGGCCGCTATAGCTTCCGGACGCTCAGGCCGGTCGCCTATGCCGGGCGTCCCGCCCCGCACATTCACCTCAAGGCCGCCGGTCTCGGGCGCCATCTCACCAGTCAGCTCTATATCGCGGGCGATCCCGGCAACGAGCGCGATTTCGTCTATCGCGCCGCGGCCCGCGATCCGCGTCAGCGCGCGCGCATTGAGATGCGCTTGCAGCCCGCCAATGGCCTGGAGCCCGGCGCGCTCGCCACGACGATGGATATCGTGATCTAGGAGACGGCCGCTACTCGCCGTTGTTGCTGGGCACCGCGCTGCCGTCGTGCGGCAGGCCGATCGCGTGATAGCCGGCATCGACGAAGTGCACCGTGCCGGTGACGCCGGCGCTGAGATCCGACAGGAAGTAGAGCGCAGCCCCGCCCACGTCGGTGAGCTCGACATTGCGGCGCAGCGGCGAGGCCTCGCGCGACACGCGATAGACGTAGCGCGCGCCGCCGATCACCGCGCCCGCCAGGGTGCGCATGGGGCCCGGCGAAATCGCGTTCACCCGCACGCCCTGCGGGCCGAGATCGGCCGCGAGATAGCGCACGCTTGCCTCGAGGGCGGCCTTGGCGACACCCATGACATTGTAGGAGGGCATCACCCGCGTCGCCCCTTCGTAGGTGAGCGTGATCATGCTGCCGCCCTGGGTCATCAGCGGCAAGGCGCGGC
The DNA here is from genome assembly GCA_051985755.1 of Reyranella sp. GTDB lineage: Bacteria > Pseudomonadota > Alphaproteobacteria > Reyranellales > Reyranellaceae > Reyranella. The sequence continues at coordinate 11,897 of JBPYDO010000274.1, read as the reverse complement.
GCGCGATCTCGGTGAAGGAATAGCAGGAGATGGTGAGGCTGCGCTGGAAGTTCGCCTTGGTGGTGTCGACGTAGCGGCCCTTCAGCTCCTCCTTGTCGGAGAAGGCGATGGCGTGCACCACGAAATCCAGCCGGCCCCATTCCTGGCGCAGGCGCGCGAACAGCCGGTCGAGGCTCTCCTCGCTTTCGACGTCGGCCTCCTCGACGATGCGCGCACCGAGCTTCTCGACCATCGGCAGCACGCGCTTGCCGAAGGCGGCGCCCTGGTAGGTGAAGGCCATTTCGGCGCCGGCCGCATGCAGGGCCTGGGCGATGCCCCAGGCGATCGAACGGTCGTTGGCCACGCCCATCACCAGGCCGCGCTTGCCCGCCATGAGCTTGGGCACGGACGGCAGCTCGACGGCCTTGGAGGCGGTGTGGCTGGAAGAGGAGCCCGCCGCGCCGCTTGTCGCGCCCCCGGATGCATCAGGTGCGGCGGCGAGGGTCCTGTCCTCTGGCATCTTTCCCCCTCAGAGTTCGTAGCGCGAGAACAGCAGGCTGGCGTTGGTGCCGCCGAAGCCGAAGCTGTTCGACATCACGGTTTGAAGTCCTGCCTTGTCGATGCGCTGGCGCGCGATGGGATAGCCCTCGGCCCCCGGATCGAGGTTCTCGATGTTGGCCGATGCCGCCACGAAATCGTCCTTCAGCATCAGCAGCGTATAGATCGCCTCGTGTGCACCGGTGGCGCCCTGGCTGTGGCCGGTCAGCGACTTGGTCGAGCTGATGCTTGGCAACCTGTCGCCCAGCGCCGTGCGGATGGCCTCGAGCTCGGTGATGTCGCCCACCGGCGTGGAGGTGCCGTGGGTGTTGATGTAGTCGACCGGCGCATTGCGCCGCGCCGCGCCCGGGAAGCCGTCGAGGGCGAGCTTCATGCAGCGCACTGCGCCCTCGCCCGAAGGAGCCACCATGTCGGCGCCGTCGGAGGTGGCGCCATAGCCGATGACCTCGGCGTAGATCTTGGCGCCGCGAGCGCGCGCGACGTCCAGATCCTCGAGCACCATCATGCCGCCGCCGCCGGAGATCACGAAGCCATCGCGGTCCTTGTCGTAGGCCCGGCTCGCCCGCTCCGGCGTGTCGTTGTATTTGGACGACATCGCGCCCATGGCGTCGAACAGCACCGACAAGGTCCAATCGAGCTCCTCGCCGCCGCCGGCGAACATGCGGTCGGCCTTGCCGAGCTGGATGCATTCGGCGGCATTGCCGATGCAATGCGCCGACGTCGAGCAGGCTGAACTGATCGAGTAGGAAGGCCCCTTGATCCTGAAAGAGGTCGCGAGATTGGCCGAGACGGTGCTCGACATGGCGCGCGGCACCTGGAAGGGGCCGACGCGCTTGGGGCCCTTTTCCTTGGTCGTGAGGGCCGCCTGGACGATCGCGCCCGTGGTCGGGCCGCCCGAGCCCGCGACCACGCCGGCGCGCTCGTTGGAAACCTCGGCGTCGCTCAGGCCCGCGTCGGCGATCGCCTCCTTCATGGCGAGATAGGCGTAGGCCGCGCCATTGCCCATGAAGCGCATCAGCCGACGGTCGATCAGCTCCTCGGGATTGAGCTTGACGGTGCCCGCAACCTGGCTGCGGAAGCCCAGCTCCTTGTATTGCGGCACGAACTCAATGCCGGACTTGCCTTCCTTCAGCGAACGCGTGACTTCGGCCGCATTGTTGCCGATCGACGAAACGACGCCGAGGCCGGTGACGACGACCCGTCTCATGTCAGCCCGCCGCTGCCGATGCCGCCGCGTTCTGGACCAGGCCGACCTTGAGGTCGCTGGCCTCGTAGACCGGCTTGCCGTCAGCCTCCATGATGCCGTCGGCGATGCCCATCACCAGCTTGCGCAGGATCACGCGCTTGAGATGGATGTGATAGGTGATCTTGCGCACCGTCGGCACGACCATGCCGGTCAGCTTCACTTCGCCCACGCCTATGGCGCGGCCGCGACCCGGTGCCTTCATCCATCCCAGGAAGAAACCGACCAGCTGCCACAGCGCATCGAGGCCGAGGCAGCCCGGCATCACCGGATCGCCCTTGAAATGGCAGGCGAAGAACCAGAGGTCTGGCTTCACGTCGAGCTCGGCCACGATCTCGCCCTTGCCGTACTTGCCGCCCGTGTCGTCGATCTTGACGATGCGGTCGAACATCAGCATCGGCGGCAGCGGCAGCTGCGCGTTTCCCGGGCCGAACAGGCGCCCTTTGGCGCACTCGATCAGGTCCTCGAAGGAATAACTGTGCTTCTTCTCGCTCACCGTTCACCGTCCTGCCCGGCCGCCCCTTGCGGAGCGCCGGGCAGAATAGGGAGGCCGCGCGGCTTGCGCAAACCGCCCCGGAAGCCTCCGTTTGGGGCTTTCCATGCCCCGCGCCAGTCCTTACATATGGGCCGGATCATGAACAGCACCAGCCCCGATTTTGCGGCGCGTCTGCGGGCGGCGGGCCTGCGCCCGACGCGCCAGCGTGTCGCCTTGGCGCGCGTTCTGTTCGGCGGCGGTCACCGACATGTGACGGCAGAGAGCCTGCACGTCGAGGTCAAGGCGGCGCGCCATCCCGTGGCGCTGGCAACGGTCTACAATGCCTTGAACCAGTTCCGAGACGCTGGACTGCTGCGCGAGGTCGTGGTTGCGCCCGGCCGGTCCTATTTCGACACCAATACGGGCCATCACCATCATTTTTTCGTCGAGACCGACGGCGAATTGCACGACTTTCCCTCCGACAAGGTCACGATCGCCGGCCTGCCGCCGCCGCCCAAGGGCACCCGATTGTCGCGCGTCGACGTCATTGTCAGGGTGCGCCGCTAGTCGCAGCCAACGCTGCGAATCGTTTGCATCTTTAGAACAATTCTAATCTGCTTGACGTCCCGGCGCGGCCTCCCCAATATCCTGCCGACTACAGGAGGATAAGGAACATGGCCAATCTCAAGGGATCCAAGACCGAAGCGAACCTGAAGGCGGCGTTCGCCGGCGAAAGCCAGGCCAACCGGCGCTACCTCTACTTCGCGCAAAAGGCCGACGTCGAGGGCTACAACGATGTCGCCGCCGTCTTCCGCTCGACAGCCGAAGGCGAGACCGGTCATGCGCACGGCCACCTCGAATTCCTCGAAGTGAGCGGCGATCCGGCAACCGGCCTGCCGATCGGCGGCACCTCGGCCAATCTCAAAGCGGCGATTGCCGGCGAGACCCACGAATACACCGACATGTATCCCGGCATGGCCCGCGCGGCGCGTGAGGAAGGCTTCTCCGAGATCGCCGACTGGTTCGAAACCTTGGCCAAGGCCGAGAAGAGCCATGCCGGCCGCTTCCAGAAGGCCCTCGATACGATGGCCTGAGGCCCGTCGCCGTCGGCGGGGGACCCACAAGGGTCCCCTTTTTGCGTCCACCAAGAGGTACCCGGCCGCGGCAATAACCCGGCGAGTCGCTCCCATGCGTGAAGGCAGTCTCGAGGCGCCCGTGCGCCATCCGCTCGAATGGCAGAACCCCTGGTTCTGGGACGAGCAGGCGCTGGAAAAGGAAATGCAGCGGGTCTTCGAGATCTGCCATGGCTGTCGGCGCTGCTTCAACCTGTGCGATTCCTTCCCACGCCTGTTCGACCTGATCGACAATGGTGCGACGGGTGAACTCGATGGCGTCGCAAAGCAGGACTACGCGAAGGTCGAGCAGGCCTGCACGCTGTGCGACATGTGCTTCATGACCAAATGCCCCTACGTGCCGCCGCATGAATGGGCGGTCGACTTCCCGCACCTCATGCTGCGCCATCGCGCGGTTCAGGCGCGGAAGCACGGCATCGGCTTCGTCGCCAGCCAGCTGGCGAGCACCGACCTCGAGGGGCCGCTCGGCAGCTTCATGTCGGGCTTTGCCAATTGGGCCACCGACGAGCGCAACAAGCCGGTGCGCCGGACCCTAGAGAAGGTGACCGGCCTCCACCACGGCGCCCGCCTGCCGCGCTATGCCGGCGAGACCTTCGAGATACGCGCCAAGCGCGAAGGCGCGACCGCCAGCCAGGCCGCCCCCGCCTTCGGCCAGCGCAAGGCTCTGCTCTATGCCACCTGCTTCGTAAACTACAACGCCACCGATGTCGGCGCCGCCGCCCGCGCCGTGCTGGCGCACAACGGCGTCGAGACGGAAGTGCTGCACCCGGCGTGCTGCGGCATGCCTAAGCTCGAGCTCGGCGACCTCGAGGCCGTCGCCGCATCAGCACGTCGCGTCTCGTCGGAACTCCTGCCGTGGGTCGACAAGGGCTACGACATCGTGGCGCTCACCCCGTCCTGCGCCCTGATGCTGAAATTCGAATGGCCGCTGCTTTGTCCGCGTGACCCCGCGATCGGCCGGCTGGCGCAGGCGACGTTCGACATCTCCGAATATGTGGTCGACATCGCCAAGAAACACGGACTGGCGCCGGGACTGCAGCCGATCGAAGGCGGCGTCAGCGTGCATCTTGCCTGTCATGCGCGGGCGCAGAACATGGGGGCCAAGGCGGCCGAGCTCCTGCGGCTGGTGCCGCAGACCAAGGTGTCGGTGATCGAGCGCTGCAGCGGCCATGGCGGCATCTGGGGTGCGCGCACCGAGAATTTCGAGACCGCGGTGAAGGTCGGCAAGCCGGCCGCCCAAACCGCGCTCAAGAACGATACGAGCTTCGTCGCCTCCGAATGCCCGCTGGCCGCCGACCATCTGATGCAGGTGATGGAAATGACGGCCGGCGAGCAGAAACCGAAACCCTCGCGCGCGCACCATCCGATCGAGCTCCTGGCGCGCGCCTATGGCCTGATAGAGGAGCCCACATGACCGCACGCAAGATCGAGGCGTCGGTCATCCTGCCGCTTGCGGAATATGCCCGCCAACGCGGCGAGCGCCGCCGCCGCGTCGCCGAATTGAAGAAGAACCGGCGCCTGGAAGTCGGACCGATCGCGACCTTCTATTTCGAATCGTATGACACCATGCTGCACCAGGTGCACGAGATGCTGTTCATCGAAAAGGGCGGCGCCGAGCAGGTGCCCGACGAGCTGGCGGCCTACAATCCGCTGATACCGCAGGGCAGCGAGCTGGTGGCGACCGTCATGTTCGAGATCGAGGATCCGCTGCGCCGCGCCCGCGTGCTGGCGACCCTGGGGGGCGTCGAAACCGCCGCTTTCATCCGTGTCGGCGCCCAGACGATCCGTGGCGTGCCCGAGGCTGACCAGGAGCGCACACGCGACGACGGCAAGGCCTCGTCGGTGCAGTTCATCCGGTTCCCCTTCACCGCCGCGACGATCGCCGATTTCAAGGATGGCAAGGGCGACGTCGTGGTCGGCTTCGACCACGCCAACTACGCCCACATGGCGATGATGCCGGCGGTCGTTCGCCAGGCCCTTAGCCGAGATTTCGATTAGCTAGTGAGCTGTGAATAGCGGCGCATAGAAGGTCGCGCGGTCACCGGAAATCTCTGAGGGCAGCGGAGGGTAGGGTGAAGCTGCGCGCATCGCTTCGAGCAAGCTGCGGTCTAGCGATGAGATGCCGCTCGACTTTGCGATTCTAGCGTCGACCAAGCGACCATCTCGGGCAATCACGAAGGTCAAAGCGATCGATCCACCTTCACGGGCCTGACCTTGCTGCAAATTCGGAAGGTATTGCGAGAATTTGTGCAGGACTTGGTAGAGATAGTCATCGCGCGCCTTCGTTTGCGCATAGGTCTGGGCTGGATTGATGAAAGTGGTCTTGGGCGCCGTCGCCTGTTGAGTCGGGTTCTGATGCTGCGACAACGGCGAAGGCGCCAAGCGCTGTTGGTGCGAAGGCGCGGCGTGCGTTTGCTGGGAGGGCTTCTGTGGTGCGGGCGGCTTGGGGGGAGGCTTGGGGAAATCGCGCGAGGTGATCGGCGGCGGCGGCGTCTCGAGGGGCGGCAAGGCGTTATCGAGCGGCGGTTCCGGCGGCCGCGCCGCCTGTTGCGGCGCCTCGGATGCCGGTGGAGGGGGCAGTGGAGCGGTGATCGGCGGCGGTGGAGCGGGTCGTGGCGCGGCTTGCGGCGTCGGGGCCGCGGTGGCGCCAGAAGGCGGGGCGGGCTGCGCCGCCTGCGGATTGGCGGCCGGGGGCGGTGGAGGCTGAGCCGGGCTGGGTTGAGCCGGGCTGGGTTGCGAAGGTGCGGCTTGCGGAGCGGGCGTCGCCGGCTGCTTGGTGGCCGGTTGCTCGAGCGTGACCTCGATCGGTTCCACCTCAAGGTCTTCGCTTTTGAGGGTCGGCAGCCACCATAGGGCCAGCGCCGTCAAAGCATGCAGCAGCCCCGCCAGCAGCGCCGCAGTCAGCGACATGTGGTCGTAGCGGGTATAGGTGGCGCTGACGGCGTGGGTCACGGCACCGTTCTAGGACCGCCCCGCAGCCGCCGCCAGCCACCCTGAGCAGGGTGAAGCTTCAACTTTCAGCGGCTGCCGCGGCCGGCTTAGTTGATGGGCTCCGACTTGTAGACACCCCAAAGATCGGTCCGTGCCAGCCAGCCGATGATGCCGGACACTTTGACGCGGCACCAATCGCCTGAACAGGAACGGATTTCGCCGACCACTTCAGGCTCGAGCTTGGCGATCACTTCGGCGGACCGCGCCGGAGTGCGGCGCAGGCTCACCACCTTGGAGGGGACGATGAAGGTGCGCTTGCCAGTCAGCAGGCCTTGATAGACCCAGCCGCCGGCCCCCTGCCAATCGCGTATTTTGCGCCAGTTTTCGTACTCGGCGATGATTTCGACCGGCATCATCTTGCGCTTGAACACCCAGTCGATCGGGTAACGCGGGCCGGGGCCGGTGCGCACGTTGACCTCGTCGGACTTGAGCGTGGCGAAGCGCGGGATGGGAAGACCCGACCCTCGGATCGGTGACTTGGCCCGCGGCTCCGAGGCTTGGGCGACGCCCTCGGCAACGAACGGTAGCAGTGCCGGCTGGGCGCAAAGGCCCAAGATCGCCCATGTAAGATAGGCCACGCCACGCCAAACGATCCGATCGAATCGCATCGCACGCTTTATACCGCAAATCCGCATTGGATACGACAAGCACTTGAAATCAGTGTCTTTTCTTTACCGCATGGCAGCGGGCTCGCGTGCTGGACAACGGTCGCGCGGAATTGCTAATCGGCAGGCATGCCGTCCGGTTCGAAGAAGAAGCCGCTGGTGATCGTCACCCGCAAGCTGCCCGACGCGATCGAGACGCGGTTGATGGAGCTGTTCGACACTCGTCTGAACGCCGACGACCTTCCGCTCAGCCCCGCGGCGCTGGTCGATGCCGTCAAGTCGGCCGACGTGCTGGTGCCCACAGTGACCGACCGCATCGACAGCCGGGTGCTGAGCCAGGCCGGGCCGCGCCTCAAGCTGATCGCCTCGTTCGGCACCGGCGTCGACCATATCGATCTCGACACGGCGCGGCAGCGCGGCATCACGGTGACCAATACGCCCGGCGTGCTGACCGAGGACACAGCCGACATGTCGATGGCGCTGGTGCTGGCAACGGCGCGGCGCATGGGTGCCGGCGAGCGGATGGTGCGCGCCAACAAATGGACCGGCTGGAGTCCGACATCGATGCTGGGCGCCCGCCTGCAGGGCAAGCGCATGGGCATCCTCGGCATGGGCCGCATCGGCCAGGCTCTGGCGCGTCGCGCCAAGGGCTTTGGCCTGGCCATCCACTATCACAATCGCAAGCGTGTCCATGTCGAGATCGAGCGCGAACTCGAGGCGACCTATTGGGAGAGCCTCGACCAGATGATGGCGCGCATGGACATCGTGTCGGTGAACTGCCCGCATACCCCCGCGACCTATCACCTGCTCTCGGCGCGGCGGCTCAAGCTGATGAAGCCCACGGCCATCATCGTCAACACCTCGCGTGGCGAAGTGATCGACGAGAACGCGCTGGTGCGCATGCTGAAGGCGGATGAAATCGCCGGCGCCGGTCTCGATGTCTACGAGCACGAGCCGCAGATCAATCCCAAGCTCCTGGAACTCGACAATGTCGTGCTGCTGCCGCACATGGGCTCGGCGACGCTCGAAGGCCGCATCGAGATGGGCGAGAAGGTGCTGATCAACATCAAGACCTTCGCAGACGGCCACAAGCCGCCCGATCGGGTATTGGCGACGATGTTCTGAGCGCGGCGCGGGCTCCGGGCCCGCCGTCCCATTCACCCCCTGGGCAACAGCGCGTCCTGCGGCTTGGCTTCCAAGGTGTCGCGCGTGGAACGACCAACCTGCGCGCCGACCAGGATCGTGAGCGACGTCCAGTACATCCACACCATGATGGCAGCGAAACCGGCCGTGGCACCGAACGCCGAAGTGAGCTTGGTCACCTCGAAGTAGAAGACAAGCGCCCGATTGCCGGCAGCAAACAGCAGGGTATTCACCGCGCCGCTGACCAGGGCGAAACGCCAGGGCACGCCGCCGGTCGGCAGCCACTTGTAGATCAGGGTGAAGAAGACGGTGAGCACGCCATAGTGGGTGAACCCGGAAATGGCCGGGCCGATCCATTCGCCCAGGATCGGGAAGCGATTGAGTGCGCCGGCGTAGGCCGAGAGGATGACGCTGCTCACGATCACGGTGATCAGCATCAGGCCGAGCACGACCATCAGCAGCAGGGCGAGCAGGCGCGACTTCAGGCCGGCCACCACCAGATTAATGCTGCGGGTCGAGCGGCCGCGCCAGATCACCTCGATGCTGTCGTCCAGTTCCACGAACACGCGTGTGCCGGTGTAGAGCAGGACGAGCGCGCCAATAAACGCCGCAATGCCTCCGCCGCGGAACAGGTCCTGCGAGGCGAAGCGCTGGATGCTCTTGAGCGCGTCGGGCTCGACGACGGTGCTGAGCGCGTCGAAGATCGCCTGCTGCGCCATCAGTCGCCCAACGATCGGTTCGGCGATCGCGATGGTGAAGATCATGATCGGGCCGAGGGCGAACATGGTGTAGAACGCCATCGCCGCCGCCGAGGTGGACAGACGGTTGGTGAAGAAGCCGGTGCCTGCGGAAATCGCGATCTGCCAGAGCTTGCCGAGCATGGGTCGCGCTCTGGCCGCGGCGTCAGAAGAGCTTGATGCCCAAACCGGAAAGGCCGACGCCGATCGCGGCGAGCAACAGAACGAGGGTGGTGAGGGCAGCACCTGCCGGCCGGCCAAAACTGACGTATCCCAGCATTCCCGGTGCATGCAGCAGGCGCGCCACCAGGAGCGCAATGGAAAGCACGGCTATCGGCGTGGCGCTGTAGCTGCTGCCCAGCAGCCCGATCAGGATCAGGCCGAGCGGCACGTTCTCGATGAAATTGGCCTGCACGCGCATGGCGGTCATCAATTCCTTGTCGCCGCCGTCGCCCAGGAAGATCTTCTTCTTGCCGCGCAGATGCCCGACGTTGAAGGCCAGCGCGATGCCCAACAGGCCGAGCAGGCCCGCACACACCAGAAATACCATCATCGTCCTCGACTCCCCTCTCGCAACGACGGCATTGTATGGCCATATTCCACCCCACAAAAGCAAGGGAGCCCAACCATGTGGCAGATCCTGCGGAAGAAGACCGAGATGCCGACGTCCGACCGCGCTCTGCCGGGGCGCAATTCGCCGGCCTTCGCGGTGCCGGCCGAGCACTTCGTGAGCGGTCATCGCATCCAGCCGCCGTTCCCCGAGGGACTCGAGAAGGCGCTATTCGGTCTCGGCTGCTTCTGGGGGGCCGAGCGCAAGTTCTGGGAGGCGCCGGGCGTGTATGCGACGGCGGTCGGCTATGCCGCCGGCCTCACGCCCCATCCGACCTACAAGGAAGTCTGCTCGGGCTATACCGGGCATAACGAAGTCGTGATGGTGTGGTTCGATCCGAAGAAGACTTCCTATGAGACGCTCTTGAAGGTGTTCTGGGAGAGTCACGATCCGACCCAGGGCATGCGCCAGGGCAACGATGTCGGCACGCAGTACCGCTCCGGCATCTACACCTTCTCGGCCGATCAGAAGAAGAAGGCCGAGGCCTCGCGAGCGCTTTTCCAGCGCGAGCTGGCCAAGGCCGGCATGGGCGCCATCACCACGGAAATCCTCGACGCGCCGCCCTTCTACTACGCCGAGGACTATCACCAGCAGTATCTCGCGAAGAATCCGAGCGGCTATTGCGGCCTGGGCGGCACCGGCGTGAGCTGCCCGATCGGCCTCGGGGTTGCAGCGGAGTGACGGCCTGCCCTCAGCAAAGTCGAAGGGAGCGCTTGCGAGGGATCGCTTGACCGGCCCCGCACCGCCAGAAGAACTCCTCATCCATCATGCCGGCGCCAGCCTGCCGGTGACGTTCATGCGCAATGCGCGCTCGCGGCGGGCCTCGCTCCGGGTCGATCCGGCGCGGCGCCGCATCGTGCTGACGGCGCCGCCGCGCATGGCGCGCAGCACCGCCGTACGCTTCGCCGAGAGCCAGGCCGGCTGGATCGCGTTGCGGCTGAAGCGCCTGCCGGAACGGCTGCCCTTTGCCGACGGGATCGCGTTGCCGCTGTTCGGCGCGGCGCACCTCGTGCGTCACCGGCCGGAGATGCGCGGCGCGGTTTGGCTGCAAGGTGGGGAGATCCATGTCGCCGGACGACCGGAGCATCTACCGCGCCGGCTACGCGATTGGCTGATGTCCCACCTGTGGGCGCGGCTGGTGCCGCTGGTCCACGTCAAGGCCCGTGAGGTCGAGCGCGCCGTCAGACGCATCACCGTGCGCGACAGCCGCTCGCGCTGGGGCAGCTGCGGACCGGACGCCACGATGTCGTTCTCCTGGCGGCTGGTCTTCGCGCCACCCGACGTGCTGGACTATCTCGTGGCGCACGAGGTCGCGCATCTCGTGCATCTCAACCACGGGCCGCGCTTCTGGGCGCTGGCCCGCCGCCTGAGCGCGGGCCCGATCGAGGGCCCGCGGGCATGGCTCAAGGCGAACGGCGAAGCCTTACTGCAGTACGGCGCCTAGCCCTATTCGGCCGCGGCCGCCCGGACGGGCGCCGGCTTCAGCGCAGCCGCCGCTTCCTTGGCCACGCGCGTGCCCTCGAAGAAGCGGGGATTCTGCTGGCCCCACAGGCGCACGGCATTGGCGAAGGTGAAGTCGCGGAAGTCGTCCGAGGTGATGAGCTCGTCCTCGACCAGCTCATAGGCTTCCGGCACCGGGCTCAGCATGTCGGGCACGTCGAAGTGGCCGATGTCGGAGCTGAAGATCGCATTGATGCGCGCGCCGAACGGATTGGCGCGCCCGAACGCCGTGACGTTCATGCGATCGTCGGCCTCGCAGCCGAAGTAATAGGGCTTGGCGTAGAGGTCGATCCAGTCCTGCTTGCGCTCGATCTTGCAGGCAGCGAAGTCGTCGAGCACCGGCACGCCGCCGGTCGCATCGTCCTCCTCGCGCGACGGCCAGCCGTCGCGCTTGTCGAGTTCGGCGGCGATGTCGCTGTAGTCGTACTTGTCGACCAGGCTGCGCAGCAGCGCGCGGTCGAGCTTCTTGGGATCCATGTAGGCGATGCCCTTGGCGCCGCGCCGTTCCCAATGCTCGATCAGGTCGGCGAACAGCTGGCAGCCCCAGCCCACGCCGCCCTCGAGGAAGGCGAAGTTGAGGTCGGGGAAGCGCCGCGTCACGCCGCCCAGGAACAGGCCCTTGGCGATCGAATGGCCGGCGGCGGCGAAGTGGCCGATGTGGTTGTAGGTGAAGTTGCTGGGCGAGTTGCGCAGGCCGAAGCCGCGCCCGCCGGCGTGGAAGGTCGGCGCGATGCCGAGCTCGCGGCACTTCTGCCAGACCGGGTCGTAATCGTGGTCGCTGTCGATGCCGAACCGCTCGAAGATCACCGTGTGGCGGGTCAGGTCGGGATCGATGTCCTTGGCCTTGGCCATGCGGCGGGCGGCGTTGCCGAACATGGCGACCTTGGCGCCGAGCTGCTTGACGCAGAACTCGAGCTCCTCGA
>JBPYDO010000273.1:0-8302 GCA_051985755.1 Reyranella sp. | reverse complement strand
GATCAGGAGGTTGATTACGACATAGACCACGGAGAACAGCATGATGACGGCCTGGATGGTCGGGAAGTCGCGGCTCAGCACCGCCTCGACGGTGAGGCGGCCAAGCCCCGGCAGGCCATAGACGCTCTCCGTCACCACGGCACCACCGATCAAGAGCGCGATGCCGATGCCGATCACGGTCAGGATCGGCACGGCGGCGTTCCTGAGGGCATGGCGCATCAGCACGACGCGATTGGAGAGGCCCTTGGCGCGGGCGGTGCGAATGTAGTCCTCGTTCAGCACTTCAAGCACCGAGGCGCGCGTGATGCGGGCGATCAAGGCGACGTAGATGATCGCGAGCGTCACGGAGGGCAGGATCATGTGCTCGAGGAAGCCCCAGAAATCGGCGGCGATCCGGGTGTAGCCCTGCACCGGCAGCCAGCCGAGCCAGATCGCGAAACAGTAGATCAACAGGTAGCCGATGACGAAGCTCGGCATCGAGAAGCCCAGCACCGAGAAGCCCATGACCACGCGGTCGAGGAGCGAGCCCTGGCGCCAGGCGGCCAGCACGCCGAGCGGCACCGCGGTGACGATGGCCAGCACCAGCGTGCAGATCGACAGCGCCAGGGTCGGCTCGAGACGCTGCTCGATCAGTTCCATCACGGTCTTCTTGAAGAAGAAGCTCTCGCCGAAATTGCCGCGCAGCACGTCGCCGATCCAGATGCCGAACTGCTGCCAGATCGGCAGGTCGAGCCCGAGCTTCTCACGGATCATCGCGATCTGGTCGGAGGTGGCGTTGTCGCCGGCGATCACCGCCGCCGGATCGCCCGGCGTCAGCCGGAGCATCAGGAAGACGAAGATCGCCACCACTGCGAGCACCGGGATGATGGCGACCAACCTGCGGGCGATGAAGTCGAGCATACTAGGTGACTGCTTCCTTCCGCATCAGATCCTTTGCTTCGCTCAGGATGGACAAGGCGCGACTGTCGTCACGCCTTGTCCACGTTCCACATGACTGCGACGGGCGTCTTCAGCCAGCCGTTGATGTTGGAGCGCGAGGCGCCCGGGCCGTACCACTGGCCGATCCAGCCGAACTGGGCGGTCTCGATGGCGCGCGCCTGGCAGGCCGCCGCCAGCAGCTTGCTTTTCGCCGGATCGGTCTCGCGGGCGTACTGGTCGCGCAGCTTTTCCATGGTGGGATCGTTCGGCCAGCCGAACCATGCCTTGTCGCCGTTGGCGAGGAAGAAGTTGTTGGAGATCGGGTTCAGCGAGTCGGCCGCTACCGCATAGGTGTGGAAGCAATTCCAGCCGCCCTTGTCCGGCGGATCCTTCTTGGTGCGGCGCGTGACCAGCGTCTGCCAGTCCATCGACTGCATGTCGACCTTGAAGCCGCCCTCCTCGAGCAGCTTCTTGGTGACCGGCGCGGTGTTGGTGAGAACCGGCAAGGTGGTCGACTGCATCAGCACGACCGGCTTGCCGTCGTAGCCCGCCTCCTTCAGGAGCGCCTTGGACTTCTCGAAGTTCGGCTTGACCAGGAGATCGTCGGGCGCGTTCACGGCATTGGGCGTGCCGCAGATGAAGGCGGCGGTGCAGACCTTGTAGTACTTGGCATCGCCGACCGTGGCCTTGAGGTAGTCCTCCTGGCGCATGCAATAGAGCGCGGCCAACCGGATCTTCGGGTTGTTGAACGGCGGCTGCAGGTGGTTGAAGCGGATGACGAACTGCTGGCCGAGCGGGTTCCAGTCGACCAGCTTGGTGCCCTTGTCCCCCTTCAGCAACGGCACCAGGTCGTGCGGCAGCTGCTCGATCACGTCGATCTCGCCCGCCAGCAGGGCATTCACCTGCTGCTGCGGATCGGGCATCTCGATGCATTCGATGCGGTCGACCTTGGCGACCTTGCCTCCAGCCAGGCCCGAGGCCGGTTCGGCGCGCGGCTTGTACTTGGGATTCTTGATGTAGATGTGTTTCTCGCCGGGCTTGGACTCGGCGTTGACATAGATGAACGGGCCGGAGCCGACCGTGCTATCGAACTGCTTGAAGGGATCGGTCGCGGCGACCGCCTTTGGCATCATGAAGGGTACGTTGGAGCTGGGCTTGCCGATCGAATCGAGCACCAGGCCGTACGGCTCCTTGAGCTTCAGCGTGAAGGTCTTGGCGTCCACCACCTTGAGCTCGGCGACGAAGTCGGAGAGCTTCTGGCCCATCGGATCACGTCCCATCCAGCGCTTCAGCGACGGCACGCAGTCTTCCGAGGTGACCGGCTTGCCGTCGTGCCATTCCAGCCCGTCGCGCAGGGTGAAGGTCCACAGGAGCTTGTCGGACGAGACCGTGTACTTGTCGACCATCTGCGGCTTGATCTCGTTGTGCTCGTCCATCGCGAACAGCGTGTCGTAGATCATGTAGCCGTGGTCGCGCGTGACGTAGGCCGTCGTCCAGATCGGGTCGAGGATGGTCAGATTGCCGTTGCGCACATATTTCAGGACCTTGGGCGCCGCCGCCGCCGGCCGCACCACTGCAGCCATGGCGGCACCTGCCGTCAGCGCGGCCAAATCGCGTCGTTTGATGCTCATCTGAAGCCCCTCCATTTGCCTTTATGTTTCTTGCCGGGAAGAGCGGCGCGAGGCCGCTCCGCCCGCGTTCGCTACTTCTTGGTCATGTTCCAGAACACCGTCACCGGCGCCTTCATCACGCCCTCGACGTTGGCGCGCAGCGCAAACGGCTGGTACCACTGGCCGAGATTGACGTGGGTCGGGTGCTCGACCCAGTACTTCTGCAGGTCGATCACGATCTGCTTCTGCTTGGCCGGGTCCGTCTCGTGGGCGAACTGGTCGCGCATCTTCTCGATCTTCTCGTCGCACGGCCAGCCGAACATCGCCTTGTCGCAGGCGGCGTTGAAGAAGCCGGCCATCACCGGATTGAGGATGTCGGCCGCCACCCACGAGGTGATGAAGGCGTTCCAGCCGCCCTTGTCCGGCGGGTCCTTCTTGTTGCGGCGCGCCACCAGCGTCTGCCAATCCATCGGCTGCATGTCGACCTTGAAGCCGGCGGCCTCGAGCTGCGCCTTGGCGACCGGCGCCATGTTGGTCAGCACGCCGAGGTCGGTCGACTGCATCAGCACCACCGGCGTGCCGTCGTAGCCCGCCTCCTTGAGGAGCTGCTTCGCCTTCGCGGTGTCCTGATTGAGGATGTCCTTCATGCCGGCATCGGTGCCGAGCGGCGTGCCGCACAGGAACATGTCCTTGCAGACCTTGTAGTACTTCGGATCGCCGATCGTGGCCTTGAGGAACTCCTCCTGGCCGAAGGCGACCGATGCGGCATAGCGGATCTTCGGATCCTTGAACGGCTTGTAGAGCGTGTTGAAGCGGAAGACGTATTGGTTGCCGAGCGGATTGTAGTCGAACAGCTTGATGTTCTTGTCCTTGGCCAGGAGCGGCAGCAGATCCATGGCGGGCGATTCGATCATGTCGATCTCGCCGTTCTGGATGGCCGACACCTGGGTCTGCGCGTCGGGGATCCACACCCATTCAACGCGATCGACCTTGGCGAGCTTGGCGCCGGCCAGGCCCGACGGCGGATCGCTGCGCGGCTTGTAGGTCGGGTTCTTGACGAACACCACCTTCTCGCCGGGCTTCCATTCCTTGGCGACGAACAGGAACGGTCCGGAGCCGATTACGTCCTCGATCTTGATCTGCGTGTTGGGATCGGTCTCGGCCGTCTTCTTCGGCATCATGAACGGCACGTTGGACGACGGCTTGCCGAGTGATTGCAGCACCAAGCCGTAGGGCTCCTTCAGCTTCATCTTGAAGGTCTTGGCGTCGACCGCCTCGAAGCCCGTGACCTCGCTCATGAGCTTCTGACCCATCGAATCCTTGGCGCCCCAGCGCTTGATCGAGGCGATGCAGTCCTCGGAAGTGACCGGCTTGCCATCCGACCAGACGAGGCCGTCGCGCAGGGTGAAGGTCCAGGTGAGCTTGTCGGCCGAGACGTCCCACTTGTCGACCATCTGCGGCTTCACCTCCAACTTGTCGTCGAAGGCGAACAGCGTGTCCCAGACCATGTAGCCGAAGCTGCGTTGGATGTAGGCGGTGGTCCAGATCGGATCGAGGATCTTCAGATCCGAGTTCATCACCGCGCGGATGACCGTCTCAGCCTGGGCCGGTGCGCCCCCGCACAGCCCGACGATGGCCGCTGCCGACACCATGGCCGCGACCGACTTCCTAATATCGAACATGGACGACCCCTCCCTAGCCCGCGTCGATCTTTGCAAGAATCAAGCCTATTTCATGACAGTAGCAGCCCGACGCCCCCCTCTGACAAGTGTCATGACGCTCAGTGCGGGCGGGACAGCGCTTTGTCGAGCAATTGCAGCACGCCCTCGACAGCGGCGGTGGCGACGATATCGCCGAAGCCGAGCCACGAGCCCTTGGTCGCGGCCAGCGGCACTGGGTTGGATTGCTCGATCTTGCCGACTTCCTTGCCGGCCGGGTCCTTCAGGACCCAGGTCACGGCCAGTTGCGCGCTCTGATCGTCGATCGGCGTCAGCACGACGCTGCCGCTCACCGTGAAGACATCGGAGCCGCCCTTGTCCATCACCACGATGCGGTTGGATCCCAAGGCGCGCCGCATCCCGGAGTAGAGCTGGCGATTGCCGTCGGATGGCGCCCCAGTCACCGGGACCACCATCACCCGCACCAGCGGCACGGGCGGTGTGGCCACAGGCGCGGGTGCCGTCGCCACCGCCGGCGGCTTGGCGGCGGCCGCGACCTTGGGATCGCGCGTGCTGTCGGGCGGCGTCACAGGGGGCGCCGGCGGCACCGGCGGCACGCTGAGGCCCGCCGCCACCTGGCCGAGCGAACGGGCTTCGTAGGTTGGCGGCTTGCCCATCAAGGTCGCGACCTGGGGCGCCGCCTGCTGGGCGATGCGCGACACCAGCCGGTCGCTTGCCTCCTCCCAGTCCTGCGTCTGCGCGCGCGTCTTGCTGACCGCCGGACCTTCGATGCGCTTGCCGTCGAACAGGAACCACTCGATCTCGATTTCGATTCCGAGCCCGTTGGGCGCGTCACGCGTGCTCATGGCGCCCGACACCTTGATCGGAGCCTTGGCCGGCTGCACGGCGGCGACGATGTTGTAGGACTGCAGCTCGAGCGCCAGCGCCGCCGCGACGCGCGCGGCCATCGCGTCAGGCATGTTGGCGGGCGTAGCAATCGCCACTTCGGTCTTGTCGTCGTTCGGCGGCAGGACCGCATCGGACGCTCCGTCATGCTCGAAGGGCTTGGGCGTGTCGATGCAGCCGGCCAGGACCAAAGCCCCTGCCACGGCCAGGCCCGAGAGCAGCCTCACAACATCATGACGCATGTCGCGAGCATTCCCACGAGGCAGCAAACGACCAGGAGGACGAAGTACGGCACCTTATTCCTGGAGTGCGATGGCCGACAGGCCGCGGCCGTAGTCGCGCACGCCTTCGAGCGTGTTGCGCCGATAGCTGAAGAAGTGCTCCTTGGCCACGAGCGTGTCATGGCCGGTCGCACGCGCGGTGACGCCGGCAAGTTGAAGGCGTCGCACCAGGTAACCGGCCAGATCGAACAGGAAATGGCCGCTGCGCGGGGCGTCACGAAAGAAGCCCCGATTGGCCTCGTCCTGGGCGAGGAAGGGCGTCGGAAATTCCGGCCCCACTTCGTAGGACTGAGCGCCGATGCAGGGGCCGATCACGGCGCGCAAGCGCTCGCGCCGCGCGCCCAGTCGTTCCATTGCCGCCACCGTCGTCTCGACGACGCCCGCGAGCGCGCCCTTCCAGCCGGCATGGGCGGCACCGATCACGTGCGCCGACGGGTCGGCGAGCAGCACCGGCGCGCAGTCGGCGGCAAGCACACCCAAGAGAACTCCCGGCCGGTCGGTGACCAGGGCGTCGGCCTTGGGCGCGCCGGGCGACCGCCAGCGTTCGGCGCCGACGGTAAGCACCTCGGTCGAATGGATCTGATAGAGGGTAAGAAGGTTCTCCTCGTCGTGCCCGAAGGCGGCAGCGGCGCGCCGGCGGTTCTCGCGCACATTGTCGGGGGTGTCGCCCGAGCCGTAGCCGCAGTTCAGCGAGGAGTAGAGGCCGGCACTGACGCCGCCGCTGCGGGTGAAGAAGCGATGCGCAATGCCGCCCAACTCAGCGAGACTCTGGTCCTGGATCATCGACCGCCCGAAAAGCCGGCCGGTGCGGAGCTTCGACCATCGCCCACGGCCATGACGCGGAACAAACTGCCCATTTGATCGGCCCCGATCAAGCGCGCCTGTGCCGCGTCGATCGCGGCGGCCTGCGCCGCTGTCGCCTGGCGCTTGAGCGACTGGGCGCGCGCGCCGATGCCGAGCCGCTGCAGGAAATCGCCTTGCGAGACGGGACCGAAGATGATGGCGCCTGCCGCGTGCGCCGCATCGGCAAGTGCAGCGAAATCGACCCAGGCGCTGAGATCGGTCTCGCCCGGCCGCTCGAGCGGACTGGCACCGCGATGGCCGCGCACCGCCTGGAAGGTCGCGCCCGGCGCCGAGCGATCGCGCCCATAGTCGGCGATCAGGGCCCAGCCGCCGTGCTGCACTAAGCGTGCGCCGACGTCATGCGCCAGCGTCGCCGCGGCCGCCGACACCTCGGCGATGGTACCGGGCTGGTCGTTGCCCAGGCGAATGGCGTCAGGCAGCAAGTGGGCGAAGGGCGACGGTCCTGGCGTGAGGGCGAAGGCGAGCGACTCACCGTCGGGCGCCAGGGCCACCATGCGCTCGGCCCAGCCCCATGCCGCTTTCTCGAACTGGCGCACCGGGAGGGCGTCGAAGAATTCGTTGGCAACCAGCAGGGTTGGACCGTGCGGCACCTCGGCGAGCGCGCTGTGCCAGGTCGGACCGAAGCCAGCCAGCGCCGATCGCTGCTGGGCGCGCAAGGGCTCGTTCATCTCAACGAGATGCAGCCTGAGCGCCGCATGGAACGCTGCCACTGATCGCGTGGCGCGCAGCGCGTCGGAGAGCAACGTGCCGCGGCCCGGGCCGAGCTCGATCAGTCGGACGGGTTTCGGCGCTCCCATGGCCCGCAAGCGCTCGGCGAGCCAGGCGCCCAACAGCTCGCCGAACATCTGCGAGACCTCCGGCGCGGTGGTGAAGTCGCCAGCAGCGCCGATCGGCAGGCTCCGCCGGTAGTAGCCGAGCCGCGGATGTGCGAGCGCCTCGGCCATGAAGTCGGCGATCGACATCGGACCGGTGAGCGCGATGCGTTGCGCCAGCAGCCGGCCGAGTTCGCTCGTCACGGCACCTCAGCTCACGGGTTCGCCTTGCCAGCCGGCGGTGGGCCGGCGGGCAACGGCGGCCGGTTGGCGGCGTGCACGATCAGCACCAAGCCGAACAGCAGCACGGGCACCGACAGCAGCATGCCCATGGTGATCGGACCCCAAAGGAAGCCAAGGAAGGAATCGGGCTCGCGGAAGATCTCGCCCACGATGCGTGCCACGCCGTAGCCGGCGCAGAACACGCCCGTGAGCATCGCCGGCCGGCGGCGCGCATCGAAGAGCTTCCAGACCAGCCAGACGACGGCGAGCAGCAGGATGCCTTCGAAGAAGGCCTGATAGAGCTGGCTGGGATGGCGCGGCAGCGGCCCGCCGCGCGGGAAGATCATGGCCCATGGCACGGTGCTCGGCCGCCCCCACAGCTCGCCATTGATGAAGTTGGCGATCCGCCCGAAGAACAGACCGATCGGCGCCACGATCGCCACCAGATCCGACAGCATGAAAGTATTAACGCGCTGGCTGTATGCAAAGCCTATGATCGCCGCGATCACGCCCAACAGGCCGCCATGGAACGACATGCCGCCTTCCCAGAGGGTGACGATCGCCAGCGGATTGTGCAGGAAGAAGCTCGGCTTGTAGAACAGCACATAGCCCAGGCGTCCGCCCAGGATGACGCCGAGCGCCGCCCACAGCAGAAAGTCGTCGATCTTGTCCGGCGTGAGCAAGATTGGCGGCTGCTGGCAGACGCGGCGCATGATGCGCCATCCCAGGACCAGGCCCGCGATGTAGGCGAGCGCGTACCAGCGGATGGGAAACGGCCCGAGCTGGA
This sequence comes from Reyranella sp., assembly GCA_051985755.1. Lineage (GTDB taxonomy): Bacteria > Pseudomonadota > Alphaproteobacteria > Reyranellales > Reyranellaceae > Reyranella. The sequence goes on along the minus strand of JBPYDO010000273.1, from coordinate 244 downwards.
CCAGCACCGGATCGATTTGCGGATAGGGGATCAACAAGGGGGTCATGTCGTGCTCGGTTTATAGCCGGCCGATCATGTCCGAAGAATGCTCACGGCAGTCGCCCAAATGGTCGCGGCGCCGGTCTGGGGGACCGGCGCCGCTGGAGGACAAATCCGACAAACAGATTTTATTCTGTCATTTGAGGAGAGGGGGCGCCGGATCGTCCTTTTCGCCTAAAGGTTCCCGCTTAGGCTTCGCCGACCG
>JBPYDO010000272.1:0-8803 GCA_051985755.1 Reyranella sp. | reverse complement strand
GTGCTGTCGCCGACCTCGCCGGTGCCGACCTTCCCGGCCGAATGGGAGACGCCGACCAACGACGTCAAGCGGCCGCTCGAGCACATCTCCTTCACCATGCCCTACAACATGAGCGAACAGCCGGCCGCTTCGATCAACTGCGACTATACGAAGGAAGGCAAGCCGATCGGCCTGCAGATCGCCGGGCACCGCTTCGACGACCAGGGCGTGATGCGCCTCTCGCGTTGGTATGAGGCGGCCCGCGGCCCACAGAAGCCGTGGCCGGAACCGCCAAGCGCATGAGCCCGCGTTCTGCTTCGCCCTTTCAAGCCATTCAGGCGGTCGACTACACGGTCATATTCGTGCGCAATATGGAGGCCATGCGCCGCTTCTATGAAGACGTTCTCGGCTTCCCGATGGTGCGAGCGCTTTCGCCACGTTGGTTCGAATATCAGGTCGGCAACAACACACTGACTTTGGCCTGGCCGAGCCTGACGGCAGCCGACGCTCCGACGCCCAAGGGTAGCGCTTCGCTTCAGCTGGCCTTCAAGGTTTCCCCGCGCGGAGTGGACGAGTGTGCCGACGAGCTCGTGCGGCACGGCGTTGAGCTGGTCTCGCCGCCAACCGATCGATCCTTCGGACACCGGACGCTGTTCTTCCGCGATCCGGATGGAAATCTGCTCGAGGTGTACGCGGATATTCCGTCGTGACCCGCGGGCCTTTGGGAATCCTGATGCTGGACACGCGCTTTCCTCGCATCGAGGGCGATATCGGGAACCCTGCGTCCTTCGACTTCCCGGTGATCTACCGCACCATGCAGGGCATCGGCCCGGATGACGCAGTCAATGCCCATCCCGACCGGCCGCGCGTATTGGCGGCGCTCAAGGCCAATGCCGAGGCGCTGGCGGCTGAGGGCGCCGTCGGGCTTTCGACCAGCTGCGGCTTCCTGGCGCTCTACCAGAAGGATTTCGAGCGCGTCTCGCCGGTGCCGGTCGCGACCTCGGCGCTACTGCTGATCGCCAAGTTCGGGCGAAAGAAGGTGGGTGTGATCACCGCCTCGGCCAAGAACCTGACGCCGGCGCATCTCGAGGCGGCCGGCGCGCCCGGCGACACGCCGGTGATCGGCATGCCCACCGACGGCTCTTTCGCCGCGACGTTTATCCGGAACGGCACGACCCTCGATCGCGACCTTGTGCAAGCCGAGGCCGTGGCCGTGGGCAAAGAATTGCTGCGCCGGCAACCGGGACTCGAGGCGGTCGTGCTCGAATGCACCAACCTGCCGCCTTACAAGCCCGCACTCGAGAAGGCGCTCGGCCTGCCGGTCCACGACGTGCTTGATCTGTTGCGCGATTTCCGCCGGCGCCTCGGCTGATGAGCGACTCGCTCGACTGCGACGTCGTCGTCGTAGGCTCGGGTGCGGCGGGGCTGGCGGCCGCGCTTACCGCCGCCGTCGATGGCGCGAGCGTCGTCGTGCTGGAGAAATCGCCGGTGCTGGGCGGCACCACGGCGATGTCGTCGGCCGGAACCTGGGTGCCCGCCAATCATCACATGCTGGCGGCCGGCATCGCCGATTCGCCCGAGGAAACGCTCAGCTATCTGCGTGCGACAGCGCCACCGGGTTGGGCCGCCGACGAGGACGAGCTGTGGCAGGCGCTGGCTGAGCACTCGGCGACGATGCTGCGCTTCCTCGAGGACAAGACGCCGCTTGTCTTCGAGCTGGTCAACCATCCGGATTTCTATGTCGAAGCGCCGGGCGGCAAGCTTTTCGGCCGCATGGTGTCGCCGACCTTGATCAGCCGCTACATCCTTGGCCGGCTGTGGAACAAGGTAAGGCCGTCGGTGAAGCCGCAGTTCTTCACCTACAAGGAGATGATCGGCGGCATCCTGAAGGATCCCTGGCGCGCCGCGCTCAAGCTGGGCCCTCGGCTGGTCTGGCGCGTCATCGCCGGCAAGGTCGGGCTGGGCAACGGCCTGATCGTAGGCCTGCTGCGCGGCTGCCTCGATCACGGCTGCCGCATTCTCACCAGTGCCGACGTGAAGCACCTCGTGACCGAGGCCGGCGCTGTAGTCGGCGTTGAAGCCCAGATCAACGATAAGTCGACGCGCATCGCGGCCGCCAGAGGAGTCGTCATCGCCACGGGTGGCTTCGATTGGGCGCCGGACTACATGCCCAAGTATTTTCCCGAGATGCAGCTGATCGGCGCGCCGCGCAGCAACACCGGCGATGGACAGCGCATGGCGGCGGAGGTGGGCGCCAAGCTCGAACGCATGGACCAGGCCAACATCGCGCCGATCACCTTCACGCAGTACGAGGGCCATCGCCACGCGCAGCCGCTCTACGAGACCTACGCGCCGCACTGCATCCTGGTGAACCGGCACGGCGAGCGCTTTGCGAGCGAAGGCAGTCCCGCTTTGGGCGGCGCTCTCGACGAGCGCGGTCCGGACGGCAAGTCGGTCCATCTTCCGGCGTGGCGCATCTTCGATGCGCGCTACCGGCACAAGCTCGGGGCGATGTACGCCGCCAAGGATCCGACTTTCGTGCGCAGCGCGCCGACGCTCGAGGCGCTGGCGGCGAAGATCGCCATCGAGCCTGCGAAACTGCGCACAACGGTCGATCGCTTCAACGGCTGGGCGACGGAGGGGGTCGATCGCGACTTCCATCGCGGCGAAACGGCGTGGGAGCGCTACTACACGGGCGAGGGCGCCGCGGCGCTTGGCACCGTCGCTGAGCCGCCGTTCTTCGCCGCGCCTTTTCTTTATGCCAGCCTCGGTACCAAGGGCGGCGCGCGCACCAACCGGCACGGCGAAGTGCTAAGGCCCGACAAGAGCGTCATCGGCGGTCTCTATTGCGCCGGCATCGCCATGGCAGGGCCGATCGGCACCAAGGCTGTCGGCGCCGGCACCACGATCGGGCCGTGCCTCACTTTCGGCTACATTGCCGGCCGATCGATCGCGCGGCGTAACGTTTAAGTGAGCCTCGGCTCGCGATCAGCGTGGCGCGCTGGCGGCGCACGTTATAGCGTACCGCCATGTTTCTCCGCACCTTGTTGGCCGCACTGTTTGCGGCCGTGCCGGCCTATGCCCAGTCATCGGCGGCTCCCGTTGCGGCGCCCGACTGCACCGCCGATGTCAATTTAACGGAGAGCGATGGGCTCAAGGTCGCGGTGGTGTACCGTTGCCGCTCGTCGAACGCGATCATCTTCCATGCGGTTGGCGACAAGGGCGTGCGCCACGTGCTGTCGTTCAGCGACGGCACCGGCAAGGCGCTGACACCATCGGACAGCGACTATTGGGTGGAATCGGTGGGCGGCTTGGTCGAGGCGCACTACAGCTTCGATCTCGCGGGCTATGCCGCCGAAATCGACCGGCCGACCCTGGCCATCGCGCGTGGCGGCGGCGTGCTCTGCCTGCTCGAGTCCTGGCTGTTCGAGCCTCGCGGCTTCAAGACCCGGCCCGTGATCGACATCCGCGTGCATGCGGCCGAGGGGCTTTCCTTTACGAGCGGCTTGCCGAAGGTGGGCGATGCCTGGCGGCTCAGCGATACCCTGGTGCGTTTCGCAGGCTACAGCGCGCTCGGTCGCTTCTCCCTGAACGAGCTCGCCGTGCCGGCGCCAGGGTCGTTGCGGCCGGGGCAGCCGAAGCAGGACGGCGTGCTGCGGCTCGCCATTCTTGACGGCGTCTCGCCTGAGGGCCGCGCCGATCTGGTTGATTGGGTGCGCCTCACCGCTCAGGCGGAGTCGAATTACTGGCAGGGCTTCACGGCCAAGCAGCTGATGCTGGGCCTGGTGCCCATGAAGAACGGCGCGCCGGTCGGCTTCGGCCGCACCGTACCCGGCGGTGGCGCCTCGGTGATGATCCAGGTCAATTCGCAGGTCGATAAGCGCCGCCTGTTCGACCAGTGGGTGCTGGTGCATGAGCTTATCCATACCGGCATGCCCTACATCGATGGCCGCGGCACCTGGCTGATGGAGGGGGCCGCGACCTACGTCGAGCCGATCATCCGCGCCCGCGCCGGCGCCGGTTGGAAGACCGAAGCCGATGTGTGGAAAGAGTGGATCACCCAGATGCCGCGCGGCTCGGCCGGCTTCTCGATGGGGCTCAGCAACCTTTACGGACCGCCTTACGTCTATTGGACGGGCGCCACCGTCATGTTGCTCGCCGACATCGGCATTCGCCGCGCCACCAAGGGCGCCAAGGGGCTGGAGGATTGCCTGGGCGGCGTGCTGTGGAGTGGCGTGGACGCCGCAAAGCGGGTCTCGGTCGACGAATACGTCCGCGCCTGCGACCGCGCCAGCGAGACCGACGTGATGAGCGGGCTGATGCAGCAGCATCTGTTCAAGCAGCAGCCGGTCGATCTCGACGCGTTGTGGAAGGAGCTGGGCGTGGCGAAGGTCGGTGGCAAGATCGTGTTCGACGACCGCGCGCCTCTGGCCCAGTGGCGCAAGATGATCGTTCCCGGTCCGCCCGGCCACCCGCCCAAGCCGGTCAAGCTGCCGTGGCAATCGTAAACGGATGCTCCAATGAGGGGCGCGTGGCTCGAAGATCTCACCTGGCTCGAGGCCAAGGCGCGCTTCGCGGCCGACCCGGTCGTGGTCGTGCCGATCGGCGCGGCGGCCAAGGCGCACGGCCCACATCTGCCGCTCAAGACCGATGCCATGACGGCGCGGGCGCTGGGCCAGCGGCTGATCGAGCGCCTGCCCGTGCTGGCGGCCCCGGTCGTCGGCTTCGGCTTCTATCCCGCCTTCACATCCTTCGCTGGTAGCCAGCATCTTAGCGCCGACACCTTCAAATCATTGCTCGGCGAGCTGGTTGGCAACTTCACGCAGCACGGCGTGCGTCGCATCGCGCTCGTCAACACAGGTGTGTCGACCGAAAAGCCGGTCGACGAGATAGCGGCGAAGACTGGCGCGCTCGCGCTTCATATGCGGTTTGTGGGCCAGGCTGCCGAGGCATTGATCGACAACAAGGAAGGCGGCCACGCCGACGAGCGAGAGACATCGGTAATGCTGGCGCTCGACCCGCGTGGTGTGCGGATGGACAAGCTCGCGCCGTCGGGCCCCTTCGAGGCCACTGCCGCCACGGGCGATGCCAGCCGCGCCACCGCCTTCAAGGGCGAGCGCCTGCTGGCTGCCAGGATCGACGATCTCGTCGCGGCCCTTACTAAGCGTTGGCCGGACGTGACGGCGAAGTAGCTAGCGCCGCTCGAAATCGATGCGTTCGTCGACCGGCAGACCCATGAGGTGGCGGCGCAGGCAGTCGAGGGCGAGTTCGGTGGTGCCGATCCTGACCCAGTCGCGGCCGCCGACCAGGCGGGCCTGGCGCGATACCGTCCGCCTGTCCTCGGCGATGCCAATGCAGATCGTGGCGCCGAAGTCCGGCCGGTCCTGACCCTCGTCGAGCTGCATCAGCACCGCGAGGGCAAGGCTCGCGCCTGACTCCTTCCTGAGTGTTGCTGCCATGCTCTCCGCGGCAGCCGGGGTCACGCTGTCGGCCAGGTCGCGTGCCACCAGCCCGCGGCGGAACACCGCCTCGGCGCCAACGAGCGGCGAGAGGCGAGCGGCAATCTGGCCGCCCGTGAAGGTCTCGGCGATCGACAAGGTCTGCTTGGCCGCGACGAGCTTGGCCAGGACCACGCCCTCGAGGCTCTGGTCGTCCTCGGCGACCACGAAGTTGCCGAGCCGGCGGCGCACCTCGGCCTCGACCGGCGCCAGTTTTCGCTGGAGATCGGCTGCGTCGGCGCCGCGCGCGGCGAGCTTGGTCTCGAGCTCGGGAAAGTGTGCCTGGAAGCCGAGCTTGATTTCGCCGTCGATGGCGAGACCCGGGATGCCGGCCAGCATCTCGTCGGCGCGCGATTCGCCGATGCCGAAGGAATGAAATCGCTTCAGCCTGGTCTGGCCGGTGATACCGCCCAGCTTGAGCAACCTGGGAATGACCTGCTCGTCCAGCATGCGGCGCATTTCGCGCGGTACACCCGGTGTGAACCAGAAGCGCGCCTTGCCGATGGTGACGGCGAAGCCGCAGGCGGTGCCGATCGGATTGTCGATGAACTCGGCATTCTCCGGCAGCATGGCTTGTTTCTGATTATTCGCGGGCATGATTCGCCCGCGCCGTGCGTATGACTGCTTCATGCGCTCCAGCCAGTGCTCGTTCAGCACCAGCTTCACGCCGCAGGCCTCCGCTGCAATTTCCTGGGAAAGATCGTCGACCGTGGGTCCCAGTCCACCGTTGACGATCACCGCGCCGGCACGCTCGCCGGCCTGGCGAAAAGCCGCCAAAAGACTGGCTCGATCGTCGCCCACCGTGGTGCCCCAGTGCACGTCGATGCCGAGGTCGGCGAGGCGGCGGGCGATATGACTGAAGTTGGTGTTGACGGTCTTGCCGCTCAGAATTTCGTCGCCTGTGCAAAGTATCTCGACGCGCATCATGGCCCCATAAAAAGTCATTCCTCCCTTGCCACAGAAGGGAGGTGTCGCGAAAGGACGTGGCGGTCATGATAAGCGAACAATGAGCGTCCGAGGGCGTAAGAGTGGAGGCGCACGATGACGGCGGCGGCCGACTACCGGTCGCCGGGTGCGCCGTCGCTGACCTTGGACAATGACGAACTGGCCCAGCACTACGACCGGGTCAGCGTCACCCGGCAATTCGAATCAGGCAAGCGGCTGGTCGAGGCTCTGGCCATCGGCGCCGGCGAGCGCGTGCTCGATATCGGCTGCGGCACCGGGCTGCTGGCCGAGCACATCGCCGGGCTGGTCGGCGGCAGCGGTTACGTGCTGGGCATCGATCCGCTGCCCTTGCGCATCGCCATCGCCAAGGCCAAGGCGCGCGCCAACCTCGCCTTCCAGGTCGGCGACGCCTATGACCTGGGCGGTCTGCCCGACGGCGGCTTCGACGTGATCGTGCTCAACGCCGTGTTCCATTGGCTGCCACAGAAGACCGGCCCGTTGCTCGCCTTCGCCCGCCTGCTGCGGCCCGGCGGCCGAATCGGCATCAGCACGGGGCTCAAGGGGTATCGCACGCAGTTCCACGAGATCGCGGCCGCGGTGCTGGGGGAGCCCGCCTTCGCCCGCTATCCCCGCCCGCGCGAAAGCCTCACCTACCGGGTCGATCCCGAGGAGCTGCGCGCCCTGTTCGAGACGACGGGGTTTGCGCCGACGCTCCTGGAGGTGCGCGACTCCGAGCAGCACCATCCCTCGCCGGAGGCGCTGATCCGCCACTCCGAGGCGAGCTCTTTCGGCAACTTCCTCGGCCACTTGCCGGCTGAGCTCAAGCTCAGGGCGCGCGCCACCATCCGCCAGCGCCTGCTCGCCATCACCGGCGAGAACGGCATCGTCCAGCGCGGCCGCCGCGTCGTCGCGGTGGCGGTGCGGAAGTAGGGCGTCAGGCCTTCGCCTTCCGCTCCACCGGCACGACCGTCTTTTTCTCGACCTGGCCGCCGCGCAGGATGGCGAGCACCGTCGGCTTGGCAATGCGCTCGGCGCTCAGCAGCCGGATCAGATCGTCGGCGCCTTCGATCGCAAGTCCGTCGAGCGACAGCAGCAGATCGCCGGCGAGCAGGCCTGCTTCGGCCGCCGGTCCGCCCGGCTCGACTTCGCTGACACGGATGGCGCGCCGGCCGGCGCCAGTGGCGAGCCCGATGCGGCGCGGCAGTGGCACGGTCTCGGCGGCGATGCCGATATGGGCGCGCCGCACGCGGCCATGCGCCACGAATTCGCCGACCGCGAATACCGCGGTATTGGAGGCGACGGCAAAGCAGATGCCCTGGGCGCGGCTGATCATGGCGGTGTTGATGCCAACCACCTGGCCGGTCGTGGCGACGAGGGGCCCGCCCGAATTGCCCGGATTGAGCGCGGCATCGGTCTGGATCACGTCGTCGATCAAGCGGCCCGACACCGAGCGCAAGGACCGCCCGAGCGCCGACACCACGCCCGCCGTCACTGTCGATTCGAAGCCCAACGGATTGCCGATCGCCACCACCAGTTGGCCGCGCCGCAGCGCCTTGGAATTGCCCAGCGCCGCCGCCGGCGTGCCGGTCGGCAGGTCGGTGCGCAACAGCGCCAGGTCGGTGTCGGGATCGTCGCCCAGCACGCGCGCCTCGCGATGGTTGCCGTCGGCGAAGGTGAGCCGCACCCGTTTGGCGCCGCCCACGACGTGGCTGTTGGTCAAGACGAGCCCGTCACCTGCAATCACCACGCCCGAGCCCACGCCGCCGCCGCGTTCCCTGCCCTCGGCGATCCTCTCCACACGCACCACCGCCGGCCCAACCCGGTCGACCACCGAGATCACGGCGTTGGAATAGGCGTCGAGCAGAAGGCTGTCGTCGGGAAGGGGCGTCTGGTCGAGGGGCATGGCACTCCTTTGCGAAAAAGGAGGACCTATATGGGGAGCACCGGGGCGATTTGCTATCGTCGCCGGCAAAACCCAGGAGCCCCCATGACCTTCGCAATTTCGGCCCGCTGCCCGGAGACCGGGAAGCTCGGCGTCGCCATTTCCACCCGGCCGATCGGTGTCGGCTCGCGCTGTCCCTTCGTGAAGCCGGGCCTGGGCGTCGTGGTCACCATGGCCGTGACCGACCCGCGGCTTGGGCCTCTGGGGCTCAATCTCTTGGAGCTCGGCTACTCGGCCTCGCGGGCGCTTGCCGAAATCGCCGCCAGCGATCCCCATATTGAATACCGCCAGATCTCGGCGATCGATCGCGACGGCAACAGCGCGGCGCGCACCGGGGCTGAGAACAAGGATTGGTCGGGCGCCTTCTGCGAACGCGACATGATCGCCATGGGCAATGGCCTGGTGTCGGAGCGCACGGCGTCCTTCATGGCCGAGGTGT
>JBPYDO010000271.1:0-15425 GCA_051985755.1 Reyranella sp. | reverse complement strand
ATGCCGGCGCGGAGATCCTGCAGCCGCCCAAGGAGCTCGACTATTTCGCCCCGGGTTACTACTCGATGGGCTTCCGCGATCCCGACGGCGTGCCGATCGAGGTGGCCCATCGCTGGGAGGAGCTGCCCGACATCGCCGATGCGGAGAAGGTCGAAGTGCCCGGCCACGGCGTGACCCTGGGCGGCTACTTCTTCAAGCCGCAGGCCGGCAAGCCGCCCTATCCGGCGGTGATCCTGCTGCATGGCTTCGCCGGTCACGCCCATACCCTGGTCGGCCCGGCGCGGCTCACCGCGGCGAATGGTTACGTCGTGCTGGCGCTCTCGCTTCGCGGCTGGCTGGGCTCGGAAGGCGAGAACGATCAGGGCCTGCGCCAGCCGCTCGATGTGCTGGCGGCGATCGACTGGCTCGCGGCGCGGCCGCTCGTCGATCGCGAGCGCATCGCTCTCGTCGGCGTTTCGATGGGCGGGCAGGTGGCACTGCTGGCTGCCGCGCACAAGCCGCCGATCCGCGCTGTCGCGTCTTCCTATGCGCCAAGCGATCTTGCGGCCTGGTACAAGGCTAATCCCTATATCCGCGACTATCTCGACGATCTCTGCGGACCCGAGGGTCTGCCGGTGCGATCACCGATCCTGCGCGTGGCCCAGATCGACGTACCGGTTCTGCTGATCCATGGCGAAAACGACGAGAACGTGCCGGTCGCCCAGACGACGGCGCTGGCCCAGGCACTGCAAAGCCACGGCAAGGAGGTCGAGAGCTTCATTGTGCCGGGCGGAACGCACTTCTTCACGGAGCAGCAGAACGCCGCCGCGCGGCGTAAGCTGTTCGACTTTCTGCGGCGGCATCTCAATCGGAGCTAGTGTCCATGCGCGTTTCGGAAGCCATCAACTCGCGCCACTCGATGCGGGTCTTCACGGCCGATCCTGTGTCGCGGTCCGACGTCGAATGGATCATCTCCAATGCGACGCGAGCCGCCTCCAACGGCAACCTGCAGCCCTGGAAGCTCTACGTCACGATGGGCCAGGCACGACGGCGCCTGTCGGCTGCGATCCTCAAGGCGATGGATGACGGCGACGCCGGCTCGGGCGCTGAATACAACGTGTACCCGAAGGAATTCACACCGGTCTACGACGCGCGGCGCAAGCTGGTCGGCAAGCAACTCTACACCCTGCTCGGCATCCCGCGCGGCGATGCGGCCGGGATGCTGCGGCAGTTCCGCAAGAACTACGAATTCTTCGACGCGCCGGTCGGCATGATCCTGTGCGTCGAGCGGCGCATGGGCAACGGCCAGTGGGTCGATTGCGGCATCTTCCTCGACCAGTTGATGCTGCTGGCGCGTGAACGCGGCCTGCACACCTGCCCGCAGGCGGCGTTCAGCCGCTTCCAGCACGTCGTCCGCCGTGAACTGCAGGTTCCCGACGACCAGATCGTGATCTGCGGCCTGGCGCTGGGCCACGCCGACCCTGGCGCAATACCCAACAACCTGATCACCGAACGCGCACCACTGGAAGCCTTCGTGCACTGGTACGCCGAATGACGAGGGGCCCGGAGACCGACGTCAGGCTCGCAGCATTGGTCTGCGGCCTGGTCGGTCTCTACAACCTCGCCTTCGTGGTTGGGGCGATCAGCGGCAGCGCCGCACTCGGCTATCGGGTGGATGTGCCGTTCGCCGACTTCCTGGTGTTTCACGCGGCGGCCCAAGCCGGTCTGCAGGAAAACCTCGGCGTCATCTACGACACGGCGGCCTTCACGCATCTGCAGAATGGACTGTATGCGGCGCGACTTCCCTACGAGCTTGGCTTTCGGCCATTTCTCTATCCCCCTGTCTGGTTGCTCGATCTCTTGCCGCTCGGGCTGTTGCCGCTGACGGTCGCGCTCACCGCCTTTCTCGCCCTGACCGCTGCCACCTGCGTCGCTGTTCTGCGGGCGATCGGCCTTGGCTGGCCGGCCATTGCCGCCATCCTGCTCTCGCCGGCCTCGGCCTGGGTCGTCCTGGTCGGCCAGAACACCTTTCTCAGCGTGGCATTGCTCTATGGCGGCTTCGCCCTGCTCGAGCGACGGCCTGTCGCGGCTGGCGTGCTGTTTGGAGTGCTCGCCTACAAGCCGCAGATCTGGTTGCTGGTGCCCATCGCGCTGCTGGCGACCCGCGCCTGGCGATCCCTGATCACGACTCTCGCGACCGTGGCGCTTCTCTCGCTGGCGTCCTTGCTGCTGTTCGGCGCCGGGTTCTGGCGCCAATTCCTGGCCGCCGCCCTGCATGCCGGTAGCGCCGCGACGGCGCTGGAGATGTACCAGCGCGTCCATACCCACATGACGACCCTGCTCGCGGCGGCGAAGATCGTGGGGCTCGGTGACGGAACCGCTATGGCCGTGCAACTCGCGGGCGGCGCAATTGCCATTGCCGCGGTGGTCTGGGCTTTCGCGCGGCACGGGCCGCGTCCCGAGCGCACGGCGATCCTGGTGACGGCGACGTTCCTGGTGTCGCCCTACACGCTGAATTACGACCTGTTGCTTCTGATGCCGGCGGTGGCGGTCCTGTTCCTGCAGCCGGCTGCAACCGGTTACCACCCAGGCGAGCGGACCATCTATCTGCTGCTGTGGCTCATTCCCGGCTTTTGCATGGCGCTGAATGGCGCCGGCTTGCCGATCACGCCCGTTGTCGTTCTGCTGTTCGGAGCCGTGGCATTTGTGCGACTGCAGGCTGCGGCCAAAGTGGATTTGCCCGCTGCCGCCGCTGCGCGCTAAAACCCGGAAAATTGCGCCAGCAAAGCGCGTGAGGAGGAACCCATGACCGATCAACTGATCGACGTCAGCCCCGACTGGGCCAAGCGCGCCTTCGTCGACGACGCGAAGTACAAGGCGATGTACGAGGCCTCCATCAAGGATCCCGCCAAGTTCTGGAACGAGCACGGCAAGCGCATCGACTGGATCAAGCCGTACAGCCCCGGCGCCGTGCGCGATGTCGACTATACCGGCAACGTCCGCATCCGCTGGTTCTATGACGGCGTGCTGAACGTGTCGGCCAACTGCATCGACCGCCATCTCGCCCGGCGTGGCGAGCAGACGGCGATCCTCTGGGAGGGCGACGATCCCGCCAAGTCGAAGAATATCACCTATCGCGAGCTGCATGCCGAGACGTGCCGCATGGCCAACGCGCTCAAGGAGCTGGGCGTCAAGAAGGGTGATCGCGTCACGATCTACCTGCCGATGATCCCCGAGGCGGCCTACGCCATGCTGGCCTGTGCGCGCATCGGCGCCATCCATTCGGTGGTGTTCGGCGGCTTCTCGCCCGACAGCCTCGCCAACCGCGTCATCGATTGCGACAGCAACATCGTGATCACGGCCGACGAGGGCCTGCGCGCCGGCAAGCCGATACCACTCAAGGCCAATACCGACGAGGCGCTGAAGAAGTGCCCGGACGTCAAGAAAGTGCTGGTCGTCCGGCGCACCGGCGGCAAGGTCGGCTGGGACGCCAAGCGCGACGTGTGGTGGCACGAGATTGCCGCCAAGGTGAAGGCCGAGTGCGCGCCCGAGCCGATGGGCGCCGAGGATCCCTTGTTCATCCTGTACACCTCGGGCTCGACCGGGAAGCCCAAGGGCGTGCTGCATACAACGGGCGGCTACCTGGTCTTCACCGCGATGACCCACCAGTACGTCTTCGACTATCACGACGGCGACATCTACTGGTGCACGGCGGACGTCGGCTGGGTGACCGGCCACAGCTACATCCTCTACGGCCCGCTCGCCAACGGCGCGACGACGGTGATGTTCGAGGGCGTGCCCAACTATCCCGACGCCAGCCGTTTCTGGCAGGTGATCGACAAACACAAGGTCAACATCTTCTACACCGCACCCACCGCCATCCGCGCCCTGATGCGCGAGGGCGAGGCGCCCGTGAAGAAGACCACGCGCAAGAGCCTCAGGCTGCTGGGCACGGTCGGCGAGCCGATCAATCCCGAGGCCTGGCTCTGGTACCATCGCGTGGTCGGCGACCGCCGCTGCCCGATCGTCGACACGTGGTGGCAGACCGAGACCGGCGGCATTCTCATCACGCCGCTGCCCGGCGCCACCAAGCTCAAGCCCGGCTCGGCCACCCGGCCGTTCTTTGGCGTCACACCGGTCATGGTCGATGCCGAGGGCAAGGAGCAGCAGGGACCCTGCACGGGCAATCTTTGCCTGGTCAATTCCTGGCCGGGCCAGATGCGCACGGTGTACGGCGACCACCAGCGCTTCATCGAAACCTATTTCAAGGCCTACCCCGGCAAGTACTTCACCGGCGACGGCGCGCGGCGCGACGAGGACGGCTACTACTGGATCACCGGCCGTGTCGACGACGTGATCAACGTGTCCGGCCACCGCATCGGCACCGCCGAGGTGGAAAGCGCGCTGGTCGGCAACACCAAAGTCGCCGAGGCGGCGGTGGTCGGCTACCCACACGACATCAAGGGCCAGGGCATCTACGCCTACGTCACGCTGAAGGCCGGGCAAGCGCCGAGCGAGGAACTGCGCAAGGAGCTGTCCGGCTGGGTGCGCAAGGAGATCGGCCCGATCGCCACGCCCGACGTCATCCAGTGGGCGCCCGGCCTGCCCAAGACGCGCTCGGGCAAGATCATGCGCCGCATCCTGCGCAAGATCGCCGAGAACGATTTCGGCAATCTCGGCGACACCTCGACGCTCGCCGATCCCGCCGTGGTCGACGACCTGGTGCGAAACCGGGCGAAGTAGATGGCCCATCCGACGGTCCTCAAGTTCGCTGCCGACCTGGCGGCAGGCCGCACCACCGCGCGGCGTCTCGCCGAAGAGGCGCTGGCACGCATCCAGGATCCTAAAGGCGAGGGCAAGCGCGCCTTTATCAAGGTCTACACCAAGCAGGCTGAAGCGGCGGCCGACGCAAGCGATGCGCTGCGCAAGGCCGGCATCGTGCCCTCGCCGCTGGCCGGCGTGCCCGTATCGATCAAGAATCTGTGCGACGTCGCGGGCGAGACCACGCTGGCCGGCTCGACCGCACTGGACGACCGGCCGCCGGCCAAGGCCGATGCGCCGGTGGTCGCCCGACTGCGCATGGCGGGCGCGGTGATCGTCGGCAGCACAAACATGAGCGAGTTCGCCTTCTCGGGCATCGGCTTCAATCCCCACTTCGGCACGCCGCGCAATCCCGCCGACCGCGCCCGCGTTCCCGGCGGTTCGTCGTCCGGCGCCGCGGTATCGGTCGGCGACGCCATGGCGGTGGCGGCGCTCGGCACCGACACCGGCGGCTCGGTGCGGATTCCCGCGTCGGCCTGCGGCATCGTCGGCTTCAAGCCGACGGCGCGGCGCGTGCCGATCGACGGGGTCGTGCCGCTCTCGACCTCGCTCGACTCGATCGGCCCGCTGGCCAATTCGGTGGAATGCTGCGCCGTCGTTGACGCGGTGTTCGCCGGCGAGCCCATCGTCGTGCCCGATGCCGCGCCGCTGGCCGGCCTGCGCTTCGCGTTGCCCAGGCAGATGGTGATGGATGAACTCGATTCGACCGTCGCCGCCGCCTTCGAACGCGCCGTCAAGACGCTGTCGGCCAAGGGCGTCAAGATCGACCGGATCGACCTGCCGCAGCTCAACGAGTTGCCCGCCATCAACGCCAAGGGCGGCTTCTCCGCGGCCGAAGCCTGGGCCTGGCATCGCGAGCTGATCGGCCGTCGTGGCAACGACTACGATCCGCTGGTGGCAAGCCGCATCCGGCGCGGCAAGGACATGGATGCGGCCGACTATGTCGAGTTGCTGCAGCGGCGTGCCGATCTGCAAAGGCGCGTTTCGGCCGTCACCGCGAACTACGACGCAACCATCATGCCTACCTGCGCCATCGTGGCGCCGACGGAGAGCGAGATCGCCGTGCCCGAGCTGTTCACCAAGAAGAACATGCTGATGCTGCGCAACACCAGCATCGGCAACTTCCTCGACCGCTGCGGCATCAGCCTGCCCTGCCACGCCGGTGGCGAGCTGCCGGTCGGCTTCATGCTGATGGGCGAGACCATGGCCGACAAGCGGCTGCTCGCGATCGCCCGCTCGGTCGCGCCGATCGTGCGCGGCTGAGCCGCGCCCTCAACTGTTGTAGCGCGCCTTGGCTGCCCGGTAGGCGGCGTCGAAACCGGCCTCGAGATGCGCATTGAGGCCGCGGCACGAGCGCGCCACCTGCTCGGCCCAGTCGACATAGTCGCTGAGCCGCTTGGCCGACCAGTCCTTGGGAGGGCTTTCGACCAGCCCGATCAGGTTGGACGTCTTGTCCGCGAGCTTCAGGAGCTTGGCGCGCGGCGACTTCTTGGGTGTGCTTTCGACCTGTAGCCGCTTGCGCTCCGACTGCGGCAACGACTTGTCGTCCGTCACTTCGGCCACCAGTTGGGCCACGTCTCTGCCAAACAACGCCTCGAGATCGGCGAAGGTCGTGCTCGTATCCTCGATCGTGTCGTGCAACAGGCCGCCCAGGAGCAGCACGGAATCCTCGCCGTCCGTCGCCTCGGCCAGCAAGGCCGCCACCTCGGTCAGGTGATTGATGTAGGGCTCGCCGCGGATGCCCTTGCGGCGCTGCCCAAGGTGCTGTCGCGCCGCATAGTCGGCGGCGCGGGCCAATTGGACGATATCGCGGCTCATCTCGGTCTCCTCACATAACGGTGTGCGACGCGTGGTCCGGCTTGCCGATTTGTGTTCGCCAGACCATGTTTCGCGCCATGTCGAAGACGATGAAGGCGGTGCTGGCCTTCTGGATCGCCCTCGTGGTGGCTGGCGGCGGCTGGCTCACCTGGAAGATGTCCATCGGGGCCGAGTCGCCCGCCCTCGGCGGACCCTTCACGCTCGTCGACCAGAACGGCCAGAGCTTCAGCAGCGACAAGCTCAAGGGTAAGCCGACCTTGCTCTATTTCGGCTACACCTTTTGCCCCGATGCCTGCCCAACGGCGCTGCTCCTGATGGAAACCGCCGTCGAGCAGCTGGGTCCCGGAGCGGCGCAGAAGCTCAACATGGTCTTCGTCACGATCGATCCCGAACGCGACACGCAGGCCGTGATGAAGGACTACGTCGCGAATTTCGGCCCGACGATCATCGGCCTCACCGGCACGCCCGAGCAGATCGCCACCGCTGCGCGCGCCTACCGCGTCTACTACCAAAAGGCGCCCAGCAAAGACGGCGGACCCTACCTGATGGATCATTCCTCGATAATCTACCTGCTCGACCGCAATGGGCGGTTCCTGACGCATTTCACGCACGAGTCCAAGGCCGAGGCGATCGCGGCCGCCCTGCGCCGGCTGCTCTAGCCCTTTTTCCCCATCCCAGGGGCGTTGAGTTCTACCTGCGTTCTATTTGTGGCCTGTGGACCAGGCATGGCAAGACCACCGGTAAATACTCATATACAATAGACGTACAGTCACCGCGGATAAGGCGGATAAAGAAAGAACGATCGCGCTTACAAGAAACGCAAGAAAGTCCGACAGGCCCCCTCATGATCGATCTGTACTACGCGTACGAACTTCAGCGTCAGCTCGCGCAGCCCGTGCGCCTATGGGCAGGCGCCATAGAGCAGGCGGCTACCCACCCCTACAATCCCTGGGCGGCCACCTGGCTCGGCAAGTCGATTTCGGCCGGCGCCGAGATTGTGTCGCGATTGACCCGGCACTATGGCAAGCCCGCCTTCAACCTCACTACCACGCAGGTTGGTGACCAGCTGGTCGCGGTCAACGAGGAGACCCTGCTGGTCAAGCCGTTCTGCCGGCTGCTGCGTTTCCGCCGCGACATTCGCCCGAACGGGCGGCACGACCCGAAAGTGCTGCTGGTGGCGCCGCTCAGCGGCCACTTCGCCACGCTGCTGCGCGGCACGGTCGAGGCGCTGTTGCCCGAGCACGACGTCCATATCACCGATTGGCTCGATGCCCGCGACATTCCCCTGAGCCAGGGCAATTTCGACCTCGACGACTATATCGACTACATCATCGAGTTCTGCCGCTACCTGGGACCTGACCTGCACGTGATCGCCGTGTGCCAGCCGTCGGTGCCGGTGCTGGCCGCCGCCTCGCTGATGGCCGAGGACAACGACCCGCGCCAACCGCGGTCGCTCACCCTGATGGGCGGTCCCATCGATAGCCGCATCAGCCCGACCGTCCCGAACGACCTGGCGATGCGCAATTCCATGATGTGGTTCCGCCAGAACGTCATCTCGACGGTCCCATTGCACCACCCCGGCGCCCTGCGCCGCGTCTATCCGGGGTTCGTGCAACTCACGAGTTTCATCTCAATGAACCTCGACCGGCATCTCAACGCCCACATGCGCCAGTTCGAGCACCTGATCAAAGGCGACGACGACAACGCCGAGGCCCATCGCGCTTTCTACGACGAGTACCTCGCCGTGATGGATCTTACGGCAGAGTTTTACCTGCAGACGGTCGAGGTCGTGTTCAAGGAGCATCTGCTGCCGCGCGGCATGTGGGAAAGCCGCGGGCGCAAGATCGACCCGGCGGCGATCGAGACGGCGCTGATGACGATCGAAGGCGAGCTCGACGACATCTCGGGCATCGGCCAGACCAAGGCGGCGCATGCGCTGACGCCCAACATCCCGGGCGCGCGGCACGTGCATTGGGAGCAGCCGCGCGTCGGCCACTACGGCATCTTCAACGGCCGCAAGTGGCGCGAGCAGATCATGCCTCGGGTTCGCGATTTCATCCGCGCCAACGACGCCCGCTGACGTCGCCGATTGAGGCGCGATTGCGGCCGCAGGCCGAAACAACTGCGGCCTGCAACAAGCCGGAACTCCTGTTAGAATGCCGCGTTCTGTCCTTCGGTCATCCAAGGAGGAACAGACCATGCATAGTCTTACACGACGCGGCATGCTCGGCGGCCTCACGCTCGCGGCCGGCACGGCCGCTCTTGCCACCAAGGCGCTGGCGCAGGCTGAGGCCGAAGTATATGTGCCACTGGAACCGCCTCCGCCTCGCCGCGAAGTCATCCCGGTGCTGCCGCCCGAGCGCGCCGAGATCGATGTCTGGCGACCTGGTCGCTGGCGTTGGACCGGCCACGAGTACGTGTGGGTCGAGGGTCACTATGTGACGCGGCCGCGGCCGCGCGCCGTCTGGGTGCCCGGCCACTGGGACCGTCACGCGCACGGTTGGGTCTACGTCGAAGGCCACTGGGGCTGAGCCACGGGCCTGACGTCCCGAGCCGCCCAACGGAGTAAGTGATGGGCCTCGAGCAGCAATGGACCAACGCCGCCGGAACCCTGGTGGCGTTGGCGACGACTTATGGCCTGAGCGTACTGGGCGCCATCCTCATCCTCATCGTCGGATGGATGGCGGCGCGCTTCGCCTACCGTGGCGTCGTCAACCTCGGCACGCGATCGGCGCGCTTCGACCGGACCGTCACCCTCTTCCTGGCCAACGGCGCGCGTTACTGCGTTCTGGTCTTTACCTTCGTCGCGGTGCTGACGCGCTTTGGCATCGCCACGACCAGCTTCGTCGCCGTGCTGGGCGCCCTTGGACTCGCCATTGGCCTCGCACTGCAGGGCACGCTCAGCAATCTCGCCGCCGGCATCATGCTGGTCCTGTTCAGGCCCTATCATGTCGGCGACCGCATCGAGGCGAGCGGCATGGTTGGCAGCATCCGCGAGATCAATCTGTTCTTCACCGAGCTCGATACCGACGATAACGTCCGGGCCATCATTCCCAACGGCATGTTGTGGGGGGCCGTGGTCAAGGTCCTGTCGCGCAACGACAGCGAGCGACTCGAGCTAAAATTCACACGGCCCTTGTCCGACAACCTCGGCGTCGCGCTCGCGCACCTCAGGGAAGTGATCTCACACGACCGGCGCGTGACGCGCACGACAGAGCTCGGGGTCCTGGCGCTCAACGAGACGAACTACGTCCTGGTCGCGCGCCTGTGGGTGGCGCGGAACGAGGCCCAGCAGGTCGCGTTCGACCTCAACCGGGCCATCAAGGAGGAATTCCAGCGCCATGACCCGTCAGGCGGCGAGGCCCGCGCGGCCGACTAGAGCCGTCAGGAGGCGTGGCTGCGCACGACCTCGAGGAATGCCTGGCCGTAGCGCTCCAGCTTGGTGTCGCCCACGCCGTGGATCTCGCGCATCGCCCGCGGACTGTCGGGGCGGTGCACCGCGAGCTCGATCAAGGTGCGGTCGGAGAAGACGACGTAGGCCGGCACCTTTTGCGCCTGGGCGAGCCGTGATCGCAGCGCCTTGAGCGCCGCCAGCAGGGGCTGGTCGGCGGGGCCGACGTCCGCCGCTTCGGCCGACCGTCGCTCGCGTCGCGACGCGGTCTTGGCGACCGCCATGTCGCTGCGAAGTTCGATGCGAGCCTCGCCCTTCAGCACGCGCCAGCCCTCGTCGGTGACCCACCAGCGGCCATGCTCGGCGAGGTCCTGCGATATCAGTCCGGTCGCGGACAGTTGGCGGAAGATCGAGCGCCACTCGCCGCTCTTGCGATCGGCGCCGACGCCGAAGGTGGGCAAGCGGTCGTGATTGTATTTCGCCACGTTGTCGCTGGGTTCGCCCCGCAGGATCGCGATCAGGTGCTCCATGCCGAAGCGCTCGCCGGTGCGCACGATGGCCGACATGGCCTTCTGCGCCTCGACCGTGGCGTCGAACAGTTTGACCCCCTCCTGGCAAAGATCGCAGTTGCCGCAGGGCTGCGAGGTCTCGCCGAAATAGGCGAGCAGGGTCTGGCGTCGGCAGCGCGGCGCCTCGGCGAGCGCCAGCAACGCGTTGAGGCGCTGGCGCTCAACGCGCTTGCGCTCGTCCGACGTGTTCGCCTGCTCGATCTGCAGGCGGCGCAGCTGCATGTCGCCCAGGCCGTACAGCGTCAGCGTGTCGGCGGCCAGCCCGTCGCGCCCGGCGCGGCCGACCTCCTGGTAGTAGGCCTCGACGTTGGCCGGGAGATCGGCATGGCAGACGAAGCGCACGTCGGGCTTGTCGATGCCCATGCCGAAGGCGACGGTGGCAGCCATCACCACGCCGTCCTCCTGCTGGAAGGCGTCCTGGTTGGCGTCGCGCACCGCCTTTTCCAGTCCGGCGTGATAGGGCAGCGCCCGCACGCCGGCCGCCGCCATCGCTTGGGCAAGCTCCTCGGCCTTGCGGCGCGAGGCGCAATAGACGATGCCGCTGTCGCCCGCATGCTCGCGCACGAAGGCAAGCACCTGGCGTGACGACCTGTCCTTCGGCTTGAAAGCGAGCCGCAGATTGGGCCGGTCGAAACTGCGCACGAAGGTGCGCGGTGGCGAGGCGAACAGCCTCTCGACGATGTCGCCGCGCGTCGGGGCGTCGGCCGTCGCGGTTAACGCCATGGTCTGCAGGCGGCCGCCGTCACCACCGCCGATCTGGCGCGCCAGACCGCCCAGCGCCAGGTACTCGGGACGGAAGTCGTGGCCCCACTGCGACACGCAATGCGCCTCGTCTATCGCCATCATCGTGACGTTGCATTCGGCCAGCGTCTCGACCATGTCGGGCCGCGCCAGCCGCTCCGGCGCGAGATAGAGCAGGCGCAGCTCGCGCCGGCGCAGCTGCTCCAGCACGCGCGCGTTCTCGGCAGGCTCATTGCCGGAATTGAGGCTACCCGCCGCCACGCCCGCCGCGCCGAGCGCGCGCACCTGATCGCGCATCAGGGCGATGAGCGGCGACACCACGATCGTCAATCCCTGCCGCACGATCGCCGGCAGCTGATAGCACAGCGACTTGCCCGAGCCGGTCGGCATAACGGCGAGCACGTTCTCGCCCGCGAGCACGGCGCGCACGATGTCTTCCTGGCCCGGGCGAAACTCATTGAAGCCGAAGACGGAGTGCAGCAGGTCGCGTGCAATCGAAAGCGCTTGCCTCATGGCCGCGCGCACACTATCGCCGCCGCCCGCGTCGTGCACTGTGGATGAACGCGTGACGTGCTTTGGCCGCAATCGCTCCACGATGGGGTCCAACAATCGCAGGAACCGCCCGCAACGCGTCGATTCGCGCGCAGTATGCCTCGGCACACTGATGCGCTGGCGCCACGGCAATCGGCTGCCATTCCTCCTTCAACTTGATGCCGCGCGAGAGCCTCCTTCCGCGGGCCCACTGGGCGCACCCACCGGACGACTCGTTCCCCCTCAACAATCGTTTGGAGTGTGTCATGACTCTGCAGAAATGGATCGGCATCGCGGCTGTTGCTGCGGTAGCGATGGTCGCCTCGCCGCTCTCGGCGCAGCCGGCCAAGGACTACTGGAGCGGCTTCTATGCCGGCCTCAACTTGGGCGGCATATGGAACACCACCTCCGCCGGGATTGGCGTCAGCAACGGCCCGGGCGGCGGCTTCGCCGGAACCGGCGGCGGCTTCATGGGCGGCGCGCAGGCCGGCTACAACTGGCTGCTCGGCCCCGTGCTGCTCGGCGGCGAAGCCGATTTGCAGGGCTCGACCCTCAGCACCAATCTCTCAGGCGTCGTCGGCCCGTCGATCGTCAACGCCCAGGAGACGATGCCCTGGTTCAGCACCTTCCGCGCGCGCGTCGGCTACCCGCTCGGCTCGGTGATGCCCTTCGTCACCGGCGGCGCGGTGTGGGGTCATGAGAATCTGAGCGGGTTCGACGGCGTCAACGGCTCGTTCAACGTCTCCAACAACTTCTGGACCTATACCTTCGGCGCCGGCATGGAAGGCCACTTGAACGACCAGTGGTCGACCAAGCTCGAGTGGCTGTGGGTCGGCACGCCAGACACGCCGCTTTCGACGCCCGCCAGCACCAGCATCAGCGAGCGCTCGATCGGCAACATCGTGCGCGTCGGCCTGAACTACAAATTCTGAGGCAAAATCAAGGCGGAACCCGCGTGCGCCCCGGCTCGTTCTTACACCAACGAACAAGGGGAGCATGCGGTGTTCGCCTTGGCACTTGCTATCTCGCTGGCTCTGGTCGGCATTGCCTCGTTTCCATGCTGGCCGTACAGCGCGCGCTGGGGCTACCGGCCGACCTTGGCGGCCGGCATCCTGCTGGTCTTCGTCGCCCTGGTAGCGGCGAGCGGTCGGCTACCGCGCACACCGTCCGGGACCAACGTCGCCGTCCTGCCGTCAGCGCCGCCCGGCGCCGGCCCACCCGCCATCCGCAACGATCAACACCATCGAAGCCGCAAGGTCTTCTTCCTGCCGCAGGACCTCGAAACGACCGAGCGCGAGACGGGGCTCTAGCCTGGTGCTTTAGACTGGGACTTTAGTGTCGTGCGGCCTGGCCGCCATCCAGGGTCATCACAACGCCGCTGATGTAGCTCGCGCGGTCCGACGCGAGGAACACTGCGAGATCGGCGACTTCATCGGGCTCCGCCGCGCGGCCGAACGGCATGTGCTTGGTGAGCTCGGGCCAGCGCTCGGGGTCGCCCCATTGCTGCTGGGCCTGGCCGCGCAGCAGCGTCACCATGCGATCGGTGCGGGTCGCCGGCGGATTGATCGCGACCACGCGCACGCCGTGATCGACGCTCTTGGAGCCCACGGCACGGGTGAAGGCCATCAAGCTCGCGTTGCCCATGGTGCCGGTAACGTAGTCGTAGTTGTAGCTCTCGCCGGCGAGGCCGATCACGTTGACGACGACGCCCTTCTTGCGGGCGTACATCTTCTCCAGCATGGCGCGCGTGGCGTTGATGTAGCCGAACACTTTGAGCTCCCAGGCCTCGCGCCATTTGGGTTCGGTCATGCCCAGGATGTCGCCGCGTGGAATGGCGCCGGCATTGTTCACCAGGATATCGGCATGTCCCACCGCATTGACAACGGAGCGCACCGTGTCGCCCTTGGAAAAGTCGGCGACATGGATCTCGACCGGCACGTTGTGCCGACTGCGGATCGTGTCGCGTGCCGCTTCGAGCGATTCCTTGGAGCGCGAGGCAAGGTGCACGCTGCAGCCTTCGGCCGCGAAGCCCATGGCGCAAGCAAAGCCGATGCCGCGGCTGCCCCCGGAGATCAGTACGGTCTTGCCGGAAAGTTTCATATCCATGAGGCGTTGCTCCCTTGATCAAAGCCGATAGACGCTGTCGATCGCGGCGCGCCCGTCCTCGGTCCGGACGCGGCCGTCCTTCACCATCTGGATCAGATGCGCCAGCATCGAGCGGCCGGCTGCGGCATGCAGGTGCAGGGGCGTGTCGGCGTAGTTCTTGGCGACCATCTGCGGAATGGTCTGCGGGCGTTCGCGAAGACGCGCCATGATCTGCGCTTCGCGCGCCAGCCGGTGCTCGATATAGGCCTGCACGAACGGCGTCGGATTGCGGATCTCCGCGCCATGCGTCGGAATGTAGAGCGCTTCTTCGCGCGGCAGGAGCTTGCGCAGGCTCGCGAAGTAGTCGGCCATGTTGCCGTCGGGCGGCGAGATCACCGCGGTCGACCAGCCCATGACGTGGTCGCCGGTGAGCAGGGCGTTGTCCTCCTTCACGGCAAAGCAGAGATGGTTGGAGATATGGCCGGGCGTGAACACCGCCTCGACATTCCAGCCGTCGCCCTTCACCACGTCGCCGTCATTGAGCTTGATGTCGGGCGCAAAGGAGAAGTCGCCTGCCTCCTCAGCGTGTTCGCCCGCCCGCGGCCTGGGGTGCGGACCGAAACTCATCACCTTGGCGCCGGTGGCGCGCGCAATAGCGGGCGTGGCCGGCACGTGATCCATGTGGGTGTGCGTGACCAGGATATGCGTCACCGCCTCGCCGCGCACCGCCCGCAGGACGGCGTCGATATGATCCTGCTGGTCCGGACCGGGATCGACGATCGCCACCTTGCCGCGGCCGATGATGTAAGTGCCGGTTCCCTTGAAGGTGAACGGGTTGGGATTGTTGGCGACCACGCGGCGGATGAGCGGCGTCACTTCCATCGCCGTGCCGTAGTCGAACTTGAAATCCTTGATGAAGGGAATGCCGGGCATCGGCGCTATTTCTCCTGCTGAGCGGGAGCGGGCGGGCTCAGTTTATAGATCGCATTGCGCACGTCGGAGCTGACATAGATCGTTCCCGACTTGGCCACGGCCACGCCGGTCGGCACCAGGGCGGGCGGACCACCGGGATAGGGCGGCAGGTCGATGTCGAGGTTGGAGGCAATTACGGTCTTGGCGCCGTTCGCCGGATCGATGGCAACCACGCGCTTCTGGCCGACCTCCGCGACATAGAGCTTGCCGTCGGGCCCGAGGTCGATGCCTTCCGGCCGCGATAGACCGTTGGCCACAACCTTGCGGGCGCCAGAGCCCGCGTCGATCTGGATGACGGCGCCGGCGGAAATCTCGGTGATGTACAGGACGTTGCCCGGCCCCTGCGCCATCGAGACCGGCCCGCGCAGGTCCTTCACCAGCGTGCTGCGTGTCTTGCCGTCGGAGCTCACTTTCACGAGGTTGCCGCTGCCTGTCTCGGCGACATAGAGCGTGCCATCCGCCGCCTCGACAGCGTCGACCGGAACTGCGAAGTCGCCCAGCGTCGCCACCAGCTTGCC
>JBPYDO010000270.1:0-16377 GCA_051985755.1 Reyranella sp. | reverse complement strand
ATCCGGGCGGCGTAGTCTTCCGCCTTTCAACCGTGGCCGAATCGAATCTGAAGGAAATCGCCCCCGCTCGCTAAAGAGCGGAAATCCGCTCCTCGGCGCCCAGGGTCAGGCGGAAGAAGGCATCCTGCGGCTTTTCCAGGACGAACATCGCCCGCGCGTCGAGGCCGAGGTTGATGCCGCGCAGCACCGCGCCGCTCACGCCATGGCCCACCACGACGGTGCGCGTCCGCAAGGCCACGATGTCGGCGAACACCGCGGCCGTGCGGCGCCGGAGCTCGAAATGGCTCTCGCCGCCCGGCGGCACGAAGCCCTCGGGGTCGGCGCGCCACTTGGCGAGCGCGTCGGGATGGTCGACCTCGATCTCCTTCCAGCTGAAGCCCTCCCAGTCGCCATAGCCCAATTCGGCGAGCCTGGGATCGTCGCGCCATTTCGCGGCGTCGAGGCCGAGCTCGCGGCCGACGATCAGCGACGTCTCGCGGGCGCGGCCGAGCGGGCTGCGCAGGAAGATCGTCGGACCGGGCTCGCGCTCGAGCTCGCGCCTGAGCGCGCGGCCCATGGCTTCCGCCTGTATCTGGCCGCGCCCGGTCAGGTTGGAGTTCTTGGCGCCCTGCATGCGCCGGTCGATGTTCCACACCGTCTCGCCATGACGCAGCATGTAGAGGGGAGCGACCAGCTTAAGGCACGCGGGCTTCATGGTGAGCGACGCAGGATCACGATCTTGGCCGCACCATAGCGCCGCTCGTCGATCGTCTCGAAGCCTGGCGGCGGCGCCAGGTCCTCGGTGCTGGCGAGTTCGACGCTGGCGACCGCGTCCGGCGCCAGCCAGCCGGCCGCGGCGAGGGCGGCAAGCGCCGGAGCGGCGAGGCCCGAGCGATAGGGCGGATCGAGGAAGGCGAGCTCGCAGGGCTCGCGCCCCGGCGGCGGGCGCGTGGCGTCGGCGCGGATCAGCTTGCCCGCCGCCGTCTCCTTGAGGGCGCGCAAATTCTCGCCGATCAGCTTGATCGCCGCCGGATCGTTGTCGAGGAAGGTGGCGTGTGCCGCGCCGCGCGACAGCGCTTCCAGGCCCAGCGCACCCGAGCCCGCGAAGGCATCGAGCACGCGGGCATCGATCAAGGGTGAGGTGCCGTCGCCCGACCAGTTGGCGTGGGTCAGGATGTTGAACAGCGATTCGCGGGCGCGGTTTGCGGTCGGCCGCGTGCCCTGGCCTTCGGGTGTGGCGATAGCGCGGCCGCGATGCTTGCCGCCGATGATCTTGAGCATCAGCGTCGCCGGGGTATTCGTCGGTTTCTGGCGTGCGGCTTGGCCCAGCCGGCCTTGCGCGCTGGCGGCTTGAGGCCGAGCAGATTGTCGAGCGCCTGCGGCGGGATCTCGTTGACCTGTCCGCGCTCCAGTTCGCCGAGATGGAACGGCCCGAAGGCGACGCGGATCAGGCGCACCACAGGCAGCTCGAGATGGGCCAGGATCTTGCGCACTTCGCGGTTCTTGCCCTCGGCGAGGGCGATGTCGAGCCAGGCGTTGGAGCGTTGCTGGCGATCGAGGCTCGCCTGCACCGCGCCATAGTGCAGGCCGTCGATCGTGATGCCTTTGGCAAGCTCAGCGAGCCGTGCCGGATCGACCGCGCCATGCACGCGCGCGCGATAGCGCCGCACCCAGCCGTTGGCCGGCAATTCGAGGCGCCGCGCCAAGCCGCCGTCGTTGGTCAGGAGTAGGAGGCCCTCGGAATTGAAGTCGAGCCGGCCCACCGCGATGGTGCGCGGCATCGAGCTCGGCAGCGATTCGAAGATCGTCTTGCGGCCCTCAGGATCGCGCGCCGTCACCAGTTCGCCGGGCGGCTTGTGGTAGCGCCAGAGCCGCGGCCGATCGGCCTGCGGCAACGGCCGGCCGTCGACTTCGATGCGGCTTTTCTCCGTGACAACGCAAGCCGGCGTCGCCAGCACCTGGCCGTCGACCTTGACGCGACCGGCGGCGATCCAGCGCTCGGCGTCGCGGCGCGAGCAGAGGCCGGCGCGCGCCAGCCGTTTGGCGATGCGTTCGCCTTGACTGGCGGGCTGGTTCACCTGGCGGCTGCGGCGCCCAGGAAGGCTTTGAACAGCCGAGCGTCGCCGTCGGAGATCAGGAACTCGGGATGCCACTGCACGCCGATGCAGAAGCGATAGGCCGGCGCCTCGATGCCCTCGATAACGCCGTCCGGCGCGGTGGCATTGACCACGACGCCCGCGGGCTCGTCCTCGGCCGCCTGGTGGTGGGCGCTGTTCACCAGAAGCTCGTCGGCGCCGACGATGAGATGGAGCTGCGTGCCCTTCGTCACCTTGACCGCGTGGCCGGGCTCGTTGCGCGGATTGGGCTGCTCGTGGGCGCGCGCCTCGGACACCGAATCAGGAATGTGCTGGATGAGCTTGCCGCCCAGCACGACGTGCAGCAGCTGCTGGCCGCCGCAGATGCCCAGCACCGGCTTGTTGCGGTCGAGCGCTCCCCTGGTGACGGCAAATTCGAAGGTGGTGCGGCGGTCCTTGGTGATCACCGTGGCGTGGCGCTGCCCAACGCCATAATAGGAAGGATCGACGTCGAAGGCGCCACCGGTCACCACCAGCGCGTCGATGCGCTCGAGATAGTCGGCGACCCGGTCGGGCTCGTGCGGCAAGGCCACCGGCAGCCCGCCCGCCCGGTCGATGGCATCGAGGTAATTCTGGCGCAGCGCATACCAGGGAAACTTGGAGTAACCGCCGGGCTTTTCCGCATCCAGGGTCACGCCGATCAACGGGCGGGGCATTGGGGTAAGATACGCTCGGCGCGACTCACGCGCCACGGAGGTCTTATGAAGGAGCTCGCCCCGGCCGACATCGAGAGGCGCTTCCGGCGCCTGGAGCGGCAAAATCGCATTCTCGTCGTATTGCTCGGAGTCGCGCTGGCGCTCGGCTCGATCGCGGCATCCAACGCCCAGCCGACCCTCCTCACCGCCGATGAAGTTCGCGCCCACCGCTTCATCCTGGTCGATCCCAACGGCGGGATTGCCGACGATTGGTCCGTCGCTCCAAACGCAAACGCATCCAACATGACGCGTAACATAGGCGGTCCATACTCGCAGTGGCCGTTCCACCGGCCGTAAGCCGGCGAGAGGGCTTCAATGTCAACTCGTACGTCCGGAGGTCTCATGAACGAGCTGTCCCTGGCCGACATCGAGGCGCGCATGCGGCGCCTGGAGCGGCAAAATCGCCTTCAAAATCGCCTGCTCGCCGCATTGCTCGGCACCGCGCTGGCGCTCGGCTCGATCGCGGTATCCAGTGCACAGCCGACGATCATCACGGCCACCGAAGTCCGCGCGCAGCGCTTCAGCCTTCTCGATCCCAACGGCGGGCTTGCCGACGATTGGTACACCACGCCAACCCGGGAGGGAGGGATGAGGCACCCGCTCGCCCCGTACTCGAACTGGGGGTTTTCCAAGCCGGGTCTTTAGAAACCAATTGTTCCGGAGGTCTTATGAAGGAGCCAGTCCCGGCCGATATCGAGGCGCGCGTGCGGCGCCTGGAGCGGCAAAATCGCGTCCTCGTCGTATTGCTCGGTACCGCGCTGGTAGTGGGCTCGATCGCGGTATCCAACGCACAGCCGACGGTCATCACGGCCACGGAAGTCCGCGCTCAGCGGTTCAGCCTTCTCGATCCCAACGGGGGGCTTGCCGACGATTGGTACATCGCGGCGTCGCCCGCGGACCGGGACAACACGACCCGGCGCCTGGTCGCGCCATACTCGGGCTATCCGTATCACCGGCAGTAGGCCGCTTTCCATCGGAGGTTACATGATAGAGCAGACCCTGGCCGACATGGAGGCGCGCATGCGACGCCTGGAGCGGCAGAATCGAATTCAAGGTCGTGCGCTCATCGCGTTGCTCTGCGTCGCACTGGCGGTCGGATCGGTCGCGGTGTCGAACGCGCAACCGTCGGTCCTCACCGCGCAGGAAGTCCGCGCCCATCGCTTCACCCTGCTCGATCCAAACGGCGGGGTCGCCGCCGATTGGTTCACTCTGCCGTCCCGCCGGGACGGCGACATGATTCATGGCGGCTCCTCGTACTCCGGGTGGCCCCAGTCCCGACCGTAGGCCCGCCGGGTTTCCAGCCAACCGTTTTTCCTCGGAGGTCCCATGAAACAGCCTGTCCCGGCCGACATCGAGACGCGCGTGCGGCGTCTGGAGCGGCAAAATCGAATTCAAGGTCGCGCCCTTATCGTGTCCATCGGCACCGCCATAGCACTCGGTTCGATCGCGGTATCGAACGCGCAGCCGACCGTCATTACCGCCTGCGAAGTCCGCGCCCAGCGCTTCAGCCTGCTCGATCCCAACGGCGGGCTGGCCGATGACTGGTACAGCACTCCCACCCGGGACGGCGGAACGAGCCATCCGATCGCCCCGTACTCGAACTGGGGATTTTCCAAGCCATGAACGAGCAGGCCATGGCCGACATGGAGGCGCGCGTGCGGCGCCTGGAGCGGCAAATTCGCGTCCTCGTCGTTTTGCTCTGCACGACACTGGTGTCCGCGCTGGCACTGAGCTCGATCGCCGTATCCAACGCGCAGTCGACGGTGCTCACGGCCGCGGAAGTCCGCGCCCAGCGCTTCACTCTTCTCGATCCCAAGGGCGAAGTGGCCGACGACTGGTTCTCCCTTTCCTCGCCGCGGGAGGGCGTAACCACCCACGCCGGCGGCCCGTACTCGGGCTGGGGATTTTCCCGGCCTTAGGCCGTCGCCGCGGCGAACCAATCGACGATCTCGGCGCCGGTCATGAAGACCACGCCGGGTTTTTGCCGGATGTGCTGCAGCGCTTCCCTGAAATAACGCAGCCGATGCGGTGCCCCCATGATGTAGGGGTGCACCACCAGCGCCATCACGCGCGCGCCGTCGCTCGAGTCGGCGTAGAGCTGCTCGAACTGATCGATGGCGCGATCACGGTATTCCGCGGCCTTGTGATGCTGGATCAGCATCATGGCGACGTCGTTGCATTCCTGGGTGTAGGGAACGTTCACGATCGGCCGGCTGCGCGTCTTCAGCAGCACGGGCTGGTCGTCGAGCACCCAGTCGCACACATAGTCGTAGCCCTCTTCGGCCAGGAGGTCGGGCGTTTCCCAGGTCTCGGTCAGTCCGGGGCCGAGCCAGCCGCGCGGCGGCCGTCCCGTGAAGGCGCGGATGGCGGCCGATGTCCGCGCGATATCGGCGCGCTCGTCGGCCACCTTCTGCATGTTCTTCTGGGTGAAGCCATGCCCGATGAATTCCCAGCGGCGCTCCAGCGCCGCCCGCGCGATCGGCTGGTAGGCCCGGATCGCCGAGCCGTTGATGGCGAGCACGGCGGGGATGCGCAGCTCGTCGAACACCCCGAGCATGCGCCAGAAGCCGACGCGGTTGCCGTACTCGTGCCAGGCCCAGTTGGGAATGTCGGGTGCGGGGATGCCGCCGGCCGGCGGCGTCAGCACCGTCCGCGGCATCGGCTCCTTGGCATCCCACTCCTCGACATTGACGATGACCCAGACCGCCAGCCGCCCGTTGTTCGGCAGCTTGAGCGGCCGGCGCGCGGATATGGGCGAATAGGCGATGCGGTCGGTGGGCAGCACGTTCGATCCTGACGTTGAGCGAGGTCTTTCCCTCTTAGCTGACCATATTCCAAACGACCAGATTGCCGTCCGCCTCTGAGCCGGCACTTCCTTAGAAAGGCAGGGATTTGAGTAAGATACACTCAGCGCGACGCACGCGCCTTGGAGGTCTTATGAAAGAGCTAGCCCCGGCCGACATCGAGACGCGCTTCCGGCGTCTGGAGCGGCAGATTCGCGTCCTTGTCGCCTTGCTCTGCACAGCGCTGGCGGCCGCGCTGGCATTTGGTTCGATCGCGGTATCCAACGCGCAGCCGACGGTCCTTACCGCCAGCGAAGTTCGCGCCCAGCGCTTCACCCTTCTCGATTCCAACAGCCGGGAGGTCGACAATTGGTACTCGGATGCGCGCGGCATTCCATCGCGCCATGGCCCGCTCCGCCAGTAGGGCGCCTCGCCTCGATCAACCCGAAGAGACGACGTTGCGCGGCACGTCCTTGAAGGGCTTGTCGGTGTCGACGCTCGGCTCCTTGGGCATCTTCAAGACGCGCTCGGAGATGATGTTGCGCTGGATCTCGTCGGTGCCACCGGCGATCGAGCCGGCCGGGACGGAGATCAGGATCTCGCCGATCAGGCCTCCCATCGGGCCGTCGGCGCCGCTCAGAAGTGCATCGGCGCCCGTTATATAAGTGTGCACGCGCGCCGCCTGGCGGGCGACGTTGCTCGAGATCAGCTTGCCCAGCGAGCCTTCCGGGCCCTGCGGCCGGCCTTGGTCCTGGGCGGCGCGGGCGCGTCGCGCCGTCCATTCGGCCGACCGCGACATGATCAGGAGCTTGGCGATCTCCTGGCGCACCACGGGATCGTTGATCGCGCCCGTCGCCTTGGCGCGCTCGATGATGAGGTCGACGCGGCCGGCGCGCTGCGGATACCACTTGTAGGGCTCCATGGTGGTGGCGATCTCGGCGCGTTCCTCCTCGTAGATGCGGCCCTTGCGGTCCGACGCCGAGGCCCAGCTGCGCAGGCCATCGGCGCCACGCCGCTCGTGCATCAGGGTCGTGGTTGCGACCTTCCAGCCATCGCCGACGTCGTTCACCAGGAACTCGGGCTCGACGATCGCGTCGGTGAAGAACACCTGGTTGAACGAGGCATGGCCGTTCATCTGTTTCAGCGGGTGCACCTGCACACCGGGCTGCTTCATGTCGAGGATGAAGTAGGCGAGGCCCTTGTGCTTGGGGACGTCCCAGTTGGCGCGCGCCAGCAGCAGCCCCCAGTGCGCCTTGTGCGCCGACGTGGTCCACACCTTCTGGCCGTTGATCACCCATTTGTTGCCCTGCCGGTCGGCGCGCGTTACGGCGCCCGCCAGGTCCGAGCCGCTGCCAGGTTCGCTGAACAGCTGGCACCAGGTGTCCTCGCCGGTGAGGATGCGCTTCAGGAACTTCTGCTTATGCAGATCCGTGCCGTGCGCCAGGATGGTGGCGGCGGCGAGCGTGCGGATGCCGGCCCTGGCGACGCCGATCGCGCCCGCGCGGGCAAACTCCTCGTCGACGACGGCGTTGAATTTCACCGGCAGGTCGCGGCCGTACCATTGCCTGGGCCAGTGCGGCGCGCCCCAGCCCGACTGGCAGAGCTTCTCGCGCCATTCCACCAGGCCGTAGTCGGGGTTCCAGTTGGCTTCGAGCCAGGCGCGGACTTCGGCCCGCACGCTCTCTTCGGTGGGTTCGCTCATGGCCCTCGTTCCTCTTGAGGTTCCCTCAGTGCTTCCAGTGCCGCATCATCCGTTCGCGATGCCAGTTGGCGTCGCCCAGCAGGATCTCCGAGCTCTTGGCGCGCTTGAACCAGAGATGAGTGTCGTTGTCCCAGGTGAAGCCGATGCCGCCATGCATCTGGATGGCATGGATCGCCGTCTGCAGGTAGGCCTCGGAAGCCTCAGCCTTGGCGAGCGAGGCGAGCGCCGGCAGCTCCTCATCGCCTTCGTCGAGCGCGGCGGCGGCGTAGTAGGCCGCCGACTTGGCGAGCTCGACATCGATCAGCATGTCGGCCGCCTTGTTCTTGGTCGTCTGGAAGGAGGCGATCGAGCGGCCGAACTGCATGCGCATCTTCACATAGGCGAGCGCATCCTCGCGCAGGCGCTCGGCGCCACCCACCATCTCGTTGGCGAGGCATATCCAGGCCTGGCGCATCGTGCGCGCGAAGGTCTCGCCTGCCTTTCCGGCCTGGCCCAGGAGCCGCGCCTCGACGCTCTTGAAGGTGAGGTGCGCGAGCTTGCGCGTCTCATCCATGGTCTTGAGCCGCCGCCGCGTGAGCCCCGGGGCATCGCTGGACACGGTGAACAGTGAGAGACCCTCCTCGCCCTGCGAGCCCGGCTGGCGGGCCAGCACGACCAGGAGATCGGCGGTATGGCCGTCGAGCACGAAGCTTTTGCTACCGTCCAGCCGCCAGGTCGGTCCTGACGGCGTCGCGGTCATGGCGACGCTCGCCGCGTCATTCAGGCCGCTTTCCTCGGAGAAGGCGAGCGTCGCCGTCACCTCGCCGGCCGCGATGCCGGGCAGCAGCGCCTTCTTCTGCTCCTCAGTGCCGGCATTGAGGATCGCCGTGGTGGCAAGGGCCGCGGTCGAGAAATAGGGTGCACAGAGCAGCCCGCGGCCCATCTCCTCGAGCACGATCGCGAGCTCGGCATAGCCGAAGCCCTGGCCGCCATAGGCCTCCGGCACGTGGATGGCGGTGAGGCCAAGCTCCTGGTTCAGCCTCTTCCAGGCGGCGCGGTCGAAGCCTTCCTCGGTCGCCATCAGGCGGCGCACCTCCTTGGGGGGCGAGCGCGCCTCCATCGCCCGCCGCAAGGTGGTGCGAAACTCGTCCTGCTCCGGCGAAAAGCTGAAGCGCATGACTCCTCCCAACTGCCCCCAGCGGCTATTTTCCCGGTTATGAGCGAGACGACAAGGCCGTCAGCCATGCAGCGCGCGCTGGCCCTGGCGCAGCAAGCCGCAGAGCGGGGCGAGGTGCCGGTGGGCGCGGTGATCGTCGGCGCTGACGGTGCGGTGCTGGCCGAGGCGGCCAATCGCATCGAGGCCGATCGCGATCCGACGGCGCACGCCGAGCTGCAGGCAATCCGCGCCGCCGCCCAGAAACTGGGCGCCCCGCGCCTGGTCGACTGCGATCTCTACGTGACCCTCGAACCCTGCCCAATGTGCGCCCAGGCCATCGCCTTCGCCCGTCTGCGCCGGGTCTACTACGGCGCCCTCGATCCCAAGGGCGGCGGGATCGAGCACGGCCCGCGCATCTTCAGCCAGCCCAGCTGCCACCACCGCCCGGAGATCTATGGCGGCATCGCCGAGCAGGAAGCAGCCGAGCTTTTGCGCGCCTTCTTCAAGGAGCGGCGCTAGCTCAGGTCTTCAGCAGCGCCGCCATGATGCGATCGCGGGACAGCGGCAGGTCGCGGAGGCGCACGCCGAGCGCATGGTTGACGGCGTTGCCGATCGCGGCCGCGGTCGGCCCGACCGTGCATTCGCCGACGCCCAGCGAGGGATTGCCGTCGGCCTCGACCAGGGTGGCGTCGACCTCGGGCACTTCCGAGAAGCGCAGGATGGGATAGCGATCCCAGTCGAGCGAGGCGATGCCGTGCTCGTCGAGCTTGACCTGTTCCTTGAGCGTCCAGCTGGTGGCCTGGATGATGCCACCCTCGAGCTGGTTGCGGGCGCCGTCGGGATTCACCACCAGGCCGGCGTCGACGACCGTCCAGACGCGGTCGACCTTCACCGTTTCATCGACCGTGACCACCGCCACCACTGCGGCATAGGCGGCGCGATTCTTGTAGCGAGCGAAGGCGAGGCCCAGCCCCTTGCCGGTGCCGGCGGGGCCGCGCTTGGGCCAATTGGCACGCGCCGCCACCCGCTCGATCACGCGCCGAGCGCGCGGCTCGCTCATGATCGAGAGCCGATAGGCCAGCGGATCTTCGCCGGCGCGCGCCGCGAGATCGTCGATCATCGATTCCAGGGCAAAGACGTTGGGCAGCGCGCCCAGTCCGCGCAGCGCCGAAGTGCGGATCGGCGGCCGCTGTATCAAATGGTGCAGCGTCCGATGCGTCTTCACGTCATAGAGCGGCTTGGCGTTGCGCGTGCCGCCGCCGCCGCGCTCCTCGGTCGGGTCGCTGGGCGGCACTTCGGGTGCGGGACTGGCGAGCGCTTCGCTGGCGAGCAAATAGCCGCTGCCGCCCGGGCGGGAGACATGGGTGGCGCTCCACACCTCAGTCGTCCAGTCGACCGGCCGGCCGCGCTGATCGAGGTCGACGTGCAAGGTGATCAGCATGGCGGGACCCGAGGGTTCGAATCCGAACTCCTCCTCGCGCCGCCACTGCAGGCGGATGCACTTGCCGGGCAGCTTGCGCGCCACCAGGCAGGCATCGAGTGCGGCATCATCGGCGCCGTTGTGGCCGTAACAGCCGGCGCCATGCAGGTGCTTGGCGGTGATGGCCTCGATCGGCATGCCGAGTGCAGCGGCGAGGTTGCGCCGCAAGGGATGCATGCCCTGGCCGTGCGACCACACCGTAAGATGGCCGTCCTTGAACTCGGCCAGCGCGCACGAAGGACCGAGCGATGCGTGCGCCACGTAGGGCCGCGAGAAAGTCGCCTGCACCAGGTTGTTGGGCGGAGTGCCGCGAGGCGGGTCGCCGATGCGGCGATCCTCGCACGGCTGGCCCTTGAGCCAGGCCGCTTCCTGCTGTTCGGGGCTGAGCTCGCGGAGGTTGGCCCACTTGGCGTGGCTCGCCGCGGCGGCGGCCGCCGCCTGCGCCACCTGCTCGATCGGACTGACGAACGCCACGAAATTCGCGTCGCGCACGATCTGCAGCTCGGCGTTCTTGAAGTCTTTCAGCGCGGCTCGACGGACTTGGGCCTCGTCGAGCGAGGCGAGCTCGGCTCCCCGGTTGGGTTGGCGGAGCGTCCGGGCATGCAGGAGGTTGGCCGGCCGCACATCGTGCACGAAGGCGGCTCCGGTGACCTTGGCCGGCAGATCGACGCGCGGCACGCTCTTGCCCACCACCTTGTAGGCCGACGCGGGCTTGGGCGCGGCCGTGCCGGTCGCTTTTTGCGTGAGATCGATCTCGGGCGCCACGGTCCAGTAGTCCTGGCCGGTCGCCTGGCCGTTCTGCAGGAACCGGCCGTCGACCACCGTGAGATCCTGCGGGCTGCAATTCAGCCGGAGCGCCGCGCGATCGAGCGCCTTGGCGCGCACTTCGGCGCAGACCAGCCGGATCGAGCCGCCGGACACGTCGATCGACAGCGACGACGTGGTGTACATCTCATCCGGCCCGTGGTCGGTGTCGCCCGACAGCATCACGACCTTCTCGTAGGGCAAGTCGAGCTCCTCGGCGGCGATCTGGCCCAGCGCCGTCACGACGCCCTGGCCGATCTCGACCTTGCCGGTGGCGATGCGCACTGTGCGGTCGGGCTGGAAGCGGATCCAGCGGTCGAGCCTGGGATTTTCGATCAGGCTCGGCGTCAGTTTGGCAGCGGGTGCGGTGCTCATGCCGTGCCTCCGTTGCGCAAGCTGGCGGCGGCGCGCTCGACGGCGCGCAGGATGCGCGTGTGCGAGCCGCAGCGGCAGAGATGCTTGTCGAGCGCAGCCGCGATTTCGGCGCGGCTGGGATTGGGGTTGCGATCCAGGAGCGCCTTGGACGAGATCAGGATGCCCGACAGGCAGTAGCCGCACTGGCCGGCCTGCTCGTCGAGGAACGCCTGCTGGAGCGCATGCGGCTTGGCTTGCGTGCCGAGTCCCTCGACCGTCGTCACCTGGCGGCCGGTCACCGTTCCCACCTCGCGCGTGCAGGCATGCACCGGCTGGCCGTCGACCAGCACCATGCAGCAGCCGCACTGTTCCAGCCCGCAGCCATAGCGCGTGCCCATCAGGCCGAGCTGATTGCGCAACACTTCAAGCAAAGTCGCCGTCTCCGGCGCGTCGACCCGGCGGGCCGCGCCGTTCACCGTAAAGCCAATGTCCATGACGTTCCCTCTCTACGATCCCGTCTTAGCAGGCTCCGCGGCGAGTCGCGACAGGGCCCAGGTGGCGGCATCGCGCACCAGGGGAGAGCCATCCGACAGAAGTCGGCGGACGGCGGGCAGCGCGGTCGCGGGCGCGCCGCTGTTGCCCAGAGCGTAGGCGACGTTGCGCAGGAAGCGGTCGCGGCCGATGCGCTTGATGGCGCTGCCGGCAAAGCGCTTGCGGAAGCCGGCGTCGTCGAGAGCCGCAAGATCGGCAAGCTGCGGTGCGTCCACGGCCGGCCGCGGCACCAGGGCGGCCTCGTGCGCCTCCTTGGCGAACTTGTTCCACGGGCACACGGCCAGGCAATCGTCGCAGCCATAGATGCGATTGCCGAGCAGCGGCCGCAGTTCTTCGTCGATCGGGCCTTCGTGCTCGATGGTGAGGTAGGAGATGCAGCGCCGGGCATCGATGCGATAGGGCGCGGGGAACGCCTTGGTCGGACAGACGTCGAGGCAAGCGTGGCATTGGCCGCAATGGTCGCGCTCGGGTTCGTCGACCGGCAGTGCAGCCGCGATCAGGAGCTCGCCCAGGAACAGCCAGGAGCCGAACTGACGCGACACCAGGTTGGTGTGCTTGCCCTGCCAGCCCAGGCCTGCCAGCTCGGCCGCGGGTTTCTCCATCACCGGTGCGGTGTCGACGAAGACTTTTATCGGCTGGCGATAGGTGTCCCAGATGAAGCGGCCCAGCGCCTTGAGCTTGCTTTTGAGCACGTCATGGTAGTCGCGGCCCTGGGCATAGACCGAGATTGCCGCGCGCTCTCTTTCGTCCAGCACGGCGAGCGGATCGGCGGCCGGCGCGTAGTTGAGCGCGACCGAAACGACCGTGCGGGCTTGCGCCCACAGGGTCGCGGGATCGGCGCGCTCCGCGGTACGCCGCGCCAGCCAGCCCATGTCGCCGTGCAGGCCCTGCGCCACGAAGGAGGCGAGATGCGCAAGCCGCTCGCGCCTCGCGTCGGACGTCAGGTTGGCCGGTGCGAAGCCCACGGCATCGAAGCCGAGCCTCAGCGCCTCGTTTCGAATGGCATCGCGCAGCGCCGCCGGAGTCGCGGGCTTCGGCGGCCGCTTGGGGACGGGCGGATGGCGGCTCATTCTCCTCTATTAACGCCCGCGATAGGCCGCGACGCCCTGGTCGGGCAGCCACAAGCCCTTGGGTGGTTCGCCGGTCTGCCAGAAGACGTCGATCGGCATGCCGCCGCGCGGGTACCAGTAGCCGCCAATGCGCAGCCAACGTGGGCCGAGCGCCTGCACCAGCCGCTTGCCAATCACGAGCGTCGTCTCCTCGTGGAAGCCCGAGTGGTTGCGGAAACTGCCGAGATAGAGCTTCAGCGACTTGCTCTCCATCAGCTTGGCGCGCGGCGCGTAGTCGATCACCAGATGGGCGAAGTCGGGCTGGCCGGTCACCGGACAAAGCGTGGTGAATTCCGGGGCGGCGAAGCGCACCAGATAGAGCGCGCGCGGATCGGAATTGGGCACGGTCTCCAGCACCGCCTTGTCGGGCGAGGCGGGGAGCGGCGTCGACCGTCCGAGCTGGGTCAAGCGAAGTTGTCTTGCCATGGCGCCATCATAGCATTCCGCCCGCCTCGCGCCGTGCTATCGTCGCGGCAAACCAGGGAGAGAGGGACATGCTGGCCATCGGCCGCCGCCTGATTTGCGCAATCATTGCCACTTTGGGACTCTTGGGACTCTCGGCCCCCGCGGGCGCCGAGACGGTGCTCAGGGTATCGCTGCACGCCGATCTGAAGATCCTCGATCCGATCTGGACCACGGCGCTGATCTCTACCCATCACGGCCACATGGTCTACGACACGCTGTTCGCGGTGAACGACAAGCTCGAGGTGAAGCCCGAGATGGTCGACAAGTGGACCGTGTCGTCCGACAAGCTCACCTGGACCTTCACCCTGCGCGACGGCCTTGAATGGCACGACGGCAAGCCGGTCACCGGCGAGGACTGCGTCGCCTCGATCAAGCGCTGGGGCGCCAAGGACTCGATGGGCCAGAAGCTGATGAGCGAAGTCTCCTCGCTCACCGCGCCCGACGCCAAGACGATCAAGATGGTGCTGAAGGAGCCCTATGGGCTGGTGTTGGAATCGCTTGGCAAGTCGAGCTCGAACGTGGCCTTCATGATGCCCAAGCGCATCGCCGACACCGATCCCAATAAGCAGATCACCGATGCCACGGGTTCGGGCCCCTTCATCTTCAAGAAGGACGAATGGAAACCCGGCGAGAAGGCGGTCTATGTCAGGAACCCCCGGTACAAGCCGCGCAACGAACCGGCCTCGGGCCTGGCCGGCGGCAAGGTCGCCAAGGTCGATCGCGTCGAATGGATCACCATTCCCGACCAGCAGACGCAGGTGAACGCGCTGCTGAACGGCGAGATCGACATGATCGAGATCGTTCCGCCCGACCTGCTGCCGCTTCTGCAGAAGGACAAGAACATCAAGATCTTCGTCACCAACCTGGCGGGCCGGCAGTACGCCATGCGCTTCAACACGCTCTACAAGCCGTTCGACAATGCCAAGATCCGCCAGGCCGTGCTCTATGCGCTCGACCAGAAGGCGTTCCTCGAGGCCAATGTCGGCAATCCCCAGTACTACAAGGAATGCCGCTCGCTGTTCCCCTGCGGCTCGCCGCTCGAATCGACCAAGGGCTGGGAGGACAAGGTCAGGGGCAACACCGCCAAGGCCAAGGAGCTCCTGAAGGAAGCCGGCTACGACGGCACGCCGGTGGTGCTGCTGCACCAGACCGATACGGCGGGCCACAACAACCTCGCGACCGTGGCAAAGCCCGAGCTCGAAGCGGCCGGCTTCAAAATCGACCTGCAGGCGATGGACTGGAACACCCTGGTGGCGCGCCGCGCCAAGAAGGATCCGCCCGACAAAGGCGGCTGGAGCGCCTTCTTCACGTCATGGGGCTCGACCGACGTGCTCAATCCGGTATCGACCGCCTACCTCAACGCCTCGTGCGACAAGGCGACCTTCGGCTGGCCGTGCGACGAGGCGCTCGAGAAGCTGCGCGACGCCTTCGCCAAGGAAACCGATCCTGCCAAGCAGAAGGCGATCGCCGAACAGGTCCAGCTGCGCGCCATCGAGTATCCGACGCACGTGATCCTGGGCCAGTTCACCACGCCGACGGCGCTTCGCAGCAACATCACGGGCCTCTTGCACACGCCGTCGCTGGCGCTGTGGAACGTCGAGAAGAAGTAACCCTTCGACTACGCGCTGCGCGCTCAGGGTGGGCGTGTCAGTCCGCCGTGCCCGGGTGCCGGCCGGCCCGCTGCGGCAGCGCCCAGATGCAGCCGGCTATGGCGAGCGCCAGGACCGCGGAGGCGAGGTAGCGACTCAGGCCGAAGCCGTTGGGAATCGGCTTGTCGAACAGATCGCCCAGGGTGGCGCCGAGCGGCCGCGTCAGGATGAAGGCTGCCCAGAACAGCAGCGTGCGCGACAGGTTGGTGAAGTAGTAGGCCGCGGCGATCGCGGCGAGGCCGGCGCCGAACACCAGCGCGCCGTGCGCATAGCCGAGATTATTGGTGTCGGCCATCCAGTCGCCGAGCGCCGTGCCGAGCGTCTGGGAGAACAGGATCGCCATCCAGTAGAAGCCTTCGACCCTGGGCGAGGCGACGGTGTCGACCGCGATCGTTCCCTCCGCGCGATACCAGACGGCGAGTGCTGCCATCAGCGCCAGAAAGAGGATGGTCGAGCCGCCGGCGTAGCCGATGCCCAGCGAGCGGTCGGCGAAGTCGGCCATGGTGGTGCCGGCCGTGGTGGTGGCCACGATCACGAACCAGTAGAGCACCGGGTTGAAAGCCTTGGCCGAGATCTGCGCGGCGACCGCGACGCCAAGAATCCCGATGAAAATCAGGCTGCTCACCGCATAGCCGAGATTCATCGACATCGACAGCGAATCGCCGCCGGTCTCGCCGAGTGTCGTGGCCAGGATCTTGATCAGCCAGAAGGCCAGCGTGACCTGCGGCACCTTGCTGAGGGTGACTTTGGCACTGTTCGACATGCTGCGACCTCACGCGGATCGGTACTTGCAACGAGGTACGCATCGATGTGTGGCAATGAGGCGGCGGCTCCCGCGTTGCCCTGTCGCAGTCTCAGTCCAGTCGCACGCAGATCCCTTCCAGTCCCTTCTTCGATGGCGGGTAGCGCTTGGTGACTTCGGCGTCATGGCCGGGCACCACCATCTCGATATGCCCGTCGGCGAGCTTCGTCAGCTTGTCGTAACCCGCCAGCATGTCGGCCACCGAGTAGACGATCGAGAACAGCTTCCGGTCGCGGATGCCCCAGTAGTAATGGCTGGCGTCGGAGGCGAGCACCAGCCAGCCGTTGCGCGTCATCACCCGCACCGACTGCATGCCCATGGTGTGGCCGCCGATAAGGTGCACCGAGATGCCAGGCTGGATTTCCTCGTCGCCGTCGTGGAACACCACGCGCTTGCCGTAGACCGCGCGCACCATGCCGACGACGTCCTCGATCTCGAAGGCGTGGCGGAAGGTGCCCATGCAGACGTGGCGACCGGTCGCGAACTGCATCTCCTTGTCCTGCAGGTGGAAGCGCGCCTTGGGGAACTTGTCCCAGTTGCCGACGTGGTCGTAGTGCAGGTGGGTGATGATGACGTCCTCGACGTCCTTGGGATCGACGCCGAAGTCGGCCAGCAGGTCGGCCGGGTTGCGCTTGACCTCGCGGCCGCGCTTCTTGCCGACCTGGGCATTGAAGCCGGTATCGATCACGATCGGCTTGCCGCCGATCGCGCGGTTGCCCGCCTCGTCGAGCGG
>JBPYDO010000269.1:0-16932 GCA_051985755.1 Reyranella sp. | reverse complement strand
TCGAGGATGCCGGTGGTGACGTCCTCGCTGGTCGGTGCCTTGACCGCGCGAACGACCTTGCCCTCTTCGATCAGGACCGCGTCCGTATTGGTGCCGCCAACGTCGATGCCGATGCGTCTCATGCCGGAAACACGCTCCTGAAATCGAGGTCATAGCCGAAGGCGCGCGGGCCGACATGCTCGAGCCCCTTCGGCGTGCGGAAGATGTCGCATGACCTGAGCGCGATCACCGTCACTCTCTGGCCGTAACGAATGGTCTCGCTGCCGACCGCTTCGCCCGACACCGAGTCGAGCACGCATATCAGGTCCGGTGTCATCACCAACGGCTCGCCGTCGAGATTGGCCACGATCCACTCGTTCTGGAAATTGATGGTCATGGACGTGTCACGCCAATCGTCGAGCCCGTCGATGCGCAGCAGGCCGCGCAGATAGCCTTCCGTGACCCGGCGCGCGACGTCGATCACCTTGCCCCTGTAGAGGAGCTTGCCCGGCTCGACCGAAAGAATGGCCGCGATCGGATCGAGGTGGGTGCGCTGCGCCTCGCGCACGGCGTGGCCGATGGCGATCGCTTTGTTCACCGTGCCGTGGATGCCCCATTGCTTGATCTCGGCACCGGTGCGCGGCGGCTCGCAGGTCGAGGCAGTCGAGCCGTACTCGACGCAGATCTTGCGCAGGATCCGTTCGGCCCATTTCCAGCTCGGCACCTTGTCGACGACCGCTTCCAGGCCGCGCACGTCGACCGCGGTGAAGGGATAGGGCGTCAGGCCACCGACGGCGACCGAGGTCATCTGCGCCTCAGGGTACGCGCGGCCCATCGTGTCGACATCGACGATCGGCAGGTCGAGATGCACCGCCGCCATCAAGGGGCGCACGGCGTTGCCGCCGCCGATCTCCATCGACATCAGGGCGTCGAACTTGCGGCCGGTATGCTCCTCCATCAGCCACGCGGCGCGCGCGATCGTGCGATGGTCGTTCAGCCGCTCCTGGCCGACCAGCGGCGCGCCGAACCCGGCCAGCGGGCCGATATAGGCGTCGTCGCCGAGGTCGAAGGCGGAGACCAGCCGCACGCGATGGCCTTCCTTGTAGAGGGCGCGCATGTTGAGCAGCGCCAGGTACGGATTGCCGCCGCCGCCGGTGCCCAGCACCCAGGCGCCGACGGCGAGCGATTCAATGTCCTCGAGGCTGAGCTCTCGACCGCTCACGCAAATACGCTCTTGAAGTCGATGTCGTAGCCGAAGGCGCGCGGCCCGACATGCTGCAGGCCCTTGGCCGAGAGGAACACCGACGGAGGCGGCAGGGCGATCGCGGTGACCCGCTGGCCGTAACGGATGGTCTCGGTGCCGACTGCTTCGCCCGACACCGAATCGAGCACGCAGATCAGGTCGGGCGACATGGCGATCGGCGCGCGGTCGAGCCAGGCCACGATCCATTCGTTCTGGAAGTTGATCTCCAGCGCCGCACCCTTCCAGTCGTCGACCCCATCGAAGCGGGCGCGCCCGCGCAGGAAACCTTCGGTGGCGCGGCGTTCGACGTCGACCACCTTGCCGCGATAGAGGAGCTTGCCCGGCTCGATCGCGAGGATCGCCGCGATCGGATCCTCGTGCCTGCGTTGCGCCTGGCGCACCGCATGGCCGATGGCGATCGCCTTGGTGGTGGTGCCGTGGATGCCCCAACGTTTGATCTCGACACCGGTGCGCGGCGCCTTGCAGGTCGAGGCGATGGAACCGTACTCGACGCAGATCTTGCGGCTGACCCGCTCCATCCATTTCCAGGTCGGCACCTTTTCGACCACCGACTCGAGCCCGCGCACGTCTACCGTGGTCAGCGGACAGGGCTTCAGGTCGCCGACGGCCACCGATGTCATCTGCGCCTCGGGATAGGCGCGGCCCATCATGTCGGCGTCGATCACCGGCCGCTCGAGATGGGCTGCCGCCATCAAGGGCTGGATCGAGTTGCCGCCGCCGATCTCGAGCGACATGATCCCGCGAAACCGGTAGCCGGTGTGGCGCTCCATCAGCGCCACGGCGCGCGCGATGGTGCGGCTGTCGGTCAGCCGCTCCTGGCCGACCAGGGGCGCCCCCATGTTGGACACGGCCGCCACCCAATCGTCGTCGGCGAGTTCGGACGAGGGCATCAGCCGCACGCGATAGCCCTCTTTGTAGAGGGCGCGCATGTTCAGGAGCCCGAGGTAGGGGCTGCCGCCGCCGCCGGTGCCCAGCACCCAGGCGCCGACGGCCAGCGATTCGATATCCTCCAGGGTTATTTCGCGCTCCGGCATGTTTGCCAATTTTCTCCGCGGCCCTTATGTAGCCGCTCGTTCTCGCCACGACAAAGGAACTTCACGCAATGTCCGAGTCGATCAAACTCGTCGCTTTCTGCGGCAGCCTGCGCAAGGCCTCGTTCAACCGCCTGGCGCTGCAGGCGTTCGTCGAGCGCCTGCCGCCGGGCGTAAAGGTCGAGACCATCGAAATCGGCGACTGGCCGCTCTACAACGCCGACATCCAGGCGCAGGGCTTCCCGGCCCCGGTGCAAGCCGCGCAGCAGAAGGTGCTGGCGGCAGACGGCGTGGTCTTCGCTTCGCCCGAATACAACTATTCGGTGTCGGGCGTGCTCAAGAACGCGATCGACTGGCTGTCACGCTTCACGCCGCAACCCTTTGCCGGCAAACCGATGGCCGTGTTCGGCGCCTCGGGCGGACCGCTCGGCACCGCCCGCTCGCAGTATCATCTGCGCCAGATGATGATCTTCCTCGACGGCCGGTTCGTGAACAAGCCGGAGGTCATGATCGGCGCGGCGCCCGGCAAATTCGCCGACGGCAAGTTCACCGACGAGACCGGATCCAAATTGCTCACCGATCTCGGCGCGGCGCTTGTCCTGGCGGTGCGCCAAAGCAAGGCCGCCGCCACCGTGAAGTAGCCGTCGCCGCTCTAGGCTGGCTTGGTGCGCACGTGCTCCGGCCGGAAGCCCATGCCCATGAGGCGGGCGGGCAGCCGCTGCAGGATCGGGAACCACTGCAGCAGCCGCATGAAGAACGGAACTTTGATCGCCGCACCCTGGGCCGCGAGCGACGGCGCAATGATGCGGTTCTGCAGAAAGACCTGCATGGCCTGGGTGGCGCGCGCCGGGAACAGCCGACGCGCCTGAACGGCGGCGAGGTCTGAATCCTTGAGCCGGCCTTCGCGCAGAGGCGCGGCCAGGATATTGGAAGCGGCCACCGCGTCCTGCACGGCGATATTGATGCCGATGCCGCCAATCGGCGACATGGTGTGGGCAGCGTCGCCGATGCACAGCACACCTGGCCGCCACCACGTCCTGAGGCGATCGACTCCGACGGTCAGCAGCTTCAGATCGTCCATGGTCGCGAGCTCGCCGACGCGATCGGCGAGGAACGGCATCAGCCGGCTGACCGTCGCGCGCACCTTTTCGACGCCGCCGGCACGCACCCGTTCGGCCGCACCCTTGGGAATGACGTAGGCGCACTGCCAGTAGTCGCCGCGGTCCAGCATCACCAGGATGCTGCCGGCATCGAAGCGACCCATCATCTCCGCGGGAT
The DNA here is from genome assembly GCA_051985755.1 of Reyranella sp. GTDB lineage: Bacteria > Pseudomonadota > Alphaproteobacteria > Reyranellales > Reyranellaceae > Reyranella. Next base: position 13,380 of record JBPYDO010000269.1, on the reverse strand, counting down.
CGCCGGCGCGATGCGAGATACGAAACCACAGGACATCCATGGGTGCGCCGACGTCATCGACGGCGAGGCCGGACGCGCTGCGCACCGTCGAATGCCGGCCGTCGGCGCCGACCACCAGGTCGGCGCGGATTTCCTGGGGATTGCCGTTCACCGTGGCGCGAACGCCCGCGACCCTGCCGCCCTCCTCGATCAGCGCCGAGGCGTCGGCATGCATCAAAAGGGTGAAGCCCGGATATTTCCTGCCTTGCGCACTGAGAAAATCGAGGAAATCCCATTGCGGCATCATCGCGATATAGCGGCAGCGCGCCGGCAGGTGCGAAAGGTCGGCGATACCCACCTTGGTGTCGCCGAACTGCCCGGCGAAGCGCGACAGCTTGTGGTGCGGCAACTTCAGGAACTCATCGAGCAGGCCGAGCTCGTCCATCACGTTGAGCGTCGAAGGATGGACAGTGTCGCCGCGGAAGTCGCGCAGGAAGTCGCCGTGCTTTTCGAGCACCACGACCTGCACGCCGGCGCGCGCCAGCAGGAAGCCCAGCATCATGCCGGCCGGCCCGCCGCCCACGATGCAGGCTTGAGTCTTCATTCCAGCATCTCGCGCAGCACACGACCCGTCGCCGTGATGGCGAGCAGGGCCGGCACGCCGAGCACCGGCTTCACCTGCTCCTTGGTCGCGGGCGTGTAGCTCATGCAATCCATGGCCACGAGGTCGGGCCGGCGTTGTGCGAGGCGCCGCGCAGCGTTTGCCGCTTCGTCGGCGCCGGCGCTCGGTGCCAGCGCTTCGGCCACCACTTCGACCCCCGGCCGTGCCCATTTCGATCCAAGCTTCTCGCCCTGCTCGGCGAGCGGGATCAGCAGGCCCAACCGGCCGCGCGGCAGCAGGCCGGCGACCAGGCCGGCCAGCACACGCGACGGAAAGAGGACGCCTTCATCCCCGGACATCGGCGGGAAGTCGCCGGTGCAAGCATAGACGATGGCGTCGCAACCATCGGCACGCAGCCTGGCAATCGCCTCGGGCGAGCGGGCGATCACCGCCTTCTTGGAAATCTTGACGTCGCGACCGCCGCCCTTTCCGTCGCCGCGCAGCCGGGTATAGAGCGCATCGGCGCCACTTTCGGGCTTGAGAGCGTCGACTTCCTTGTCGCTCAGCCCATCGAGCGCGCCGCGCAGCACGACCTTGGCGCCGGCCGGCGCGTGTTCGGCGAACAACGCCGCGATGTCGTGGCGTGGCGCCTGGCCGATGGTGATGATTCCCAGAGTGCGCGGCATCAAGCTTCCAACGCCACGGTGTCGGAGTCGTTCCAAGCGAGGCCGATCGGGTCACCTGCGGCGCGCGGGCTGCGGTCGCCGGCGTGGGTCTCGCGGGCGAGAAAGGTACGCCCGTTGGCGCGGATGCGATAGAGCGTGGCGCCGCCCAGGAAATTCGCCGTCTCGATAGTGCCTGCGACACGTGCCTGCGACGGCGCCACCAGCCGGATTTTCTCCGGCCTGAGGGCGCGCGGCAACGGGCCGTCGTCCAGCAGGTTGATCTCGCCAATGAAGTCGGCGACGAAGCGCGTTCGCGGCCGTTCGTAGATCTCGGCCGGCGTGCCGACCTGCTCGACGCGTCCCCGGTTCATGACGGCGATGCGGTCGCTCATCGCCAGCGCCTCTTCCTGGTCGTGCGTGACGAAGACCAGGGTGACCCCCAGGCGGTGCTGCAGTTCCTTCAGCTCGAACTGCATCTGCTGGCGAAGCTTGCGGTCGAGCGCGCCCAGCGGCTCGTCACACAGGAGCACGCGCGGCTCGATCACCAGGGCGCGGGCCAGCGCCACCCGCTGCTGCTGGCCGCCGGAGAGCTGGCTCGGCCTTCGATCCTCGAGACCGTCCAGCGCCACCTGCGCCAGCGAAGCCGCCACCCGCCGCTCGATCTCCGGCCTGGGCAGGCCGCGCATGCGCAGTCCGAAGGCGACGTTCTCGGCCACCGTGCGATGCGGAAAGAGCGCGTAGGACTGAAACACCATGCCCATGTCGCGCCGGTGCACCGGAACGTCGGTGATGTCTTCGCCGGCCACATGGATGCGGCCGCGGTCCGGCATCTCGAAACCCGCGATCATGCGCAGGCTCGTCGTCTTGCCGCAGCCCGACGGCCCCAGCAGGGAGAAGAACTCGCCGGCCTTGATGTCGAGCGTCATGGCGTCGACGGCAACCACCTTGCCGTCGAACACCTTTGTGACGTCGTCGAGTTTAATCGCGGCGGATGTCATGCGCGCACGGTGTCATCCCGCGGCCGGAGGCCAAGGGACCTTTCCTGTTGCCTCAAAGGTCCCTCGCTGTGCTCGCGATGACACCTCGGCTCAGCCCTTCAGGATCTTGGTGACGCGGGCGTCGATGTCGTCCTTGTGCGCGTTGTACCACTTCCAGTCGGGCTGGATCAGGGTCGCGACCTTGTCCGGCGTGTCGAGCAGCTTGGCGTCGTACTTCGGCCCAAGTTTCACCTTCTTGTTCGCCGGCGAGTACCACACGCCTTCGGCCAGCAATTTCTGCATGTCCGGACGCAGCAGGAAGTCGATGTAGGCGAAGGCCAGTTCCTTGACCTTCGAGCCGGGCGTGACGTTCAGCACCTGCTCGAGCGCCAGCACTCCTTCCTTCGGGCTGGCGAAGTCGAACGGCTGGTTCTGGCCGTCATAGCGGTAGATGCCGGAATCATGGATCACCGCCATGATGACCTCGCCCGACAGCAGGAGTTTCTCCATCTGGCCGGTGAAATCGACCAGCTTGATGGGCTTCAGCGCCGCCAGCGCCTTGTAGGCGGCATCGAGGTCCTGCAGGCCCTTGCCGTAGACCTTGCCGAGCATCATGAGATGGCACTGGCCGAGGCTGTTCACCGGGATGATGTAGCTGCCGCGCTCGCCGGCGAGCTTGGGATCGGCCAGGTCCTTCCACGACGTGGGCTTGGCGAGGCCCTTGTCGGTGCGGTAGCCGAGCCCGATCGCGCTGGTGAAGATGGTGACGCCCACGATCTTGTCGCTGACCGCATAGGGATAGACGTCGGCGACGTTGGGCACTTCCTTGGCGGTGATCTTGTCCATCACCAGCCCGTTGTCGAGCGACAGCCACTGCTCGTTGGAGTTGGTGTGCAGCACATCGTAGAGCGGGTCGTTCTTGGGACTGGCCTGCAGCTTGGGCACGTAGGGGAAGGCCTGGTCGGCCTGCACCGTGCACTTGAACTCCTTCTCGAAGGCCGGCAACACCGTGGCCTTCATGATGTCGCCCCACTTGCCGCCCCAAGTCGTGATCTTGAGCGTCTTGGTCTCGGCATGAAGGATCGCCGGTGCGCCGATGGTGGCGGCGGCCGCCAGGCCGGCACCGGCACGCAATGCATTGCGACGTGAGATCATGATCAACCCCTCCTGTTCCCCGTCATAGTCTAACGTAGGCTTTCAGCCCGATCAGCCTCTCCAGCGCCAGCACAACGGCCAGCGCCAGCAGGATCGAGACCATCGACGCCGCGGCAATGGCCCCGTCGAGGTCGAATTTCATGTAGTTGAACAGCACGACCGGCAGGGTCTCGCCCTTCGGGACGACCAGGAACAGCGAGACCGGGAACTGGTCGAACGACACGATGAAGGCGAAGACGCCACCCGCGAACACGCCCGGCTGGATGAGCGGCAGGGTCACCTCGAAGAACACCCGGGCCGGCCGGGCCCCCAGCACGGCCGCCGCTTCCTCGATGCGCCGGTCGAAATTGTGCAGCACCGCCAGGGTCGTGCGCAGAACGTAGGGCACCGCGATCAGGGTGTGCGCCATGATGAGGCCCCAGACCGGCCGGCCGATGCCGGCAAGCAGGTAGGACTGGAACAGCGCCAGCCCGGTCAGGATCGCCGGCAGCATCAGGGGCGACATGAAGAAGGCGGTGAAGAAGGCGCGCGCCGGCAGATTGCCGCGGGCCAGCGCCAGCGCGCAGCCGCCGCCCAGCACGATGGCGAGCACGACGACACAGGCCGCCACCCACAGCGACAGGAAGAGCGAATTGGTGAAATCGGGATTGGCGAAGAACTTGGCGAACCAGTGCAGGGTGACGCCAACCGGTGGAAAGGAAATGAACGGCGTCGGATTGAGCGCGAACACCAGCACGATCGCGATCGGCGCGACCAGGAAGCCGAGCAACAGGAGATTCACCGTCACGTATCCGGCGTGCGCCGCGTCGAAGGGCCGCCTGTTCACGGGCGCCGTCATGCCAGCCCGTGCTCGCCCGACAGGCGGGCCAGGATGCGGTTATAGGCGATCACGATCACCAGGCAGACGCTGAGCAGTATGACGCCCAGCGCACCGGCGAAGCCGGGATTGAAACTGGTGCCGACCTGCTGGGCGATCAGCATTGGCAAGGTGAGCACGTCGGTGCCGCCCATCAGGGTGGGCGTGACATAGGAGCTGATGGAGAGAGCGAAGACCAGCAGCGAGCCCGCCAGGATGCCGGGCAGGCTGAGCGGCAGGGTGACCTCGACGAAAGCGCGCAGGCGGCCGGCGCCCAGGTTGCGCGCCGCCTGCTCCAGCCGCTGGTCGATGCGGCCGATGACGCCGATCAGGGTCAGCACCATGAAGGGCACGAAGATGTGGACCAGGGCCAGCACGGTGCCGAACTCGTTGTACATCAGATGCAGGGGTTTGCGGGTCAGACCCATGGCGACCAGCGTGGTGTTGATGACGCCCTTGTCCTCCAGGATCGTCATCCAGGCGAAAGTGCGCACGACGATGCCGGTCAAGAGCGGCGCGATCACCGCGATCAATGCCAGCGCATGGCCGAGCCGCGACTGCAGCCGCGACATCCAGTGGGCCAGCGGGTAGCCGATCAGCAGCGCGATGATCGTGGTCACCAGGCCGATGCGCAGGGTCGCCCACAGCGCGTCGTGGAAGATGCCGGCCGAATCCTCGATGAAGCGCACATAGTGGCGCGTCGTCAGCACGGCATTCGGATTGCTTACCGGATTGGCCGACAAGAACGACATCGCGGCCATCACCGCGAACGGCAGCACGAAGAACAGCACGAACAGCAGCAGCGCCGGCGCCACCAGCCAGGCGATCGGCGAAGGACGATGAGCGCCGGTCATGGGACGCTCATCGTGGCCGATGGCAATTCAGCGGTCCACGGCTTTACGGCCGCACGATCGTCCAGCCCTGCTCGCCCAGCTCGAGGAGCTCGACCACGCCCGACGGCACGACCTTGACGCCGGGAAAGAGCGGGATGTCCTCCGGCTTCTTGCCCTCGTTCTTGGCCATTCCCTCAATCGTGTTTCGACAGGCCTCGAAGGTGACGTTGGGCAGGCTTTCCGCCGCCGCCTTGACCTTGGCGGCTACCGGCGACTTGTCGGTGCGCAGCATGTTCAGGCCGCCATGGAAGGCGACGATGCGGATCTCGACCTCCTCGCCCTTGCCCGAGTAGTAGCGCGCCACGTTGGCGGCATTGCCGAGGACCGTGCTCATCTTCTCGGGTGTATCGTCGCTGATTTGCAGCGCCAGGCGATGGACCTTGTCGGCGGCCGCAACCGGCATCGCCGCACCGAGCAGCACGGCCGTCAATAGCAAGCGTCGCACGATCATCGCTGGTCGCTCCTCAGCCCGGTTCGTAGCCCATCGGATCAGCTGCCACCACCTTGACGTGACGGTTCGGTGAGAGACGGACGCGCTTGACGCTCTGCACGTACTCGCTGACGAGGTCGTAGACCGGCGGACCCTTCAGGTCACCCTTGACCGATGCCCAACCGGCGACGGAATAGATCTTGGCGGCGTCGATCTTCTTGCCGGTGCGCAGCAGGGTCATGTCGGAAATGCGCTGACCCATCGGCTTGTCGACCTCGATGGTGTAGCCGAGGCCGCCCGCGCGCACCATGTCGCCCCCCTGCTGGTAGTAGGGATCGGGGTTGAAGAGATTGTCGGCGACATCCTCCAGGATCGCCTTCAGCGCCCTGCCGGTGATCTCCCGGCGCCACACCGACGGATAGGTGATGGCGGTCTGGTTGAACACGTCCTCGCCGCGGATCTCCTGGTCGGCCAGCAGGGTGGCGCCCCAGCGGAAACCCGGTGACAGGGCGATTTCGACACTGCGCTTGGCCATCACGGCCTGGCAGATCAGATCGTCGAACGTGCCGTTGAAGTTGCCGCGGCGATACAGCAGCGAATCGGTGTGGCCCAGCACCTTGCTCAGGACGTCGTCGTGCGGCAGGCGCACCTCGCGGACCAGGCCCGCCATGTCGGGATCGGGCGAGATCACGTCGGCCAGCACCGGGATCAGGCGGAAGGCGTAGTCCTGGATGCGCCGGTCGCGGACCTCGAGGTCGAGCCGCGCCAGGAACTTGCCGTGGCTGCCGGCGGCGATCAGCAGAGTGTTGTCGACCTTGACCGCCATCGGCAGCGCGTCGTGCGTATGGCCGGTCAGGATCACGTCGATGCCCTTGACCTTGCCGGCGAGCTTGCGGTCGACGTCGAAGCCGTTGTGGCTCAGCAGCACCACCAGGTCGACGCGGTCGTCGCGCAGGGTCTGGACGTTCTTGGCCAGCGTGTCCTCGTCGATGCCGAACGACCAGTTGGGCACGAAATAGGACGGATTGGCGATTGGCGTGTAGGGAAAGGCCTGGCCGATCACGCCGATCTTGAGGCCGCCGCGCTCGAACACCGTCGAGGCCTTGAACACCGGATCGCCCCAGGTCGCGTCCTTCACGTTGCCGGCGAGGAAGGGAAAGGCGAGCTGCTTGACCAGCTCCTGGACCCGATCGGCTCCGTAGGTGAATTCCCAATGCGCGGTCATGGCGTCGACCTTGAGCGCATTCATCAGGCGCACCATGTCGGCGCCCCTGGTGTGCAACGACGTGTAGCTGCCCTGCCAGGTGTCGCCGCCATCGAGCAGCAGCACCTTGCCCGGCCGCTCGGCGCGGATCGCCTTGATCAGAGCTGCCAGCCGGTCGAGGCCGCCAAGCCGCCCATAGGTCCGCGCCAGCCCTTCGAAGTCGGTGCTGGCGAGCGCATAGGCGTCATAGCTGCCGCGCGCGATCTTGTAGGCGGCCAGCAACTTCTCGCCCACGATATGCGGCGGCAAGCCGCGCGTCGGGCCGACGCCGATATTGACCGACGGCTCGCGGAAATAGAGCGGAACGATCTGGGCATGCAGATCGGTGAAATTGAGCAGTGTCAGCTGGCCGAGCGGCCGGAAGCTCAGCAACTCGTCCTGTCGCGGCAGCTTCGCCTGGGCCGAGCCGCTGCGTCCCAACCCGAGTGCGGCGGTTGCGGCCGCGACCTGCAGAAGCTCGCGACGACCCAGGCTCACGCGTCACCCCGCCTCAAGCGACGTTGATCTTGCTCTCGGCCGTCCAGGATTGCTTGAGATCGTCGGTCCAGGTGAACTTGAGCGTGCCGCTCTCCTCGACCTTCAGGTAGAAGGCGAGATAAGGGTTGGCCGCGACCGCCGGCTCCAGCCGCACGTTCATCACCGTCTTGTCGTTGTAGGTGACATTCAGCGAGTTGACGATCAATCTCGGCACCAGCTTGCCGTCTTCGCCCTTGCGCTGGCCGCTTTCCATCGGATGGGTGATCAGCGTCTTGACCTCGACCACCTCGCCTTTCTTGGCGGTGGCCGGCACGCGCAGGCGCGGCTTGATGTCGTCTGACATGGTGATCTCCTTGCTCAGCCGCCGCAGCCGCCGATGGTGACTTTGACCTCGTGGCTTGCCATGTAGAGCGCGCCGTCGTTCATCTCTGCGACCGCCACCAGCTTTTCCGTCTGGGCGAGCCGCACACGCATCTGGATTTCGGCCTTGCCGCTTTGCGGCGTGAATTCGTAGACCGCCACGCCAGGGGCGGGATTGCCATCGGCGGCGATGTAGAGCGCCTTTACGTAGGACTTCTCGGTCATCTCGCTCTCGACCGAGACGGTCAGCGGCACGGCATTGCCGTTCTCGGCGATCTCCGGCGCCTTGAGCGTCACCTTGCCGGTTTGCGGCGTGCCCTTGGCCCGGGCGGCGAGCCAGTCGCGCGCGCTCTCCGGCGTCGCCAACGCCTGGCGCGCGGCAATCGTGGCGGCGATGGCGCCCAAGGCGCCGCGCCGCGTCAACAATGGTAGTCCCTGCATCGATCCGTTCTCCTGTCCCGCCCTGCCTCAATGCCGGATATTGGGGGCGGCGAGCTTCCGCCCCTCGTTCACCTTGCGCAAATACAGTTCCAGCTCGCCATATTCAACGGCGTCCGGCGGCAGCTCGTTGGCGCGCACCTGCACATTGCAGAACTGGAAGCGCTTGCGGATGTCCCAGACCTCGTTGCGGCTGGTGCGCCACAGCGGGAAATGGTCGAACTGCCCGCGCGGCTCGCCCAGCCATTGGCCGCGCAACCACTTGTTAGCGGCCAGCTGATGGCAATCGGCACAGGAGAAGTCGAATTGGCCGATCTTGCGCTGCGCCAGGGCCTGGCCGCGCGCGTAGGCGGCCTTGGCGTCCGCCGAGTCGAGATCGACCTTGATCGTCTGGCCGTCAGCCAGGCTGTGCAGGTAGACGGATAGATCGATGTTGGCCGCCCCCTCCATCGGCAAATCCGCGCCGGTCGTCGCCTTGGCATGGCGGGCAATGAATTCCTCGGCATCCAGGACCTTGTGAAGCCTCGGCTCCCATTTGGGCATTTCGACGGCCCAACGGCGGAAGCTGGTCTGCGGCGATTGATGGCAGCCGGTGCACGACTTGCCGTTGGGACCGGGCTCGCCGAACAGCTTGGCGCCGGCGTCGATGTGATCGGCGGCGGGATTGACGAACGGATCCTTGTAGTCGCGGTCCTCGACGGCGCGCGGGCGCTTGCTCGGATCGTCCAATGGATCGGCGAACGTGGCGGGCGTCCTCAGCGTCTTCAGGAACGCCACGATGTCCTTGATCTCCGCTTCGCTGTAGAAGCCGTGCTTGCCCCAAGGCGGCATCACCGACTGCGGATTGTAGACGCGCGCGTCGAACACGTAGTTGAACAGCCAGCGATCGGTGCGGCCTGCCTTGCCGATCTCCGACAGGTCGGGGCCGACATTGCCCGGCGCCTCGCCGGTCTTCGGCCCCATGATATGACAGGCGAGGCAGCCGCCGCCTCGGCGGCGGTCGAAGGCGAGCTTCTGTCCCCTGGCTGCATCGCCAGTGACGGCGTCGATCGCGATCTCCTTGCCGACGGGCGGGCTGACGCCGGTCTTCGCCAGCGTGTTGAAATTGTCCCAGCGCGCCTTGTTCCAGTCGTGGTAGCGCTGCCACGGCGTGGCGGCCGCCGATCCCTTGAGCTCGAGCGGAGCCATCTGCTGGCCGCGTGCTGCGTGCGCTGCAAGGACGAGCACGGCCACCAGCGCCGCCCCAGAGCAGCGCCCGATAGCGGGATGGCGCATCTAGGGCGTGGCCTTGCGCAGATAGGCGAGCATGTCGTCGAGCTGATCCTGACGCTTGAGGCCGAGATACACCATCTTGGTGCCGGGAACGCGACCCTTCGGGTCCTTGAGGTATTCCGCCAATACCTTCTCGTCCCAGACGATGCCCGACTTCTTCATCGCCTCAGACGCGCTGAATCCCGGAGTGACTCCGGCTTTTTGACCGATCAGGCCGTGCAGGTTGGGCCCGACGCCGTTGCGGCCATCCTTCACGATGGTGTGGCAGATCTTGCACTGCTGGTTGAACAGACGCTCGCCGCGATCGGCATCGCCGGATTGCGCCGCGGCGTCGGTCAGCACCAGCGCTGAAACAAGCCACACACATGCTGCAGTCAGTGATTTCATGACGCTATTCCTACGAGGGCTCGAGGAGATTGCGCACGTTTTGCCATGATGCAAGTGATAGATTGTCGGCCATGCTAAAGAAGTTCGTGAAGTCGCTCGGCCCTCTGCTTGGACTTCTGGCGCTGCTGGCATGCCCATCGCTTGCCAACGCCGAGCAGGTGCAGATCAAGCCGAGTCTGTTGCGCCTCAATGCCTATCTCGAGCTGCCGCCGGGCAAGACAGTCGCCGATGGCGTGGTGATCCTGCTGCACGGCATGCTGTCGCATGCCCGCCAGGAGACGATGGCGGCGCTGCAGAAGAACTTGAAGGAGCGCGGCCTGGGCTCGCTCGCCGTCACGCTGTCTCTCGGCGTCGACAACCGCGAAGGTCCCCGGGCCTGCGATGTGGTTCACGACTATGCCCTCGCCGGCGCGCAGCGCGAGATCAACCTCTGGATCATCTGGCTCGCCGCGCACGGCACGAGCCGCATCGATCTGCTGGGCTTCTCGCGCGGCGGCGCGCAGGTCGCCGCCATGGCGCCAGAACTCACGAAAGTGCGGCGCATCGTCCTGATGGCGCCAACCCTCGCCACGTCCGTCGAGCAGGCGGCGAGCTACCAGCGTGCTTACGGCCATCCCCTGGCGCCCGAACTGGAGGCCGCGAGAAAGAACCCGCTGCAGAAGCGCACGGTCGATTTCCTGAACTGCAAGAAGGCGCCGGTGCTCGGCGCCACGTTCCTGGACGGCTACACCGAGTTGTCACCCAAGCTCGCGGCGCGAACCGGCCATCCCACCTTGGTGGTGCTCGCCGGCAAGGACGACGTGGTGCCCGACCTCGCGCGGAAGCTGCCGTCGGACGTGCATCCCGTCGTCATCGACGGCGCCAACCACTTCTTCTCCGACCTCTATGGCGAGGAAGCAGCCGACGCCATCGCCAATTTCCTGAAGCGGCCGCGGGCGGCTATTCAGTAGTGAAAACCGGCAGGGTTATCTCGGCGGTCACCGGCTCGAAGCCAAGCCGCACGCGCTGGCCGATCCTGAGCTGGGTTTCGGCGATGCCGCTCAGCGGCGCATTGATCCGCACACCGGCATCCATATCGACCAGGGCCACGATATAGGGCGTCTTCTGCTTGAAGAAGAAGTTGAAGGGATGGTGGCAGACCGTCCAAGTATGGATGCGGCCACCGAGCGGCGCCTCCTTGAACTCGCTCTCCATCGAAAAGCAATGCGGGCAGACCGGCCGCGGATAGTGCCGAACCTTGCCGCACTTGGCGCAGTGCTGCAGCCTCAGCTTGCCCTCGCGCAGGCCGTCCCAATAAGGCTGGCTGTCGCGCGTCGGGCTGGGCAGCGGGCGCTCGGGGTTGGGAGGCAGCGTGCTCATGCCGCCCTCCGCAGGATCGCCAGCGAGCCGTCGCCCATGTCGCCGTAGCCGGTGACCAGGCCGACCTCGGCGTCCTCCACCTGCGCCTTGCCGGCTTCGCCTCGCAGTTGCCGCGTCAACTCGATCACGTGGTTCAGTCCGACGACATGGCCCTGGCTCAGGAGCCCGCCATGGGTGTTGATCGGCAATTCGCCGCCCAGCGCAATGCGGCCATCCATGACGAATGGACCGCCCTCGCCTGTCTTGCAGAAGCCCAGGATCTCGAGCTGGCGGATCACGGTGAAGGTGAAGCAGTCGTAGATCTCGGCGACGTCGATGTCGTTCGGTCCAACCCCCGCCATCGGCCAGGCGCGGGCCGCCGCCTTGACCAGGCCGAACTCCAGCAAGTCGGGGCGCTGCGCGATCGAGGCCGGCGACTCCGGATGCCCCTCGGCCACGGCCATGATGGTCACCAGCGGCTTCCTGAGATCGCGCGCGCGGGCGCTGGCGCTCACGATCACCGCCGCGCCGCCGTCGCTTTCCAAGCTGCAGTCGAACAGGCGGAAGGGATCGGCGATCATGCGCGAGGCCTGGTGCTCCTCGACTGTGAGTGGCTTGTTCATCACGACATTGCCGTTCAGCATGGCGTGCCGACGCGTCACGACGGCGACCTCGGCGAAATGCCGTGTCGCCGTGCCGTAGAGCGCCATGTGGCGCCGCGCGCCCTGGGCATAGAGCTGCGCCGGCGCGAAGAGCCCGATCGGGGCCTCGAACTCGGCGGCCAGCGCGAATTGTGGAAACTGCTGCAGGCGGGTGCTGACGCGCGCGCCCGAATAGCCGGTGCGGCCGACCGAGATCAGCACGTTCTTGCAAACACCGGTCGCCACCGCCATCGCCGCCGTCTGCAGCGCCGCCACGCAGGTGGCGCCGCCCATCGGAATGAAGGCCGAGAGGGCAAGGTCGCTGAGGCCGAGATTGGCGATGAAATCCTCGGCGATGCCGCCGCCGGGGAAGTAGGGAACGACCCCGTCGATGTCGCGCGGGCTCAAGCCCGCGTCGGCGATCGCCGCCAGGCTCGCTTCGAGCTGCAGCGCAAGTCCGCTCTTGGTCGTGCCGCGCGTGTAGGCCGTTTCGCCGACGCCGCTGATCGCCGCCTTTTCGCGGAGCGCATGGACCATGTGTTCGCTTCCTCCGCCCAGCATCTTGCCTGTCGCACTGTAAATGCCAAGCCGCACAGAGCACGTCCCGCCCGACGTATATACGTCGGGCGGGAGGTCGTGCTCTTAAATTTTGAAGGTCAGAGCGGCGCCCAATCAAAGTGAGCGCAGTTCACTTTGATTGGGCGCCGCTCTGAGGCAACATGGGCGGCGAAACGACAGGATTGGCGATGGATTTCGATCTCGTTGTGCGAGACGTGCGGCTTCCCGACAGCAAGCCCGACCAGCCGACCACCGACATCGGCGTCAAGGACGGACGCATCGCGGCCATCGCGCCGAGGCTCGCAATGGCAAAAGAGGAGATGCAGGCCGGCGGCCGGCTCGTCTGCTCCGGGTTCGTCGAGACCCACATCCATCTCGACAAGTCCTGCGTCCTGGGGCGCTGCGAGCACACGAAGACGCGCAACCCGCACCTTGCGATGGAACGCGTCTCGGCGGTCAAGCACACCTTCACGGTCGAGGACGTGATCGAGCGCGCCTCTGGCACTATCGAGAAGTGCATCAGTCACGGCGCCACGCGCATGCGCACGCATGCCGAGGTCGACCCCAAGGTCGGCTTGCGCGGGTTCCAAGGCGTGAAGGCGCTGATCGACAAGTACAAATGGGCGATTGATCTCGAGATCTGCGTCATGCCGCAGGAAGGCTTGACCAACAATCCTGGCACCGACGAGCTGATGGTCGCGGCTTTGAAGAACGGCGCGACTGTGGTTGGGGCCGCGCCCAACTACGACACCGATCGCGCCGCGCAGATTCACTGCGTGTTCGAGATGGCGCGCGAGTTCGACGTCGATATCGACATGCACCTCGACAGCGGCGCCTCGGCCGAGGAACTCGACACATTGCTGGTCTGCGACCTCACCGAGAAATACAAGATGGGCGGCCGCGTCGCCGTGGGTCACGTGGGCAAGCTTGCGACGATGCCGCAACCCGCGCTGGACAAGGTCGCGAGACGCATGGCCGACAGCGGCGTCGCCGCCACCGTGCTGACGGCGACCGACCTCTATCTGGGCGGCCGTCACACCGACCACAACGTGCCGCGCAACGTGGTCGACCTTAACCGGCTCACCGAAT
>JBPYDO010000268.1:0-17363 GCA_051985755.1 Reyranella sp. | reverse complement strand
CGACATCCTGATCGGCACGCAGATGGCCGCCAAAGGCCACCACTTTCCCAACCTCACGCTGGTCGCCGTGGTCGACGCCGACCTCGGCCTGCAGGGCGGCGACTTGCGCGCCGCCGAGCGTACCTTCCAGCTGCTCTATCAGGTCGCCGGCCGCGCCGGGCGCGAGGATCGGCCCGGCCGGGCGCTGGTGCAGACCCACATGCCCGAGCACGCGGTGATGCAAGCGCTGGTCTCGGCCGATCGCGACCGCTTTGTCGCCGCCGAGCTCAGCGATCGCGCGAATGCCGGCATGCCGCCGTTCGGACGGCTGGCGGCGCTGGTGATCTCGGGACCCGATCCGGCCCTGGTCGACAATGTCTGTCGCGCGCTCGCCCGTCGTGCGCCGCATCAGGCAGGGGTCAGCGTGCTCGGGCCATCGACGGCGCCGCTGGCGCTGCTGCGCGGCCGCCACCGGCGCCGTTTCCTGCTCAAGGCGACGCGCGATATTGCGGTGCAACCGCTGCTCAGGAGCTGGCTAGAGCACGTCGGATTGCCCGGCTCGGTGCGCCTGCAGATCGACGTCGATCCCTATTCCTTCATGTGACAGAACGCGCGGAAAAGGCAGGTAATCCGCACCTTCGCCAATCTTGCGCCCGCGAAAACCCCATGCTAGCAACGCGCGCTTTCGCGCCGTGGGGCAGTTGTGTTCGCGCGCCGAAAGCCCAGGGGTTTCAATGGCTTACCAGTCGCTTAACTGGCTGGGGAGAGGCTTTGGCAGTGCACGATGCAACCTCCGCCACGACTGGTGTCGCCGGACGCTACGCCAGCGCGCTGTTTGAGCTGGCGGACCAGGCGAAGTCGCTCGATCAGGTTGCCACCGACCTCACCACTATCCGCCGTCTGATCGCCGAGAGCCCCGACCTTCGCCGCCTGATCGCCAATCCGGTGATCGGCCGCGCTCTGCAAGGCAAGGCACTGCTGGCAGTGCTCGATGCCGCGCAAATCGCCGGCCTCACGCGTAACTTCATCGGCACGGTCGCCGCCAACGGCCGCGCTCGCGAGCTGCCGGCGATGGCCGGCGCCTTCCTGGCCGAGCTGGCGCGCCGCCGCGGGGAGACCACCGCCGAGGTGACGTCGGCCGTACCGCTCTCGCCCGCGCAGGCCGCTGAGCTCACGCAGTCACTGCGTTCGGTCCTGGGCGGCGCCAAGGTCTCCATCGATGCGCGCGTCGAGCCCGACATCCTGGGCGGCCTCGTCGTCAAGGTCGGCTCGCGCCTGTTCGATTCGTCCATCCGCAGCAAGCTCGCCCGCCTGCAGCTTGCCATGAAGGGAGTTGGTTAAATGGACATCCGCGCGGCCGAGATTTCGGCCATCCTCAAGCAGCAGATCGCGAGCTTCGGCACCGAGGCCGAAGTGGCCGAGGTCGGTCAGGTCCTGTCGGTCGGCGACGGCATCGCCCGCGTCTATGGTCTCGACAGCGTCAAGGCCGGCGAGATGGTGGAGTTCCCCGGCGGCATCAAGGGCATGGCGCTCAATCTCGAGCGCGACAATGTCGGCGTCGTGATCTTCGGCGAGGATCGCACCATCAAGGAAGGCGACACCGTCAAGCGCACCGGCGCCATCGTCGACGTGCCGGTGGGCAAGGGCCTGCTCGGCCGCGTGGTCGACGGACTAGGCAATCCGATCGACGGCAAGGGCGCGATCCAGGCGAGCGAGCGCCGCCTGGTCGAGATCAAGGCGCCCGGCATCATCCCGCGCAAGTCGGTGAACGAGCCGATGCAGACCGGCCTGAAGGCGCTCGATTCGCTGGTGCCGGTCGGCCGCGGCCAGCGCGAGCTGATCATCGGCGACCGCCAGACCGGCAAAACCGCCGTGGCGGTCGACACCTTCATCAACCAGAAGCCGATCAACAAGGGCAGCGACGAGAGCCGCAAGCTCTATTGCATCTATGTCGCGGTCGGCCAGAAACGCTCGACGGTGGCGCAGATCGTCAAGACGCTCGAGGACAACGGCGCGATGGAATACTCCATCGTCGTCGCCGCCACCGCCTCCGATCCAGCGCCCATGCAGTTCCTGGCGCCCTACGCCGGCTGCGCCATGGGCGAGGATTTCCGCGATAACGGCATGCACGCCGTCATCGTCTATGACGACCTGTCCAAGCAGGCCGTCGCGTACCGCCAGATGTCGCTGTTGCTGCGCCGCCCGCCCGGCCGAGAGGCCTATCCGGGCGACGTGTTCTACCTGCATTCGCGCCTGCTCGAGCGCGCCGCCAAGCTGAACGACAAGAACGGTTCGGGCTCGCTTACGGCGTTGCCGGTCATCGAGACACAGGCTGGCGACGTGTCGGCCTATATCCCGACCAACGTGATCTCGATCACCGACGGCCAGATCTACCTCGAGGCCGAGCTGTTCTACCAGGGCATCCGCCCGGCGATTAACGTCGGCCTGTCGGTGAGCCGCGTCGGCTCGGCGGCGCAGATCAAGGCGATGAAGCAGGTCGCCGGCACGATGAAGCTCGAGCTGGCGCAGTACCGCGAGATGGCGGCCTTCGCCCAGTTCGCCTCCGACCTCGACGCCGCCACGCAGCGCCTGCTGGCGCGCGGCCAGCGCCTGACCGAACTCCTGAAGCAGGGCCAGTACCAGCCGATGCCGGTCGAGGAGCAGGTCGCCTCGATCTACTCTGGTACGCGCGGCTTCCTCGACGCCCTGCCGGTGGGCAAGATCGGTGAGTATGAGCGCCACATGCTGGACGCGCTGCGCGCCGAAGGCTCGATCCTGGCCTCGATCCGCGACAAGCGCGAGATCGTCAAGGAGACCGACGACAAGCTGAAGGCCTTCCTCACCGACTTCACCAAGAAGTTCGCCTAAGCGGACCCATGCCCAGCCTAAAGACCTTCCGGCTCAGGATCCGAAGCGTCCAGTCGACGCAGAAGATCACCAAGGCCATGAAGATGGTGGCGGCCGCCAAGCTCCGGCGCGCCCAGGAGCAGGCCATGGCGGCGCGGCCCTATGCCGAGGCCATGGACAAGATGCTGGCCGCCCTGGGCCAGAGCTTCAAGGGCACCGGACCCAAGCTCCTGGCCGGCACCGGCTCGGACAAGGTGCAGCTCGTGATCGTCGCCACCTCCGACCGCGGCCTGTGCGGTGCCTTCAACAGCTCGATCGTGCGCGAGGCCAGACGCCGCATCCGCGCCATGCTGGACGAGGGCAAGACGGTCAAGGTGCTGTGCGTCGGACGCAAGGGGCGCGACCAGCTGCGCCGCGACTTCGGCTCGCTGATCGTCGAGACCGTCACCGAACTCGGCCGGCCGCGGCTTTCCTTCGCCGACGCCGAAAAGGTGGCGACGCGGGTGCGCGATCTGTTCGACAAGGGCGAGTTCGACGTCGCCACCGTGATCTTCAACCGCTTCAAGTCGGCGATGACCCAGATCATCACAGCCCAGCAGCTGATCCCGCCGCCCGCGCCGGAGCCAGGCACCGCGCCGGCCACGAGCGGCGGCGCGGTCTACGAATTCGAGCCCGACGAGGCCGAGATCCTGGCCGAGCTCCTGCCGCGCAACCTCTCGGTCCAGATCTTCCGCGTGCTGCTCGAGAACGCCGCAAGCTTCTACGGCTCGCAGATGACGGCGATGGACAATGCCACGCGCAACGCCGGCGACATGATCAAGCGCCTGACCTTGCAGATGAACCGCACGCGTCAGGCCTATATCACCAAGGAACTGATCGAAATCATCTCGGGCGCCGAAGCCGTCTAGAGACAGGAAAGGGAACGACATGGCCACCAACAATATCGGCACGATCACCCAGGTCACGGGCGCGGTGGTCGACGTGCGCTTCGATGCCGACCTGCCCAACATCCTGAACGCGCTGCACGTCGAGAGCGGTGGCCGCAAGCTGGTGCTGGAAGTGGCGCAGCATCTGGGCGAGTCCGAAGTTCGCACCATCGCCATGGACACCACCGACGGCCTGGTGCGCGGCGAGAAGGCGGTCGACACCGGCGCGCCGATCGCCATGCCGGTGGGTCCGGAGACGCTCGGCCGCATCCTCAATGTCATCGGCGAGCCGGTCGACGAGCGCGGCCCGGTCAACAACAAGCAGACGCTGCCGATCCATCGTGGCGCGCCGGCATTCGTCGAGCAGTCGACCGAGGCGCAGATCCTCGTCACCGGCATCAAGGTGGTCGATCTGCTGGCGCCCTACGCAAGAGGCGGCAAGATCGGCCTGTTCGGCGGCGCCGGCGTTGGCAAGACCGTGGTCATCATGGAGCTCATCAACAACATCGCCAAGGCGCATGGCGGCGTGTCGGTGTTCGCCGGCGTCGGCGAGCGCACCCGCGAAGGCAACGACCTCTATCACGAGATGATCGAATCGGGCGTCATCAAGCTCGACGGCGCGGGCTCGAAGGTGGCCCTGGTCTACGGCCAGATGAACGAGCCGCCGGGAGCGCGCGCCCGCGTCGGCCTCTCGGGCCTCACCGTGGCGGAATACTTCCGCGACACCGAAGGCCAGGACGTGCTGTTCTTCGTCGACAACATCTTCCGCTTCACCCAGGCGGGCTCCGAAGTGTCGGCGCTCCTCGGCCGCATCCCGTCGGCGGTCGGTTATCAGCCGACGCTGGCCACCGACATGGGCGCCATGCAGGAACGCATCACCTCGACCAAGAAGGGCTCGATCACCGCGATCCAGGCGATCTACGTGCCCGCCGACGACTACACCGATCCGGCGCCGGCCACGACCTTCGCCCACCTCGATGCGACCACGAACCTCAACCGTGCGCTGACCGAGCTCGGCATCTACCCCGCGGTCGATCCGCTCGATTCGACCTCGCGCATGCTTGATCCGCGCGTCATCGGCGAGGAGCACTACACCGTGGCGCGCGACGTGCAGCGCGTGTTGCAGCAGTACAAGTCGCTGCAGGACATCATCGCCATTCTCGGCATGGACGAGCTCTCCGAGGAGGACAAGCTGGTGGTGGCGCGCGCCCGCAAGATCCAGAAGTTCCTGAGCCAGCCCTTCCATGTCGCGGAGGTCTTCACCGGCACGCCGGGCGTCTTCGTCAAGCTCGAGGACACGATCAAGGGCTTCAAAGGCATCGTCGCCGGCGACTACGACGAGCTGCCCGAGCCGGCTTTCTACATGGTCGGCACGATCGAGGACGCGATCGCCAAGGGCAAGAAGCTCGCGGGCGACGCGGCCTAGCCATGGCCAAGGTCGCTTTCCGTCTGGTCATGCCCGAGCGCGAGCTGCTCTCGATCGAGGCCGACATGGTCGTGGTGCCGGGCAGCGAAGGCGACTTCGGCGTCCTGCACGGGCATGCGCCGCTGATCTCGACGGTCCGCCCGGGCGTGCTGGAAGTCATCCAGGGCAACAAGGTCGAGCAGCGCTTCATCGTGATCGGCGGCTTCGCCGAGGTGACGCCCGAGCGCTGCACGGTGCTGGCCAACGAGGCGATGCCGTTCGAGCAGGTGACGGCGGGCCAGCTCGCCGAGCGCGAGCAGGCGGCCGAGCGCGATCTCACCGACGCCGCGACCGAGGCCGAAAGAGCCGCTGCGCAGCGCGATCTCGCAGTTGCGAAAGAATTGCGGCGTGCGCAGGCCTATTACGCCGCACGCTGATTTCAGCGCGAACGCGAAATAATCCATCACGCTGCTTGCGCGTCGCAGCCATTGAAAGCCAGCCACAGGCTCGCTTTATTACGGTTACGCTACTGTCGCCGTTTGACGTTAGGATAGACGCCAAGGGGTTGGCATCGATGAGTAACTGGACTCTCGAGACGATCGACTGGAGCCGTTTCGATCCGTCGAAAGTCGATCCGGAAATCCTGCGCAACATCAAGGCGGCCGCCTTGGTGGAGCGCAACGGCGGAGACTACGGCATTTATCTCGGCCGCGTGTTTGCCGACGATGCCGAATTCACGGCAGTGGCCAATACCTGGGCAAGCGAGGAGATCCAGCACGGCATGGCGCTCGGCCGTTGGGCCACGCTCGCCGATCCGAGCTGGCATTTCGAGGCGGCCTTCGCCCGCTTCCGCGCCGGCTACAGCCTGCCGCTCGAGGCGACGGCTTCGGTGCGCGGCAGCCAGGCCGGCGAGATGATGGCGCGCTGCATCGTCGAGACCGGCACCAGCTCCTATTACAGCGCGCTCAAGGATGCGACCGAGGAGCCGGTGCTGCGGCAGATCTGCACCAACATCGCCTCCGACGAGTTCCGCCACTACAAGCTCTTTTTCGACCACATGCATCGCTGCCTGGCGCGCGACCACCTGTCGACCTGGCGTCGGCTGTGGATCGGCTGGAGCCGGGTGGCCGAGAGCAACGACGACGAGCTGGCCTACGCCTATTTCGCCGCCAACGAGCCGGCCGATGCCGTCTACGACCGCAAGCGTGCCAGGCAGGCCTATGCCAGTCGTGCCTACCCGCTCTACCGGCCGTTCCATGTGCGGCGCGCCATGGCGATGGTGCTGAAGGCGGTGGGCCTCACGCCGCAGGGCCGCCTGAACGGCCTGCTGACCCGCGTCGGCCTCTGGTTCCTGCGCAGCCGCGCCGCCAAGTTCGCCGGCGAAGGCGTCTAGACCAGGTCGGCGAATTCCTTCAGCACCGCCGCGTAGACCGCACGCTTGAAGGGCACGATCTGCTGCAGCAGTTCGCGCGCTGTCATCCATTGCCAGGCGGTGAACTCGGCGTGGTCGCCGTCGTGTGCGATGTCGATGTCGGCGTCGGAGCCGGTGAAGGCAAGCGCGAACCACTTCTGCGCCTGGCCGCGCCAGCGGCCCTTCCAGCTTGCCGGTTGCAACTCGGCCGGCACGTCGTAGGCGATCCAGTCTCGGCTCTCGCGCAGCAGCAGGGCGCGCTTGGTGCCGACTTCCTCGGCCAGCTCGCGGCAGGCCGCCTCGACCGGCGTCTCGCCACGATCGACGCCGCCCTGCGGCATCTGCCAGGCGTCGGGCATGTTGGCCCGTCGGCCGGCAAAGATGCGCCGGTCGGCCGCAATCAGCATAAGTCCGACATTGGGGCGGTAGAGCGCCGGAACCGGCGGCGAGGCGCTCCGCATCGCTATGGGCGAAGCTGCGCCGGTTGGGCGCGCAATCGGTCCAGGCAGACCGCGCGGCATTCCAGATGGCCGATGATGGGCACGAACGACACGGCGCTCTGCTTTGCCAGCCTGCCCCGCCAGGCGCGGATGGCGTCGATGGCCGACGCGTCCGGCTGCAGCACGCCGAAGTCGTGGCGCGGCCCGTGCTCGGCATGCGCTTCGCCGACCCATTCGGCCAGGCGATCAAGGTTGTCGCCGATGCCGCGGCCGGCGAGCTTGTAGTCGATCACCGTCGAGCTGCGCGCATAGCCGACGCCGAGCTCCACGGTCAGCCGATAGAGCGCCGAGCCGGAGGGCGTCGGATTGACCTCGATCAGGGCAAGGCCGCGATCGGCGATCTCCTTGACCAGCGGGCGCGCCATGCGCTCGGGCCAGGGGATCGGGCCGGGCTCGGGCACCACGAAGCCGACATAGCCGCGGCCGCGCGCCATGGCGGCCTGCAGGCGGCGCACGTTCTCGGCGCCGTCGGCCGACACATCGATCGGCCGGATGCCGCGCTCGGCCAGGCCTTCGGGGTCCTGGACCGGCAGCATGAGATAGGTCTCGTGCGCGTGGTCGTGCGCCCGCTTCATCCAGCGCGGCAGGTCGGGCGTGCCCGACAGGAAGGCGAGGCTCACCTCGCCGGGCAGCTCGTCGATGACGCGCTGCATCAGCGCCTGGTCGGCGCCGAGATTGATCATCAGCAGGCCGACGCGCGGCGCCGGCCCCTCGGGGTCGAAGCGCCGCGCATAGGCGATCCACGGCATCCAGCCTTCGGGCGAGATCCTGGGCAGGCGCTGGCCGTCCGCCGTCACCTCGATCAGGCCGAGCTGGTCGCGCTGGGAAAGCGTGCGGAAATAGACCTTGGGCGGCGGTCGCGGCGGCAGCTTGAGCGAGGAGGGCCCCTCGGCGGCCCACACTACTGCATTGGGCCCCTCGACCTCCGGCAGGGCGGGATCGATGCGGGCCACCACGATGGCGGCGCACACCGCCACGAGCACCAGCACCAGGCCGTAGGCGGCGAGCGGTCCCTTGATCAGGATGTCAGGCGGACGCCAGCGTAGGACGCGGCTCCATAACTCCGAGGGTGCCATGCCGCACCTTGTGCTGCGCCCGCTTCGAGCGCCGCGCTCAGTTGGCGCGGCTGCTGTAGAGCGAGATGCCGCGGATCAGGTCGACGGCACGCAACAGCTGGTAGTCGGACACGGCGTCCTTGGGCGGCTCGTCGGGATCGCCGGTCGTTGGCGCGGGCGCAGGCGACTGGCCGGCCGCCGGCTTGTCGGCGGGTTTCTCGGGAGGCTTGTTCGCCTGCGGCTGCGGCTTGACGGCCGGCTTCTCCAGCGGGTTGTTGATCGAGCGGCGGAGATTCTCCTCGCGGAAGCCGGGGCGCGACTGGATGGCCTCGACCTTGGCCTGCTCGACCTCGATGTCGGGCTTGATGCCCTCCTTCTGGATCGAACGGCCCGACGGCGTGAAGTAGAGCGCGGTGGTAAGCCTGATGGCGCCGCCGCCGGTCACCTGCATGATGGTCTGCACCGAGCCTTTGCCGAACGTGCGCGTGCCCAGGATGATGGCGCGGCGGTGATCCTGCAGCGCGCCGGCCACGATCTCCGAAGCGGAGGCCGAGCCGCCATTGACCAGCACGACGATCGGCAGCCCGTTGGCCACGTCACCCGGCTTGGCGTTCCAGCGCTGCACGTCCTCAGGCTTGCGCGCCTTCACCGACACGATCTCGCCCTTGTCGAGGAAGGCATCGGCCACGGAAATCGCCTGGTCGAGCAGGCCGCCCGGGTTGTTGCGCAGATCGATCACGTAGCCCTTGAGCTTGTTGCCGGCCTCCTTCTTGATCTTCTCCACGGCGTCGAGCACACCCGAGGTGCTCTGCTCGGTGAAGGAGGTGATGCGGATGTAGCCGACGTCGCCTTCGAGGTGATAGCGCGTTGACTTAACCTTGATGCTCTCGCGCGTCAGGGTCACGTCGATCGGGTCCTTGACCGAGGCACGGCGCAGCGAAAGCTTGATCTGCGTGCCGATCTTGCCGCGCATCTTCTCGACCGCCTCCTGCAGGGTCAGTCCCTGCACCGGCTCGCCGTCCAGGGCGAAGATCAGGTCGCCCGACTGGATGCCGGCCTTGGCGGCGGGCGTATCGTCGATCGGCGACACCACCTTGATGACCCCGTTCTCCATCGTGACCTCGATGCCGAGGCCGCCGAACTCGCCGCGCGTCTGGACCTGCATGTCACGGTAGTTCTTCGGGTTCATGTAGCTCGAGTGCGGGTCGAGCGAGGCCAGCATGCCGTTGATGGCGTTCTCGATCAGCGACTTCTCGTCGACCGGCTCGACATAGTCGCGGCGTATGCGCTCCAGCACGTCGCCGAACAGGTTGAGCTGCTGATAGAGCTCGCTCTTGTCGCCGCCGGTGCCCTTGGGGTCGGCCTTGTTGTCCTGCGCCGAGGCGGGAATGACGGCGGGCACGGTGAGGAACGCCAGGGTCGCGGCGATGGAGGCGAAGCGCAGTCTGGTCATGGGATAGCCTTTGCGGGACATTGCCATCCGGTCATTGCCGGGCGACACGGGGGTACAGGGATCGTTGGGGGGTAAGATACTAGGCGGGGTTTGGCAGGATCAAGGCGAGGAGAGCCGTCGACATTTCGTTCTCAAGCCGACGCCGCGGCCGACTGATGCGCCACCGCGAGAATGGCGGGCCGTGCCGCCTCGGACAACAGGGAATGGCCTGTCATTTCACGGGGTTGTGTTAGTTGCATGAGGTCGAGCATGGTCGGCGCCACGTCGGCGAGCTTGCCGTCGGACAGCGAGCGGACCGCGGCAGGGCCGTTGAACAACAGGGCGGGCACGCGATTTAGCGTGTGCTGGGTGTGCTTCTGGCCGGTCGTTTCGTCGAACATCTGCTCGGAATTGCCGTGGTCGGCGGTGATAAGCAGCACGCCGCCCGCCTCCCTCACTGCGCCCATCAGCCGGCCAAGGCAGGTGTCAATCGCCTCGATGGCCTTGATGGCGGCCGGCAGCTCGCCGGTATGGCCGACCATATCGGAGTTGGCGTAGTTCACCACGATCAGGTCGAACTTGCTCGCGGCGATCGCCGCGCAAAGCTTGTCAGTCACTTCGGGCGCGCTCATTTCGGGCTTCAGGTCGTAGGTCTTGACCTTGGGCGAGGGCACGAGGATGCGCTCCTCGCCGTCGAACTGGCGTTCCTCGCCGCCGTTGAAGAAGAAGGTGACGTGCGCGTACTTCTCGGTTTCGGCGATGCGCAGCTGTTTCAGCCCGGCGCGGGCCACTGTCTCGCCCAGGCCCATCTTGATGACGAGCGGCGGAAACAGCGTCTTGAGGAAGCCGTTGAGCGCCGCAGAATACTCGACCATGCCGACGGCGTCGGCGAACCGCACGACCCTCGGCCGATTGAAGCCATCGAACATCGGGTCGAGCAGGGCGGTCAGGATCTCGCGCGCCCGGTCGGCGCGGAAGTTGAACATCAGCAGCCCATCGCCGTCTTTCATGCCCGGGTAATCGCCGATCGCCGTCGGCTCGACGAACTCGTCGCTCTTGTCCGCGGCATAGCCCTGGTCGACCGCCGCCGACGGCGATGACGCCTTGGCGCCCTTGGCCTCGACCATGGCGTCGTAGGCGACTGCCACGCGCTCCCAGCGCTTGTCGCGGTCCATGCCGTAGAACCGTCCGCCCACCGTGGCGAAGGCGATCGGCAGGCCGGGCTTCAGGCCGCGCTGGATCTGCTGCAGGCATCCAAGGGCGCTGCGCGGCGGCATGTCGCGGCCGTCGAGCAAGGCATGGATCCACACCTTGACGCCGGCCGCCGCGATCAGGTTGGCGAGTGCCACCAGGTGATCCTGGTGCGAATGCACGCCGCCCGGCGAGGCGAGCCCCACCAGATGGCAGGCGCCGCCGCTCTTCTTCAGGCCGGCGGCAAGATCGGCGAGGATCTTGTTCCTGGCCAGCGTTCCATCCTCGATCGCCTGGTCGATGCGCGGCAGGTCGGGCACGGCGACGCGGCCGGCGCCGAGATTCATGTGGCCCACCTCCGAGTTGCCCATCTGGCCCTTGGGCAGGCCGACGAAGGTCTCCGACGCGTCGATCAGCGCCTGCGGGCAGGTTGCGATCAGCCGGTCGTAGTTGGGCGTGCGTGCATCGAGGATGGCATTGTCACGCGGATCGGGCCGGAAGCCCCAGCCGTCGAGGATGCAAAGGACAGCCGGGCGCGGACGCTTGGCGGCAGGCGCCATCAGGAAGCCTTGCGTGCGAACGCTTTGTTGGCGGGAGGGCCGTTCCTGTCGAGCCGGTCGCGTCTGACCGAGTTGAACTTGTTGGGACAGTTCAAGTCACGCGGATCGATGTTGGGATTCTGGTCCGGCATCTCGATGGCGCAAAACACGAACTCGCCGCGCGGCTCGCCGTCGATCGTGATGTCGTAGGTATAGGTGCCCGGCGGATCGCCCGGGATGATGCACCACGAGCGCTGCAGCACGCCGTCCTGCACGATCTCGCGCATGCGGGTGGTGGCGCGGGTCTTGTCCGGGCTCACCTCGGTCTCTGGGCCGGCGATCACCTGCTCGGCCGGCTTCGAGGTGGTCAGCACCTCGGTGAGCGCCACCATGCGGTTGGGACCGCCCAGATACATGCGCCAGCCGAAGCAGGCGCGATTGAACAGCAGCGGAATGGCATTTGTTTCGTAGTGGCGCTGCCGGCCGTCGTCACCGGTGATCGAGACATAGGGAATGCTACGCACCACAGGTTTGCCCCCAGGCGTGTCGGCGGCCTGCCGCTGGGCCAGTTCCTGCGCCTTGAGCGGCGCCGAAGGCGCCATTGCCAGGCCCAGCAGGAGCGCAAGGGTGCAGGCGGCGCCAAGCCGCGGAAGGTGGGAGCGCATGGCGCCAATGTAGCCCCGGTTTTTCGTCAGAACAGAGGCAAAATCGACGCTTTTTGCACGGGCTGCGTTGCAGTGGTGGAGCGTCATATGCCGGTCACGCTCGATGATAGGGGTGGCCTGCGGCCAATTGCTGTGCCCGGTAGATCTGCTCGGCGAGCAGGGCGCGGGCGAGCAGATGCGGCCAGGTCATGGCGCCGAAGGACAGGGCCAGCGAAACTTTCTTCAGCAGCGCCTCGCCGTGACCGTCGGCGCCGCCGATCAGGAAGGCGACATCGCCGATCCCCCGATCGCGCCAGGCCTGGAGCTGGCGGGCGAAGGCGTCGCTCGCGAGTTGCGTGCCGCGACGATCGAGCGCCACCAGGAGCGCCCGGTCGGGCGCGGCTGCCAGCAGCAGTTCGCCTTCGCGCTCGATCAATCGCGCCGCCGGCAGTTTGCGCTTCTCCTCGACCTCGCGCAGGGCGAGCGGCCAGCGGATGCGGCCAGCGTAGTGCTGGTAGAGATCGCGCTCGGGCCCGCGCGTGGCGCGACCCACCGCGGCGATCGTGAGCTTCATCCGCCGCGCTTGCGCCGGGCCGTGCGTACGCTGCGCGGCCGTTGCGCCTCGGTCTCGAGCGCCCACATCTTTTCCAGGGCATAGAAGGCGCGCGGTTCGGGCCGAAAGATATGGACGACCACGTCGCCTGCATCGATCAGCACCCAATCGCCGCCCTGCTTGCCTTCCACCGGCACCGGGCCTTGGCCCGCCTGCTTCAGCCGCTCGGCGAGATGGTCGGCGATCGACACGACCTGGCGGTTCGAGCGGCCGGAGGCGATCACCATGTAGTCGGCGAAGCTCGACTTGCCCTTGAGATCGATGACCACGATGTCCTCGGCCTTGTCGTCTTCGAGCGAACGGCGGACCAAAGCGAGCTGGGCGTCGGTGGTTGCGTTCCGCTCGGGAAGCGCAGGCGTCTCAGCTTGGATGGTCTTTCCTTTCACTCTCGTGCGTGGCGGCCGCACGGCGCGGATGGCGGTCGCCGAATGGGAATCGAGCCGGCTCGGGATGAAACACCAGGCCGGCGGCCGGCAGGCGGCGAGCAGGCGCGCCCGATCGGCCGACAAGCGATAACGCGCGAAGGCCTGCGGGGCTGCCGACAGCAGCGCTGCGTAGCTCCAGCCCGGTCGCGCGAAGGCGGCGATCGGGATGGCGGCGAACAGCTGGCGCCAGCCCTCCCAATGCACGAGCTGAGGCAGGATGTCGGCGCCCATCAACCAGACGAAATGCGCCTTCGGATAAATCCGGCGCAGCGCCGTCACCGTGTCGAGCGTATAGCGCGTGCCGAGCAGCAGCTCCGGCGCCTCGACCCGGATGCGGGGATTGTGGGCGATCTGCTTGGCGCGCGCGAGCCGGCTCGCCAGCGGCTCCATGCCGGAGTCGCTCTTCAGCGGGTTTTGCGGCGAGACCAGCCACCATACCTCGTCGAGGCCGAGCCGCTTCAGGGCTTCCAGGCTGACATGGCGGTGGCCCTCATGCGCCGGGTTGAACGAGCCGCCCAGCAGGCCGATGCGGCGGCGCGTGTCGCGTGGCACGCCGGGCATCGGATGAAGCGAGGAAAATGTCACGCCGGCCGCCTCATGGACGGAGCGTGCCCCGGCCGCGCACCACGTTCTTGTAGGTCGTGAGCTCGACCAGCCCGACCGGCCCGCGTGCATGCATGCGGTTGGTCGAAATGCCGATCTCGGCGCCCAGCCCGAACTCCGCGCCGTCGGCGAATTGCGTGCTGGCATTGTGCATGACGATGGCGCTGTCGACTTCGTGCAGGAAGCGTTCGGCGGTGGCCTGGTTGGCGGTGACGATCGACTCGGTGTGCTGGCTGCCGTAGGTGGCGATGTGTTGGATGGCGCCTTCGACGCCGTCGACCGCCGCCACCGAGATGATGGGCTCGAGATACTCGGTGCGCCAGTCCTTCTCGGTCGCGGGCAGCGCCCGGGGATCGCGCTTGCGCACGTCGCCGTCGCCGCGCACCTCGCAGCCGAGCTCGTGCAAGCGGCTCAGCACCGGCATCAGATGGGTGTCGAGCGCCGCGCGGTCGATCAACAGGGTCTCGGCCGCGCCGCAGACGCTCACCCGGCGCATCTTGGCGTTGGCCACGACATCGCGCGCCATGGCGATGTCGGCGTCGCGGTCGACATAGACATGGCAGATGCCGTCGTAGTGGCGCAGCACCGGCACGCGGCTCTCGGCCGTGACGCGGTCGATCAGCGAGCGGCCGCCGCGCGGCACGATGAGGTCCAGCCAGTCCGTGGCGCGCAGCAGCTCGCCGACCGCCGCCCGGTCGGTCGTGGGCACCAGCTGCACGCAATCCTCCGGCAGGCCGGCGGCGCCGAGCGCCCGCCGCAGGAGATCGACGATGGCGCGCGAGGAATGGAAGCTGTCGGAGCCGCCGCGCAAGACCACGACGTTGCCGGACTTGATGCAGAGGGCGCCTGCGTCGGCGGTGACGTTGGGCCGCGCCTCGTAGATCACGCCGATAATGCCGATCGGCACGCGCACGCGGCTGATCTCGAGCCCGTTGGGCCGCCGCCACTTCTCGATCTCCGCGCCTACCGGATCGGGCAGGGCCACGATGTCGTCGAGGCCGCGCGCCATGGTCTCGATGCGTTGCTCGTTGAGCAGCAGGCGGTCGACCAGCGTGCTGCTGGTGCCGCTCGCCTTGGCCGCCTCGATATCGCGCCGGTTGGCCGCTAGGATTACCGCCTGCTCGGCCCTGATCAGGCGCGCCGCTTCGCCGAGTGCCTTGTTCTTGGCCGCGGTGCCGGCATTGCGCAATTGGACGGCCGCGCGCTTGGCGCGCGCACCCAGCTCGGCGACCAC
This sequence comes from Reyranella sp., assembly GCA_051985755.1. Classification (GTDB taxonomy): domain Bacteria; phylum Pseudomonadota; class Alphaproteobacteria; order Reyranellales; family Reyranellaceae; genus Reyranella. Next base: position 2,559 of record JBPYDO010000268.1, on the reverse strand, counting down.
CGCGGCGGCGTCGCCCGGGTCCTGCGGGTTGCGCTTGGTCTGAACGTTCATCGCCGAGCCATTATATAGTCATTCGACAACCAGGTCGTCGCGGTGAACGATCTCGTCCCGGCCGCGAAAGCCCAGCAATTTCTCGATTTCCGCGCTCTTGTGGCCGGCGATGCGGCGGGCGTCGTCGGCGGCATAGGCCACCAGCCCGCGCGCCAGCACGCGGCCTTTCCCGTCGCGCACCTCGACCACGTCGCCGCGCCGGAACTCGCCGTCGATTGCCGTCACGCCGGCCGGCAGCAGGCTCTTGCCGGCCGACAGCGCGCGCACCGCGCCGTCGTCGACGGTGAGGCTGCCGGCCGACTTCAGCGAGCCCTTGATCCACTTTTTGCGCGCCGAGAGCGGCGAGGCTTCGGGCAGGAACCAGCTGCAGCGCGCCTTGCCGCCGACCAGGGCGCCCAGGGCCCCGACCGGCCGCCCGTCGGCGATCGCCATGCGGCAGCCTGCGGCCATGGCGATGCGCGCCGCCAGGAGCTTGGTCACCATGCCGCCGTTCGACATCTGCGAGGGCGCTCGGCCCGCCATCGCCTCGATCTCGGGCGTGATCTCGCGGATTTCGGGGATGTGGGTCGCTTTCTTGTCGCTGCGCGGATCGCCTGTGTAGAAGCCGTCGATGTCGCTTAGCAGCACCAGCGTGTCGGCCGAAATCATCTCGGCGACGCGCGCGCCCAGGCGATCGTTGTCGCCGAAGCGGATCTCGTCGGTGGCGACCGTGTCGTTCTCGTTGATCACGGCGATGGCTTTGAGGCCAAGCAGGGTCGCCATGGTCTGCCGGGCATTGAGGTAGCGCCGGCGCTCCTCCGAATCGTCGAGCGTCAGCAGCACCTGCGCGACCGTGATGCCGTGCCGGGCCAGCGCCTCCTGATAGGCGTGCGCCAGCTGGATCTGGCCGGTCGCGGCGGCCGCCTGGTTTTCCTCGAGCCGGAGCACGCCGCTCGTCAATCCGAGGTGCCGGCGGCCAAGACGAATGGCGCCGGACGACACCAGCACGATCTCGCAGCCTTGCTTGTGCAGGCCCGCGACGTCGCTTGCCAAGGCCCGCAGCCAGTCGCGCCGGACCTCGCTCTTGGCCTCGTCGACCAGGATGGAGGAGCCGATCTTGACGACCAGGCGCTTGGCTTTGGCGAGCGGGTTCATGCCGCTTCCTTGGCGCCCTCGCGCTGCCGCTCGACGAGCTTCATCAGCTCCCCCAACAGCGCCGGCACGCCCTGGCCGGAAACGCCGGAGATCACCTGCACCGTCTTGCGGCTGGCCTTCGCCAGCGCCGCGCGCTTGGCCTCGATGTCCTCCTTGGTCATGGCGTCTATTTTGTTCAGCGCGACTATTTCCTTCTTGCGGGCGAGGTTGCCGCCATAGGCCCTGAGCTCGGCGCGCACCGTGCGGTAGGCGTCGGCGACATCGTCCTGCGTGCCGTCGACCAGATGCAGGAGCGCGCGACAGCGCTCGACATGGCCCAGGAAGCGCGTGCCGAGGCCGGCGCCCTCATGCGCACCCTCGATCAGGCCCGGGATGTCGGCCATCACGAACTCGCGGTTGCCCACCTTCACCACGCCCAGCCCGGGATGCAGCGTGGTGAAGGGATAGCCGGCGATCTTGGGCCGCGCGTTGGAGGTCGCGGCAAGAAAGGTCGACTTGCCGGCATTGGGCAGGCCGACCAGTCCGACGTCGGCGATCAGCTTCAGCCGCAGCCAGATCCAGCGCTCCTCGCCGGGCCAGCCCTTGTCGGCGCGGCGTGGCGCGCGGTTGGTCGAGCTCTTGTAGTGCAGGTTGCCGAAGCCGCCGTCGCCGCCCTTAGCCAGCACGACCTTCTGGCCGACCTCCGTGAGGTCGGCCAGCAGGGTCTCGTTGTCGTCGTCGAGGATCTGCGTGCCGCGCGGCAGGCGCAGCACGATGTCCTTGCCCTTGGCGCCGGTGCGCTGGCCGCCCATGCCGTGATGGCCGGTCTCGGCCTTAAAGTGCTGGGCGTAGCGGTAGTCGATCAGGGTGTTCAGCCCATCGACGCATTGGGCAATCACGTCGCCGCCCTTGCCGCCGTCGCCGCCGTCCGGCCCGCCGAACTCGATGAACTTCTCGCGGCGAAAGCCCACGCAGCCCGCACCGCCGTTGCCGGAGCGGATGTAGATCTTGGCCTGGTCGAGGAACTTCATGGGCCTGGTGGGAGTTGGAGGGGCCGGAAATGAAAAAGGGGAACGGATGCCGTTCCCCTTTGCAATCCTTTGAGCGCGGGAACGGCTATTCGGCGGCAGCTGCCGGCGCCGGGTCCACGCTCACCTCGACCTTGCCGCCCGAGCGGGTGCGAAAAGACACCACGCCGTCGGAGGTCGCGAACAGGGTATGGTCGCGGCCCACTCCGACATTGCGGCCGGGGTCGAACTTGGTGCCGCGCTGGCGCACCAGGATGTTGCCCGAGAGCACCTTCTGGCCGCCGAAGCGCTTGACGCCGAGCCGCCTGCCTTCCGAGTCGCGGCCGTTGCGCGAGGAGCCGCCTGCTTTCTTGTGTGCCATCTCTTT
>JBPYDO010000267.1:0-22011 GCA_051985755.1 Reyranella sp. | reverse complement strand
AGACCGAGTTCACCTCCACGCGGCTCGCCTGGGACCGATTGCCGGCCGAGCTGCAAGCGCGGCTCACGGACGCGGTGGCGACGCACTCCTACGCCAACAGCCGCGACCAGATCCATCCCGACCTGGCAACCGAGCTCGAGCGCAAGGCGCTACCGCCGGTTCGCTGGCGGCTCAACTGGCGCAACCCGACCAACGGCCGACGCGCGCTCTACGTCGCGAGCCACGCCTATGCGATCGACGGCATGGACGAGCGCGACGCCCGCCAGCTGCTCGCCCAGCTGCTCGACGAGGCGACCCGCCGCGAGTTCGTCCACAGCCACAAATGGCGCGAGGGTGACACGGTGATGTGGGACAACCGCGCCATGCTTCACCGCGGTCGGCCGTGGGACTATGCACAGGAGCGCACCATGGTGCGCACGACCATTTCGGCGACCGATGCCGACGGCCTGAACGAGGTGCGGCCGCCCGTATTGCACTAGAGCAGCGCCGACCTGGCCCTACGGAAGCGCCGCGGCGCCTTTCAGGCCGAATACCGCCTGCGGCAGGTCGATGTCCTTGAGGGCGTGTTTGCCGAGCGGCACGGTCAGGTCCTCGGGCAGCAGGGACGCGATGGCGGCGGAGAGCACGACCGGCTTGTCGATTTGCGAGCAGACCTTCTCCAACCGTGCGGCGTGATTGACGGCAGGGCCGATCACCGTGAAGTCAAGGCGATTGCTGGCGCCGATATTGCCGAACATCACCTCGCCGATATGCAGCGCGAGGCCGAACCGGACGGCGGGCTCGTCCGCCGAGGCACGGATGCGGTTCAGCACGGTCATGGCATCTGACACCGAGGCCGCGGCTTGCGTCGCGGCCGCGGCGATCGTCTCGCGCTGACCCGGTTCGGGCACCGGGAACACCGCCAGCATGCCGTCGCCCATGAATTTCAGGATGTCGCCGCCGGCGTCGGTGACGATCTTGCCCATCGTGTCGAAATAGTCGTTGAGCATGGCGATCACCGTATCGCGCGGCAGGGTGTCGGAGGCGCGGGTGAAGCCGCGTAGGTCGCAGATCCAGATCACCGCCTCGATCGTCCGGCCGTCGCCGCGCTTGACGTCGCCCGCGAGGATGCGCTCGCCGGCGGCGTGGCCGACATAGGCGTCAAGCAGGTTTACCGCGGTGTCGCGCAAGGAATGCGTCTCGACGATGCGCGTGAAGGCGAACTGCAACAGGAACATGCGGTCGAGGTCGGTCATGGAGAAGCCGCCCGGCTTGTCCGAGACCACGCTCAGTGCGTCGACGTGTCCGGTCGAGAACAACAGCGGCAGTGCGACGTAGTCGGTGGCTCCCTCGTCCTTGAGCTGGCACAGGATCTGCGCCTTCGGCTCGACCCGTTCGAGCCGTACGCGCACGGTCTTGTACTGCTCGAAGACGGCCGACAACGGGCCTTCGCGATAGTCGGCGTCGTCCCGGTTGTCGCCATGCGGGCGGATGCCGACCTCAGTACCCTTGCCGCGCCGCCACAGATAGGCCTTGCCGGCAAGTTCGGGGTGCAGGGTGATCTGGAAGTAGGCGAGACGATAAAGCGGGATTCCGGCATTCACCAGCTGTTCGCCCGAAGCCGCGACCAGTTCGGCGGTGTCGGAGATGCGATAGGCCTCGGTGACGAACCAACGCGCCAGCGGATCGGCGTAGACACGAGTGGCGATGTCCTGGTCCATCGCTCCAGCATATCACCGGGATGAGGGTCTCGCCGGCACGTCACCAGAACGTGTTCCGCCGATCAAGCTACTCGGCGGCAGCGAGCCTCTGAGTGTGCTCGCGGGCTACTCTGGCGCGCGCCAGGTCCTCGCCGCGCTTCTTGCTGACGGCGGCCTCGCCGCCCGCCGTTTCGGCGAACAGGGCGAGCTTGTCCATATCCTCTTCGACCACGGGCTCGAGCGCGAGGTCGGTGTATTCGTAGCGCCTGGGGTCGTTCTTCACCTTTCGGCCGATCCGATAGGCCTGCCAGGCGAGCTGTCCGTAGACCTTGAGCTTCTTCAAGATCTCGACGGCGAGCTTCAGGTGGAAGACGCCGATCGGCTCGATGGGCATTCCGGAGCGGCGGTCGCGCCGGTACTTCATGCGCACCACTCCGCCCTCGAGCGGATGGATTCCCTCGGCCTCGAACATGATCTTGAACATGGTCATGAACGCCGCCGGTTCAGCCGGATTGCGGCCGCGGATGGAGCCGTGCCGGCGCGCCACAGTCTCAATGTGCTCCGGCGTGTAGTAAGCCCGCCAGGCGTCGCGATAGGTGCGGTCGAAGTCGGCGTCGCCCATCTTCGGGTGATGGACGACGCGATGGTGGAGGTCGAACTTGTTGAGGTCGGGGTCCATCCAGATCCCCTGTTTCCAGAGTTTCTGGTGATCCTCCGAGCCCGGCAGCGGCGTCAGGATGAACAGCTCGAGGATGTCGAGCGGCAGCTCCTTCTTGATGATCTCCATGTCGCGCAGGATCGATTCCCGCGTGTCGCCCGGGAATCCGAGAATGTAGCCGGCCCAGGTCGAGGCTCCGGCATTGTGCCAGGCCTGCAGCATTTCGCGATACTCGGTGATCTTGTTCTGCCGCTTCTTGGCCGCCAACAGGTTGTCGGGATTGATGTTCTCGAGCCCGATGAACACGCGGTAGACGCCGGCCCAGCGCGCCTTGTGAATGAAGTTGGGGATGCGATGGCACTGGGTGTCGACCTGGATGATCAATTGGGTGTCGATGCCCTCGTTCTCCCTGAGTTCGATCAGGCGGTCGAAGAATTCCTCCCAATGGCGGTTGCGCGCCATGTTGTCGTCGGTGATGAAGAAGGAGTTGATTCCCTGGCGAACGTTCTCGCGCACGATCGCCTCGAGATCGTCGGCGTTGCGGAAACGGCTCTTGCGCCCCTGAACGTTGATGATGGTGCAGAACGAGCACTGGAAGGGACAGCCGCGGCCAAGGTCGAAGCTGGTGCGGCGTCCCTCATTACGCGCCAGCGCCGGCACCGGCAGCCGTGGCACGGGCGCACCTTCGAGGCCCGGCAAGTCGTCCATGTAGTTGTAGAGGGACTTGAGCTTGCCGTTCCAGGCGTCGCGCAGCACGACATCGAGGCGGCCTTCCTCGGCTTCGCCGGCGAAGATCGCGATGCCCATGTCCATCGCCTGCTGGATCTCCGGCGGGACGACCGGCAGCATGGCGAGCGACCCCGCGGCATGGAAGCCGCCCAGCGCGACAGGGACGCCGGCCTTGAGGAAGGGGCGTGCTAAGTCTATCGCGCGCGGGTACTGGTTCGACTGCACGCCGACCAGGCAGACCAGCGCCTTGCCGCCGCTTCTGCGGATGTCGGCAATCAAGCGCTCCGGGCGCACACGCGTGTTGGTCTCGTCAAAAGGACGAGCGACGATGTCGACATCAGGACCGAGGACGGCGCGCTGACGGCAATCCTCGCTGAGGCCATAGACGGCAGCGAGCGTATTGGACGGAATGTGCGAACGCAGCCAAGTGATCGGATAGCCGTCGTCGTCGTAGTGCGTCGGCTTGATCAGCAGTAGCTGAAACGTCGTTGTTTTGGCTGCCCCGCCCATATGCGGACTTCTCCGGAAGTATCCGCTTTGCGACGCCGATTGCCCCCCGGCCGCTTGACGGTGTTGAACGCCCCAACCTGCGCTGTGCAGCGCAATAACGCAAGCCTGACGATGATCCTCAAACGCGACGTTTGGTCGATAAGTCGCGGCAAATAGTGAGTTAAACACAGATACTTACCAAATCTCCGGCGCGCGACCCTGCATTGAGGCGGCCGCGGTATGAGGAGGTGTTCATTGTCGCGGCGGCCGCGACCGGTCACCTTGCGTCCTCGGGCAGGACCGACTGCAAAAAGCCGCTGAAGGGGTCGGTGGAGAGGAAACGACAAGACGTGAGATTCATCGCGCGCGTTCCGGCGCTGGCGCCCTTCCAGATCAGAAGCTTCCGCTTCCAATGGCCGGCCGATCTCCTGGCGTCGTGGGCCTTCGAGATGGAAGGCGTGATCCTGAATTGGTTCGTTCTGGTTTCCACCGGCTCGGTCCTGGCGCTGGCGGTGTTCGGCTCGCTGCAATTCCTCGGCACGCTGATCTCGCCCTTCTTCGGCATGGCGGGCGACCGCATCGGCAACCGCGCTGTGCTGTGCATCATGCGCGGCACATACGTCGTCGTGGCGTTGATGCTGATGCTCCTGTTCGTGACCCAGGCTGCGACGCCCGTGGCGGTGTTCATCCTGGCGACGATCATGGGACTGGTGCGGCCGTCGGACATCACCATGCGCAATCTGCTCGTCGGCGAGACCATGCCGAGCTCGCTGTTGATGCGCGCCATGGGCGTGTCGCGCACCACCGCCGACTCCGCGCGCGTGGTCGGTGCGCTGACGGGTGCCACACTGGTGGCAGTGCTTGGCTCGGGCCTCGCCTATGTCGTCGTCTGCGCGGTGTATGCCACGAGCCTCTCGCTCACCTTCAACGTCGGCACGAAGCGTGTGCGCGTGCTGGGCGAGGGCGATGTGGCGACCACGCCGATCAAGGCGTTGCGTGAGGGTTTTGCCTACGTATGGTCGACGCCCGACGTGCGCGCCGCGACGCTGTTTGCGTTTCTCATGAATTTCGCCGCCTGGCCGCTCGTCAGTTCGCTGCTCGCGCATGTTGCCAAGGATATCTACGGCCTCAACCAGACGGGGCTCGGCTGGCTGATCGCGAGCTTTTCCAGCGGCGCGCTGCTGGGCTCGATCGTGCTGTCGATCTACGGCGCGTGGATCCGTCCCGCCCGCTCCATGCTGGCGGGAGCGGTCGGCTGGTTCTCCCTGAACCTGCTTTTTTCCTGGGCCGGATCGGCCGCTTGGGGCGAGCCGCTCCTGTTCGCGGCCGGCTTCGTGCAGAGCTTTTGCATGATCCCCATGGCGGTGATCCTTCTGCGCACTGCCGATCCCGCCTTTCGCGGCCGCGTGATGGGCGTGCGCATGCTGGCGGTCTACGGCATGCCCATGGGCATCCTGTTGAGTGGCCCCCTGATCGAGCACCTGGGCTTCGCCGTCACCGGTTCGCTCTACAGCCTGTTCGGCATCGCGGCGACCCTGCTGATCGCCGGCCGCTGGCGCGAGCAACTCTGGCACCCGGAGGCCGCTGCCAACACGCGTTGAGCGAGTGGCAACTTTTGCCGCGGCGTCGCGTTGGCGGGCGATGCGGGGCAAGTTCCTCTTCACGGTGCTGGCCGCCTTGCTCCTGAGCTGCGGCGCCGCGCAAGCCCAGCGCATCCCGAGAGACCCTGAGCCCGACCCGGACGAATTGCGCAACATCTTCACCTTTCAGGTGGAGAACGACTATTTCAACCTCTTCGGCCGGACGGACCGCGACTACACCAACGGATTGCGCTTTGCCTGGCTGTCGCCCGCGCTGCCCGAATTGCCCGATGGCTGGGCGCGCCTGCTGACGCTGCCGACATTCTTCGGCGAGGCGCCGGCCACCTCGGTGACCCGGCGCTTCGGGATCTCGATCGGCCAGAACCTCTATACGCCCGACGACACGAATGCCTCGCAACCGATCTTCAACGACCGCCCCTACGCCGCCTGGCTCTATGCGAGCTTCGCCCTGCAGTCGATCTACAAGCGCAAGAGCGCTGGCAGCGAAAAGCCGGAGCCGGTTCGGCTCGACACGCTGCAGCTCGACCTCGGCCTGGTGGGTCCGGCGGCCGGGGGAGAATTCGCTCAGAACACCTTTCACCGCTACATCGGTTCCGCCCCGGCCAATGGCTGGGCCAACCAGCTGCACAACGAGCCGACGGTCGACGTGATCCTCGAACGCCGCTGGCGGGCGAGCCCTGGCACGTTGTTCAAGGAACCCAAACTGGAATACGACATCATACCAAGCATCGGCGCCGCTCTCGGCAACGTTTCGACCTATGCCAGTGCCGGTGGCATCGTGCGCATCGGCAAGGAGTTGCGTGCCGACTTCGGGCCGCCTCGGGCGCGGCCGGCCATGCCGGGCTCGGAGGGATTCATCGGCGAAGGCTTCGGCTGGTACTTCTTCTTCGGCGTGACAGGCGAAGCGGTGGCGCGAAACATGTTCCTCGACGGAAATTTCGACGGAAACAGCATGCACGTCACGCGTCGCCCCTTCGTTGCCGAGGGCACGGCGGGTCTTACGATCCTGTTCCGCGGCGTGCGCATGAGCTTTACCCAGGTTCTGCGCACACCTGAATTCTACGAACGCGACCGCTGGGACCAGTTCGCGTCGATCAACTTCACGTTCCGCTATTGACGCGCCGTCCGCGTCATCCTGAGCTTTCGCGAGGGGTCTCGCCGTTCTCAGCCTAGGTTGCTATCGGCGAACGACCAGTTGGCGAGCTTGTCCAACCAGGCGCGCACATGATCGGGCCGGCGGTTCTGGTAGTCGAGATAGTAGGCGTGCTCCCACAGGTCCGCGGTGAGAAGCGGCGTTTCTCCGTGGGCGAGCGGCGTGTCGGCATTGGCAGTGGTCGTGACCTTGAGCTTGCCGTTCTTGCCCTTGACCAACCACGCCCAACCGCTGCCGAACCGCGCGATGGCGGCCTTGGCAAATGCCTCCTTGAGCTCCTCGAGGCCGCCGAAGCTCGTTTCGATGGCTTCGCCGAGGCGACCGATCGGCGGGCCGCCGTTTGACGTCATGCTGTTCCAGTAGAATTCGTGGTTCCACGCCTGCCCGGCATTGTTGAGGATCGCCTTGTCTCTCGTGCTCTTCGCCGAACTCTTCACGATCTCCTCGAGCGACAGGCCGTCATAAGGCGTGCCGGCAATGAGCTCGTTCAGCTTGTCGACATAGGCCTTGTGGTGCTTGCCGTAGTGAAACGAAACAGTCCGCGAGGAGATGACCGGCTCAAGGGCATTTTCGCCGAAGGGAAGTGCAGGCAATGACAGGGGTGCGCGCGGCTTGTCCAAAGGCATCGGGTACTCCTGGTTTCACAGTTTCTTCCCGCTCGTTGGGGGAACGCCGGTGCCGTCGCCGCTGTTGCCCGCGGCGATTTTGAACGAAGCAGCGTTTTTCTGCAGAACCGCCGACGATCAGGCGCTACGCTTGGCGCTTGAGGCCGAAGAAACGCCTTGGGGCGTTTGGCCGCAGCCCGGGAGGCGCGCCGTGAAGGGCAATGCACAGATCATCGCGGAACTGAACAAGCTGCTGAAGAACGAACTGACGGCGATCAACCAGTACTTTCTGCATGCCCGCATGATGAAGCAGTGGGGCTTCGAGCGATTGGCGCACAGGGTCTATGAGGAATCGATCGGTGAAATGAAGCATGCCGACAAGCTCACCCAACGCATCCTGTTCCTAGAGGGGCTGCCCAATCTGCAAGATCTCGGCAAGATCGCGATCGGCGAGACCGTGCCGGAGTGTCTGAACTCCGACCTCAAGCTCGAGACGGCAGCGCGCACCGCGCTCGTGGCGGCAGTGGCGCATTGCGAGACCGCCAAGGACTTCGTCAGCCGCGAGCTCGTCGAGCACATCCTGGAGGATGCCGAGCAGCACATCGATTTTCTCGAGACCGAAATCGAGCTGCTCAAGAAGGTCGGCCTACAGAACTACCTTCAGACGCAGATTGGTGAGAGCAAGGAGGCGAGCTAGTCGGCCGCGAGCACGTTCGACGCCTCTTCGCGCGCGATCCGGCCGATGCGCTGGCGCATGTCGGGGGCGCAGCCGCCACATTGCGGGGCCTTGCCACAGGCCCGGAACACGTCGGAGGGCCGCCGCGCGCCGCCCCGAACCGCGGCATCGACGTCTCGCTCACGAATGGCTTGGCAGACGCAGACATACATGGCGAGACCGATACCCTTTGCGTTGCGCGGTTGCGACTTACTCGCAGCCTCTATTGAGAAATTAAGAATTATTCGCAACAACGTCAAGAGGCTCTAAATGCCCTTTACGCGGTATTTTTCCAGGACTTGGCGAAAGCCCGGGTCTATCGGATGGGGCGTCTTGCCCTTGAGCCGTACCACCGTCATTTCGGCCGCAACGATGCAGACGCCGTCCTTGAAGGCTGCCGCCGCCACCGTAATCGACGATGTCCCGATCCGCAGGACTCCGGTGCCCAGTTCAACCTTTCCCGGCCAATGCGATTCGGCGAGGAAGCTCACCGTCATGCCGGCCGAGATGCCGCGCACCTCGTCGTCGCCCGGCGCCGTCATGCCCCCTCCTATCATGCTGAGATCGCGCATGAAGGTGAGGCGCGCGGTCTCGAGATAGGCGCAGAGCGCCACGTTGTTGACGTGGCCGGCGGCGTCCTGGTCGGAGAAGCGCACCGTGTCGCTGCACCAGTGCGGGTAGATCGAGCGGTCCTGCAGTCGTTTGTCGCGTGACATCAGCGGAGTGTAGCATCCCGCCGCCATGGCACATCCGATCTTCACCGAAGAGCACGATCTCATCCGCGCGCAACTGGCCCGCTTTGTCGAGGAGCGGGTGAAGCCCGAGGGCGAGAAGTGGGAGAAGGCAGGCTTTGTGCCGCGCGAGGTGCTGCGCGAGTTGGGCGAGCTCGGCTTTTTCTCCCTGCGCGTGCCCGAGGCGCTGGGTGGCGCGGGCCTTGATGCGCGCGCCTCGGTGGTGTTGGCCGAGGAGGTCGGCCGCTCGACGCACGGCGGGTTTGCCATCACCGTGCTGGTCCATACCGACATGGCGAGCCCGCATCTCCTCCGCTTCGGCAACAAGCGGCAGCTCGAGAAATACCTGCCGGGCATCATGGCGGGCACGACCATCACGGCGGTCGGCGTGACCGAGCCCGGCGCCGGCTCCGACGTGGCGGGAATCCGCACCCGCGCCCGGCGCGACGGCAGCCACTACGTGCTGAACGGCGCCAAGATGTTCATCACCAACGGCGTGCACGGCGATCTGTATTTCATCGCCGCCCGCACCGATGGTGAGGCAAAGGGCAGCCGGGCCATCAGCATGTTCATGGTCGAGAAGGGAACGCCCGGTTTTCGCGTCGGCCGCGCCCTCGACAAGACCGGGTGGCGCAGCTCCGACACCGCCGAGCTCGTGTTCGAGGACTGCCGGGTGCCGGCGGAGAACCTCCTGGGCGAGGAGAATCGCGGCTTCTACGCCATCATGGCCAACTTCCAGACCGAGCGGCTGGTGATCGGTGCCATGGCCATGGCCGAGGCACGCGAGGCGATCCGCCTTACCTTCGAGTATGTGAACCAGCGGACCGCCTTCGGTGCGCCGCTGTGGGAAAAGCAGACCATCCGCCAGCGTCTTTCGCGGCGGCTGGCCGAGGTCGAGGCGGCGCGGCAGCTGGTCCACCACACCGCCTGGCTCGATGCCCAGGGCAGCGACTGCGTCGCCCAGGTCTCGATGGTCAAGGCGCTGGCCGGCGACCTGGTCAACGCCGTTCTCTATGACTGCGTGCAGTTCCATGGCGGCATGGGGTTCATCCGTGAAACCGCCATAGAGCGCATGGCGCGCGACGCGCGCGTGCAGGCGATCGGTGGCGGCGCGTCCGAGGTGATGCTGGAGGAGGTCGCCAAGCGGTTCGGGCAGGCCCTCTCAAACTGAACTTGTCAGCATGCAGCAGCCAACGCATCTTCGCGGCCAATGAGCGAACCGCGCTATTGGGAAGACTACGAAGTCGGCCAGAAGTTTCCCTTGGGGTCCACGAGCTTCACCGAGCAGGAGATCATGTCCTTTGCCCGCGAGTTCGACCCGCAGGGCTTCCACGTCGACCGCGAGGCGGCGCGAAAGTCCCTGTTCGGCGGTATCATCGCCTCCGGCTGGCACGTTGCATCCAAGATGATGCGGCTGTTCGTCGATAACTACCTCGACAAGCGGACGGCGCTCGGCTCGCCGGGCCTCGACGGATTGCGCTGGCTGAAGCCTGTGCGGCCGGGCGACGTGCTGAGCGGCGTGGTCGAGATCGCTGACAAGACCCCGTCCAGGAGCAAACCGCATTTCGGCATCGTCCACGAGCATTGGACGGTCACCAACCAGAACGGCGAGGTCGTGATGACGTCCAAGGGCGTCAACATGGTGAAGCGGAGACCGGCGCCTGCCCTGAGTGCCAGCGAAGGGTCTGAAACAGATCCCTCGGAAGACCTCGGGACAGGCATGGTGAAGCGGAGACCGACATGAGCCGCGCGGTGAGGGGTCTCGACCATGTCGTGGTCATGGTCGACGGCATCGACGCTGCCGAGCGGGCGTACGCCAGGCTCGGCTTCCAGGTGCAGCCGCGTGGCTTTCACACCAAGCTCGGCACCGCCAATCACCTGATGATCTTCGACAAGGACTACTTCGAAATCCTGGGAATCGTCGCCGACACGCCGTTCAATGCCGAGCGGCGCGAATGGCTGAAGCAGGGAGGCGGCCTGGCCAACGTGGCGCTGGCCACCGACGGGGCCGACCTCGCTTTCGATGCCTTCAGCAAGTCCGGTCTCGAGCCGGAGGCGCCGCTCGCCTTCGACCGCGCAGTCGAGATCGAAGGCCGCATGGAACGCGCCGAGTTCCGCACGGTGCGCATTCCCAAGACCCACATGCCGGTGGTCGGCTTTTTCGTCTGCGAGCACCGAACGCCCCAGTTCGTCTACCGCAGCGAATGGGCACGACATCCCAACGGCGCGCGCGGCATTTCAGGCGTCACCGTGATCGCCGAGCAGCCGGCGAGATGGCAGGGCGAGCTCGGCAAGTATTTCGGCGCCGGCGCCGTCCGCCGCGAAGGCAACGGGCTCGTCGTCGATACCGGCACGCAGCCTATCCGGTATCTGACGCGCCAGGACTACGCGGCGCGTTACCCCGGCGTGACGCCAGTGCGGGCGGGCGATCATCCCGCCCTTCTCAGCGTTCGCGTCGCGAGCCTGGCGGCCTGTGAGGCCCTTCTGTCGAAGAATGGCGTGACGGTCGGCAGGCCGGACTCCGGCCGGCTTCTCGTCCCGCCCTCGGAAGCGGCCCATCTCGCCCTGGAATTCGTGGAGCGCTGAGGTGGTGGCCAACAGCCTCATTCCTGAAGACTTCCGCCCGCTCAATATACCCGACCAGTTCGTCGGCCTGATCGGCCCGCTCTGGTTCAAGGCCGATGGCGAAAGACTGCGCGTCGGCCTGCCGCTCGAGGAGCGTCACGGCAATCCCATGGGCTGGGCGCATGGTGGGCTGCTGGTAACCGTCGCGGACATGGTGATGGGCGCGGGCTCCTGCCACGCCACGGGCATCCGCTGGCCGCACCCCACGGTGTCGCTCAGCACCGAGTTCGTGCGCGGTGCACGGATCGGCAAATGGCTCGAAGGTACGGCGCGCATCGCGCGTCGCACGCTTAATTTCTGCTTCTGCAGCTGCGATCTGGTCTGCGGCGGCGAGGTCGTCCTGGTCGCTTCCGGCGTCTTCAAGGTGCCGGAGGTCGACAAGATCCCTGAAGAGATGCGCGCCAAAGTGATGGGCAAGTGGGGCGATCCCTAGCTCGCCGTCACTTCTGCTTCCTGAGCCGGAAGATCTTGTAGCGGTCGAAATCCATCAGATGCTCGTAGGCCTTGAAGGCGCGGGCGAACACCGGGTTGTGCTGGAAGTACTCCAGGTAGTCGAACACCTTGCCCTGGCAGCGCGGCATGCCCGGCACGGTATCGACGATCAAGAGGTCGGGCTTGCCGCGGGCGAAATCCTCCGACACCGCGTCGAACACGAACTTCTCGTCGTCCGCCATCGTGTCGGGCGCGTTGTAGAGCGCCGGAAACTCCTCGCAGTTGGCGTAGACGCCTTGCACCACCCACATCGTCAGGAAGCGCATCGTCATGCGCCCTTTGACGTAGTTGAGCATCGGCCAGAATGGATAGATGCCCGGCGACAGGGTCATGATGGTGCGGTGCGGCGCGTTCTGTTCAACGATGTGGCGCAGGGTGCCGCCGACCGAATCCTCATACTGCCGCTGCTTGTAGAAGGGCGGCGTGTAGAGCGCCGCCTGGAAATACAGCAGCACCATCAGGCTGGCCGAGATGACCGCCACCGGCAGGCGATGGCCGCTGCGGCTGATCGGCAGGTAACGGTCCACGGTCTGCGAAATGGTGAGCGCGGCAAGCAGGATCACCGCCGAGAGCGCCGGCAGCACGTGATAGGGCCACCCCTTGGCCTGCGCCACCGCCGACACTGCCGCGCCGATGCCGTAGGCGAGCAGGGCACGCGCGGCGTGCGTTTCGGTGATGATGATGGCGAACCCGCCGAAGATCAGCAGCGCCACCAGGGTCGGCGCCATCACGTCGCTCAGCAGGACGCCGCGCCAGCCGGCGTCACCGATCGGTGCGTATGATTCCACCGCAAGCGGCATGACGAAGCGGCCATAGGTCGAGAATACGGTGAACATCGACAGGAAATGGAGGGCCGCCACGGCGAAGATCATCCAGGGGATGAGATCGCCCAAGGCCGTCCGCCAACCGCGGCGCAGCAGGCGATGAAGCTCGACCGCGGCCGGTATCGCGAGAAAGTACGGCTTCAGCGAAAACGCCACCCCGGCGACCAGGCCGATTGCGAGCGCCGTGCCGCGCTTCAGCTGCACGTCCTCGGCGCGCGCCATGGATGCCACCAGGTAAGGCGCACTCGCCACGAACATCAGGTGCTCGCGCTGGCCGAAATGTTCGTTGGGCAGCACCGTGAACAGGAACAGCAGGACTGGCGCCAGCAGCCCCTCCGTCAGGGCATGATCGGCCGAGGGCACCAGCCGGACCAGCCGGCGGCAGGCGAAGAACGAGGCGAAGATGCCAGCCACCACCCAGGCCGTGAACCAGAACGGCACGCCACCCGGCAGCAGCTTGGCGGTGAGGACCGGCAGCGCGTGCACGATGAAGGTGAGCGGCACGTTCTCGTCGATCACGTCGACGTAGAGCTTCTCGCCGGCCAGCCAGCGTCCCGTGACGTCGAGCAGCGCGCCGACATCGTGGTTGATCGGCGGGAAGAAGTATCCCACCAGCCAGAGGACGGGCAGGGCATAAAGCGGCACCAGCAGGAGCTGGTGGGTTTTGGGCGGCAGGACCGGCGGCTTGGTCGCGACGATTGGCAAGGCGGGTCGAAGATATCATAAGCGACCGCAAGGGCGACGCTGGCAGGAGCGCGACGGATTGGAACGGGCGGAATATCTGCGCATGCATGCTGTCGAAGACAGCATGTGGTGGTATCGCGGCCTGCGGGCACTGAGCGAAATCCTCCTTGTCCGGGCCCTCAGCCGGTCGCAGGCCGCTGGGCCCGTGCTCGATGCCGGCTGCGGCACGGGCGGCATGCTGGCGAGGCTGGGATGCGAGGCCGCGGGGCGGGCGACCCTGGGCCTGGAGCTGGACCGCGAGGCGGCGGCGATTGCCCGCGCGAAAGCGGCGGGTCCCGTGATCACCGCCTCGGTGGGCCAACTTCCGCTCGGCGACGCGACGCTCGGCGGCTACCTCTCGCTCGATGTGCTTTGCCATGGCGAGGTCGATCCCGAGGCGGCGCTGGCCGAAGCGCATCGCTGTCTGGCGCCGGGCGCCATCGCGCTCTTCAACCTGCCTGCCTATCCTTGGCTGTTGTCGGCGCACGACAGGCGCGTGCACAATGTCCGTCGCTTCTCGCGCGGGCCCGCCCGCGCCCTGCTTGCGCGTCACGGCTTCAGCGTCCTGCGATCGACCTACTGGAATATGCTGCTGTTTCCCCTGATGCTGCTGCATCGTCTGACCGAGGGCGCGGAGGCCGAAAGCGACGTGCGCCAGTTTCCCGCCTGGCTCGACCGCCTGTTCTCCGCGGCGCTCGCTCTCGAGCGTTCGGTCATCGGCGCAGGGCTCGACCTGCCGTTCGGCGGCTCGCTGATGATCGTGGCGCGGCGCGATGGCTGAAGCGCCCGTCCTTTCGATTGTCGTGCCCGTCTACAACGGCGCGGCGACCGTCGGTGAACTGGTCGAGGCGCTGCGCAGCCTCGACCTAGTCGATCGCCTCGAGATCATCCTGGTGGTCGACGGCAGCCCCGACGACAGCCTCGAAGTCTGCAAGCGGCTCGCTGCCGAGCCCGGTGCGCCGGTGACGGTGGTGAACCTCAGCCGCAATTACGGCGAGCATAATGCAGTGATGGCGGGTCTCGCACGCGCCCGCGGCAGCTACGTCATCACCATGGACGACGATCTGCAGAATCCGCCCGGCGAGGTGAAGCGGCTGTTCGAGCATGCGCGCAATGGCGGCTACGAGGCCGTCTACACCTACTATGCCGCCAAGCAGCACGCGGCGTGGCGCAATATCGGCAGTCGCTTCACGAACTGGGTTGCTGACCTTCTGATCGACAAGCCGCGCGGGCTCTATCTCTCGAGTTTCCGCTGCCTCTCCGCCTTCGTCTGCGAGAGCATCGTGGCCAACTATGATGGGCCGTACCCCTATGTCGACGGCCTGGTGTTCCAGGTGACCGAGAAGGTCGGCCGCCTGCAGGTCGAGCACCTGCCGCGCATGGAGGGGCGCTCGAACTATACCCTGCCGCGCCTGGTTCGCCTTTGGCTCTCGATGTTCCTCAACTTCTCGGTGATGCCGCTGCGTCTCGCCACGTTGCTGGGCTTGGCGTTCAGCATCCTGGGCGTGATCGGCGCGATCGACGTCATTGTCGAGGCGATCTCCGATCACAAGCCGCCGCAGGGCTATGCCTCGCTGATGGTTGCCGTGCTCGTGTTGGCCGGCGTGCAGTTGGTGGTGGTCGGGCTGATCGGCGAATATCTCGGCCGCATGTTCCTGGCCGTGAACCGCAAGCCGCAATATCTCGTGCGCGAGGTCTTCCGCCGCGGCGCGTCAGGTCTGGAATGCGAACGCCCGGCCGTCGGCACGACGGCGGCCGGCCAGCCCAACCGCCAGCCAACGCTCACGGAGAGCTGACCCATGTTCATCTACTACGCGGCCCTCGGCCTCGGCATCCTGGCCGGCATCGGCGGCCAGATGCTGCTCAAGGCGGGCGCCAGCGCGCCTGATTTCGTGAGCCAGCTGATGCGGCCTTCGACCCTGTATGGGCTCGCCCTGTATGGCTCCGCGGCCTTCCTCTACATCGTGGCGCTGCGCAAGATCCCGGTGTCGGTGGCCTTTCCCAGCGTGTCGCTCTCCTACGCCATCGTCGCCGTGCTCGGCCACTACCTGTTCGGCGAGCCCTTCGGGCTGAAGCAGATCGGCGGCATCGTGCTCATCATGGGCGGCGTGGCGTTGATCAACCAGGCCTGAGGGACGCTCATGGACTACGCGCAGATCAAGTACGAAGTCGCAGATGGCGTCCTGACGCTGACCCTCAACCGTCCCGACAAGCTGAACGCCTTCACCGGCCGGATGCTGTCCGAGCTGCTCGACGCGCTTGATCGCGCCGACCGCGATGACGATGTGCGCGCCGTGGTGTTCACTGGCGCGGGCCGTGGCTTCTGCGCCGGCGCCGACCTCTCGGGTGGCGGCGGCACTTTCGATGCCCGCAATCGCGGCCCGGTCGATCCCGGGCTCGACGGCCATCGCGATGGCGGCGGTTTGCTGACCTTGCGCCTGTTCGATCTCTTGAAGCCGACCATCGCCGCCTGCAACGGCCCGGCGGTCGGGGTCGGGATCACCATGCAGCTCGCCATGGATATGCGTCTCGCCTCGGAGGCGGCGCGCTATGGCTTCGTCTTCACGCGCCGCGCCATCGTCATGGAGGCCTGCTCGAGCTGGTTCCTGCCGCGCCTGGTGGGCCCGCAGCAGGCGCTGGAGTGGGTGATGACGGGCCGGGTGTTCGACGCGCGCGAGGCCCTCGCCGGCCGCCTCGTGCGCTCGGTGCACAAGCCGGACGCGCTGTTGCCCGCGGCCTATGCGCTCGCCCGCGAGATCGCCGACAACACCGCGCCCGTATCGGTGGCGCTCAATCGGCAGATGATCTGGAAGATGCTGGCGGTCGACCATCCGATGGAGGCGCACAAGGTCGATTCCAAAGGCATCTACGAGCGCGGCGCGTCGGCCGATGTCAAGGAAGGCGTGACCGCGTTCCTGGAAAAGCGCGCTGCAAAATTCCCGATGAAGGTCAGCGACGGCATGCCCTCATATTTTCCATGGTGGCGGGAGCGGCCGTTCAAGTAAGTTCAGCGGTGCTCGGCCAGGTCGTGGTGCACGGATTGATACGCCAAATACGGGTACCCACCTGTGCATTTTTGCTGCTCGCCTGAAGCGAAACAGTGGCGATACAAATGGGACCCGGCCACTACAAATGGCACCCGATATCCCACCCATGGCCTGCGAAAGTGTGACTAAGATGCAGTCGATAGTCGCCGAATGCCTTCTGCGGAAATCGACGAGAATCAACCAATTGCGTGATATATTTCGGACTCAAGGAAAAGGACTGCAGAGGCTGCCATGGCAAAGCGGGAGTTCCCCCATCCCAATGAGATGCCCAAATACGTCGGCCAGGAGATCGGCGTCAGCGACTGGGTCGAGGTCACCCAGGAGCGCATCAACCGCTTCGCCGAGGCTACCGGCGACCATCAATGGATCCATGTCGATGTCGAGCGTGCTGCCCGCGAACTGCCGGGCGGCAAGACCATCGCGCACGGCTACCTCACCCTGTCGTTGATCCCGATGCTCAATCACCAGATCTCGCACATCAACAACGTCAAGCACGGCATCAACTACGGCTGCAACAAGGTGCGCTTCACCAGTCCGGTGCCGGCGGGCTCGCGGGTGCGGGCGCGCAGCAAGCTTATGGCGGCCGATCCGGTGCACGGCGGCGGTGTGCGGCTTACCAACCAGGTCACCGTCGAGATCGAAGGACAGGAGCGCCCGGCCTGCGTGGCCGAGACCATGTCCATCGTCTACGGCGCCTGAAGACGTTCGGGGGAGAGAGGCGTTGCTCAAGCGTGAGGAACTGACTCCGGAGCGGATCGAGCAGATCGTGGCCGACGCGCGCAAGGCGGGCTACGACTTCCTCTCCGCCGAGGAGCGCGCGGCAAGCCTCAAGGACGCGCTGGCGCGCTATGCGCCGGGCGAAGAGGCCTGGGTATTCGCCTATGGCTCGCTGATGTGGAACCCGGCGATCGAATTCGCCGAGGCTTCCGCCTGTCGGGTCGAGGGATGGCGCCGCTCCTTCTGCTTCTGGACGCCGCTTGGCCGCGGCACGCCGGAGTTGCCGGGCCTGATGCTCGCACTGGAGCGCGGCGGCTCCTGCGAAGGCATCGCCTATCGCCTGGCGCCGAACCAGGTGCGCAGCGAGCTGGCGATCGTGTGGAATCGCGAGATGCTGGTGGGCGTCTACAAGCCCTACTGGGTGCCGGCCGAGCTGCGCGACGGTCGCATCGTCACCGCCGTCACCTTCGAGGTCGATACGGCGCACAGCCAATATGCCGGCGACCTGCCGATGGAGCGCACCGCCCACCACCTCGCCTTCGCCGAGGGCCGGCGCGGCGCCTGCCGGGACTACCTCGCCAATACCTGGGCTCATGCCCGGGCCCTGGGAATCTACGACCCCTACATCGAGGAATTGATGGAGCGCGTCGCCCGGATGCGCGGCGAGACCATCGAGCCCACCGTGCCGCCCGACGGCAACGGCGTGGCGATCGGCGAAGCCTAGACATACCAGCCCGTCGGAATCGGGAGGCAGCGAAGGCTGGCGCTCCCGTATAGTGCCCGTTCTGGCACTATGTCTTCGCTCGTCGATCGCTGGCTCTCTCTGTCGCCCAGCCTCAGGGGCATCCTGTGGGTCGGTATCTCGGGTTTCATGTTCGCGCTGCTCAACGTCTTCACGTTGATCCCGTCGCGCCACCTCAATCCGTTCGTGATGGCGTTCATGCGCTATCTGTTCGGAACCCTGTTCCTGGTACCGATCGTGCTGCGGCTCGGCGTTCACCGCACCATGCGCACCAATCGCCTGCCGCTGCACGTCTTCCGCGGCGCCATCCATGCCGGCGGCATGTTCCTGTGGTTCATCGGCCTGCCGCTCACGACGCTCGCCAGTGTCACGGCGCTGGGCTTCACCGGTCCGATCTTCGTCACCATCGGCGCGGCGATGTTCCTGGGCGAGAACGTACGGCTGCGCCGCTGGCTCGCCGTGCTGGTCGGCTTTGCCGGTGCCATGATCATCATCCGCCCGGGCGTCGGCGACATCGGCTATGGGGCGATCTGCATCCTGATCTCGACGCCGATCTTCTCGGCCTCGAACATCATCTCCAAGGCGCTGGCGCGGACGGAGAGCGCCAACAAGATCGTGATCTGGCAGCACCTGACCATCGTGCTGTCCGCCCTGCCGGTCGCCCTCTACTTCTGGGAGACGCCGCACTGGAGCGACTTCCTGTGGTTCGCCGCTGCCGGGATCTGCGGCACGCTGGGCCATCTCACCCAGCAGAGCGGCTATCAGCTGGCCGACATCACCCTGCTGCAGCCGATCGGGTTCCTGTCGCTTTTGTGGAACGCGCTTCTGGGCTTCTTCCTGTTCAGCCAGCAGCCCAACATCTGGACCTTCGTCGGCGCGGCGGTGATCTTCGCCAGCGCGCTCTACATCTCTCACCGCGAGGCGATCAGGCGTCGCGAGCGCCAGGCCGTCAGCCGCCCGTAACGCTCATGTGCCGGCGCACGGCAGGACCCGTGTGGCGGCGGTCGATGATGAAGTCGTGGCCCTTGGGCTTGCGCGCAATCGCCTCGGTGATGGCGTTGTCGAGCAGCTCGTCGCTCTCGGACGCCCGGAGCGGCGCGCGCAGGTCGGCGGCATCCTCCTGGCCGAGGCACATATAGAGAGTGCCGGTGCAGGTGAGCCGCACGCGATTGCAGCTTTCGCAGAAATTGTGGGTGAGCGGCGTGATGAAGCCCAGCCGGCCGCCGGTCTCCTCGACCCGGAAATAGCGCGCCGGTCCGCCGGTGCGGTAGTCGGTCTCGGTCAGAGTGAAACGGCGGGCGATGTCGGCGCGGACCATCGACAGCGGCATGTACTGGTCGAGCCGGGTCTCGCCGCCCATCTCGCCCATCGGCATGACCTCGATCAACACCAGGTCCATGCCGCGGTCGTGAGAGAAGCGGATCAACTCGTCGAACTCCATGTCGTTGACGCCGCGTAGCGCCACGGCATTGATCTTGACGTGCAGGCCGGCCTCCCGGGCGGCATCGATGCCGCGCATCACCTGGTCGAGATCGCCCCAGCGCGTGATCTGACGGAACTTTTCCTTGTCGAGCGTATCGACCGAGACGTTGACGCGGCGCACGCCGATCGCCGCCAGCTCCTGGGCGTACTTGGCGAGCTGGCTGCCGTTGGTGGTGAGGGTGAGTTCGTCGAGCGCGCCGCTTTCCAGATGCTTGCCCAGCCCGCGGAACAGCGACATCACGTTGCGCCGCACCAGCGGCTCGCCGCCGGTGAGCCGGAGCTTGCGCACCCCACGGCGCACGAAGGCGCTGCACAGCCGCTCCAGCTCCTCGAGGGACAGCACTTCCGCCTTGGGCAGGAAGGTCATGTCCTCAGCCATGCAGTACACGCAGCGGAAGTCGCAGCGGTCGGTGACCGACACTCTGAGATAGGTAATGGTGCGACCAAACGGGTCGATCATGGCTCTTCGATTACGGTTACAGCTGGATAATGGGGACGCTGCCGGTCGCCTGCAAGTCCCTGAATTGCCTCACGAACCTTGCTCCAGTACCGGCAGGCGGCCGTCCTTCAGGGCCTGCAACAGGGTGGCGTAGTCGAGTTCGGTCTGGCGGGCGTAAGCGAGCGCAAAGTCGCCGATCGCTTCGTCGAACGACGCGCTCTTGCCGAGATAGGCCGAGAGCACGACCGCATCGGCCGTGCGGGCATGGGCCCGCGCCAGCACGCCGCCGCAGGTCGCGGCATAACGTCGGAAGTGCTTGTCCGACATCACCTCGAGCTGCGGCTTGACCTTGGCGTCGCGCAGCTGGCGCAGGTACATGTGGCGCCCGGTCGGGCCCGTGGCGAAGCCCAGCAGTATGTCGCTGGCCGCCTGCAGCAGGCGCTGGCCACGCACCACCCTTTCTCCGTGATGGGCATAGGGGCTTGGCCAGGCGAAGGCCTCGAGCACCGACTTGGTCGCTTCCTTGAACTGCAAGTAGAGCGCCTCGCCGTCGCCCGACATCATCAGCAGGATGCCGCACATCGTTCCGACCGATCCGACGCCCACCACCTTGTAGGCCGCGTCGGCCAGGCGATAGCGCTGCAACAGGGTGCGCCGTTCGGGGATCAGCGAGGCGGCGTAGTCCTCCAGCATCGCTTCGACGTAGCCGCGAAAGTTCGGCGCCTCGACGGAGTTGGGGTGATAGACGAGCGGCGGCTCGTCCTCGATGCGCGGTTCGGCCCCGCCGGAGTGACCGACCGAGATCAGGACCGCGGCATGCTTCAGCGCGCTGTCGGCCTTGCGCAGCACCTTGGGAGGAATGCCGGCGGCCTCGGCCGAGGCGTCATCTTCGACGACGAACGCCTCGTACCAGGCATCGAGCACCGGCGTGGCGGCAAGCTCGGCCATCGTCTCGCGGTAGGCGCGTGCCATCGCCTCGGCCAGATCGCGGCGCCCCGCCTTGTCGTGAGTGTCGAGCGTGGCCACCACCAGGCTCGTTGCCAGGCGCTTGAGGTCCCACTCCCAGGGCGCCACGGCCGTCTCGTCGAAGTCGTTGAGATCGAACACGAGGCGCCGCTCGGGCGTGGCGAACCCGCCGAAGTTCAGGCAGTGGCAGTCGCCCGCCGCCTGCACGAACAACCCGGTCGCGGGCGTGGTCGCGAGGTCGGCCGCCATGATGGCGGCGGCGCCGCGCAGGAAGGCGAAGGGCGAGGCCTTCATGCGCCAGTAGCGCAGCGGCAGCAGGTGCTGCAACCGCTCGCGGCCCTGCTCGATCAGGATCTCGATCGGGTCGCGGCGATCGACGGGCGCGCTCCACTCGGCGTGGTCCTTGCGCGCCACGCGATCGCGCAGCGCGCGGCCGCGCTCGCCCCTTTGCTCGACGGGCAGCGTTTGGGTCTGCGAGGGCAGGGCGTCGGTCGATCGGGTCAGCATGGCTGCCTCATGGCACGAAGCGCAGCAGGTTGTCGACGGTGTCGGCGTCGGCTGCCGGCTTGTCGGTGCGGATGCGGTTGATGCGCGGAAAGCGCATGGCGAGTCCTGACTTGTGGCGGGTCGAGCGGGCGACGCCGTCGAATGCGATCTCCAGCACCAGCTTCTGCTCGACTTCGCGCACCGGCCCGAAGCGGTTGGTGGTGTGGTCGCGCACCCACTTGTCGAGCCAGCGCAGCTCCTCGTCGGTGAAGCCGAAATAGGCCTTGCCGACCGGCGCCAGCTCGCGGCCCGAGTCCGCGCTGTTGCGCCAGCAGCCGAAGGTGAAGTCCGAGTAGAAGGAGCTGCGCTTGCCATGGCCGCGCTGGGCGTACATCAGTACGCAATCGACAAGCAGCGGATCGCGCTTCCACTTGAACCACGGACCTTTCGGCCGGCCGGCGAGGTAGGGGCTGTCGCCGCGCTTCAGCATCAGGCCCTCGATGCCGTCGGCCCTCGTCGCCTCGCGCAGGGCGGCGAGATGCGCCCAGTCCGTGAAGCGCACCAGCGGCGAAAGATCGAAGCGCGAGCGCGCTGTGCTCGCCATCCATGTCTCGAGCCGGGCGCGCCGCTCGTCGAAGGAGCGCGCGCGCAAATCCTCGCCCTCGATGTTCAAGGCGTCGTACAGCCGGATATGCGCCGGAAAGTCCTTCAGCATCTTGGGGGTGACGGTCTTGCGGTTCAGCCGCTGTTGCAGGTCGTTGAATGGCGCCACATCCTCGCCGCGCCGCACCAGCAGCTCGCCGTCGAACACGCCGCCGAAGTCGATGGTCTCGATGATGTCGGGGAAGGCCGCGGATATATCCTCGCCGGCGCGGCTGTAGAGCCGCTTGACGCCGCCCGACGAGGCGACCTGCACGCGGATGCCGTCCCACTTCTATTCGGCGCGAAACGCGCCCGGCTCGAGCCCGTCCAGCTCAGCGCGCTCGATCGGGTTGGCGAGCATGGGCGGCAGGAAGGCGCCGCCCGAGTTGCTGCTGGGCTTGGGTGCATCGTGTAGCAGCCAGTCGAACAGCGGACGATAGGGCGGGCTCATCCCGTGCCAGAGCTC
>JBPYDO010000266.1:0-19482 GCA_051985755.1 Reyranella sp. | reverse complement strand
GCCCGGCTACCCCGCCTACCGCAACATCCTGGCGGCGCTCAACCTTGAGGCAGTCGACCTGCCGACGTCGGCCGCGGACCGCTACCAGCCCACCGTCGCGGCGCTGGAGAAGGCCGGCCCCATCGCCGGCCTGATCGTGGCGAGCCCCTCCAATCCCACCGGCACGATGGTGCATCGCGACGAGATGCAAGCCCTCGTTCGCTGGTGCGATGCCAAGGGCGTGCGGCTGATCTCCGATGAGATCTATCACGGCATCGTCTATGGCGGCGAAAGCGTGTCGGCGGCGGAACTGTCCGACCAGGCGATCGTGGTCAACAGCTTCTCGAAGTATTTCTCCATGACCGGTTGGCGGGTCGGCTGGCTGGTGGCGCCGACCGAACTGGTGCGACCGATCGAGCGGCTCAGCCAGAATTTCTTCATCTCGGTGCCGACGCTCAGTCAGCACGCGGCCATCGCCGCCTTCGACTGCCACGACGAGCTTCAGGGGCACGTCCGCCGCTACCGCGCCAACCGCGATCTCCTCATGGCGGGCTTGCCGGCGGCCGGTCTCGACCGCCTGACGCCGGCCGAGGGCGCCTTCTATCTTTATGCCGATGTCGCTCATCTCACCATTGACAGCCGCGACTTCTGCAAGCGCATGCTGGCCGAGGCGGGCGTGGCGACAACGCCCGGCGTCGACTTCGACCGCGCCCGCGGCGCCGGCACGCTGCGCATCTCCTTCGCCGGCTCGACCGCCGAGATGGAGGAGGCGGTGCGGCGGCTCAAGGCATGGCGGCGCAAGTGAGGCGACTGGCCATCACCTTGCTGTGCGCGGTCGCGATGCCCGCCTTGGCGCAAACCGGGCCTCCCATCAGCACGCAGACACTGTCGGCTAAGGGCAGGGTCGGAAAGATTTCCTACGAGTACGACATCAAATACCCGCAGTTCGACGGCGACGCCGCGGTTTTTTCGGTGCTGAACACGTGGTTTGCGACAAAGGCCAAACAAGCCATCGGCTTTGCGGTGCCACCGAAGGACTACAAGCCTCCCGACGAACAGGAATGGTCTTACGAGCAGGACTTCACGCTGCTGCGGCCCAGCGATCGGTCCGTCGTGGTCGCGCTGGAGTTTGGTGGCTACACCGGAGGCGCCCATCCCAACGGCGGCAAGGATTGCATCTTGGTCGACCTGCGCACCGGGCGGGCCGCCGGGCCAACCGAGGTGTTCAGGCCGGGTGATGGTTGGCTCGCAAAGCTGGTGCCTCTGGTGCAGGCGGGCCTCAAGCAGCAGTTCAGTGATGACCGGCCGGGATTTCCCGATGCCCTCAAGCCTGCCGCACTCAGGAAACTCCTCGCCGAGCCTTCTCACTATTGCTGGGACAAGGGGAAGCTCACGCTCAATTTCGACGCCTATACCGTCGGTCCCTACGTATCGGGACCATTCGAGGTCGTGCTGCCAACCGCCAAGCTAAGCGATGTGATGAATCCCGACGGACCGCTCGGCGGCGGGCGCTAATGCAGCTTTTTGCGATCGCGCGTCGGCGCTTGCGCCGATGACGCGGTCGGGCGGCGTTCGACGTTGGGCGTCGCGATGCTGGGCACGGGTCCCGCATGGTGGCCGAGCATGCGCCAGCCTTCGGCGAGCCGAACGAAAGTGTTGGTCGCCATCAGCTGGCCTTCGTCCAGGATCTCGCGACACACGACAATGGCGAGGCCGGCGCTGCCGACGACCCATTCGCCGGTGCAGCGTATCTTGGGCGCTTGCGGATGGGCCAGAATGGCGCGCCAGCTTGCCAGAATGTCGGCCCGCTCATGCAGCGGCGCCTGGCCCGGGTGCAGGCAGACCATGGCGCCGGCGGGCGCCCAGACCTGTTCCATCGCATCGTAGTCGCGCGCATTGAACGCCCAGTAGAAGGCGCGGTTGGCGGCAAGCACCAGTTCGCGCTCGTCGTCATCGAATTCCGCCAGTAGAGGCGGCGGGCGCTGCGGGCGGCGGGGCATTTCTAACCCTCGAAACTCCAGGCGTGCGGGTTCCAGCAATAGCTCGTGCGGGTTCCAGCAATAGCTGTTGCGCGCCACTGAGCAATAGCCGACAGAGAAGCAGCCTCCAACCCCTCGAGACGCGCGATGTCCATCCCGAAGCTCGAATTTCCTCCCTTTCATCTGCCGCCGGAGGCGGAGACTTTGCGCGGCGAGGTGCGGGCTTTCCTCAAGGAAACATTGCCCAAGGTGAAAAGCGAGGACCGCTTCTCGAGCTGGAACACCTTCTCGCCCGACTTCAGCCGGGCGCTCGGCGCCAGGGGCTGGATCGGCATCACTTGGCCCAAGAAGTATGGCGGCTCCGAGCGCAGCTTCCTCGATCGCTACGTGATCACCGAGGAGCTCTTGGGCAACAGCGCACCCGCCGGCGCGCATTGGGTCGCCGACCGACAGTCGGGCCCGCTGCTGCTGCGCTTCGGCAACGAGGAGCAGCGCCAGGCGATCCTGCCGCGCATCACCAGGGGCGAGTGCTATTTCTCGATCGGCATGAGCGAGCCCGATTCCGGCTCCGACCTCGCTTCGGTGCGCACCCGCGCCGAGCCGGTGCCCGGCGGCTTCCGCGTCAACGGCACCAAGGTGTGGACCTCGGGCGCGCATCGCAACCACTACTGCATCGCCCTGGTGCGCACCTCGGGCCAGCACGGCGATCGGCACAAGGGGCTGAGCCAGCTTCTGGTCGACCTCAAGACGCCAGGCATCACCATCCGGCCGATCATCAACCTCGCCGGCCGTCACGACTGGAACGAGGTGACGTTCAGCGACGCTTTCATCCCCGAGAGCTGCCTGATCGGCAACGAGGGCGACGGCTGGCTGCAGGTGACCAGCGAGCTCGCTTTCGAGCGCAGCGGCCCCGAGCGCTTCCTGCAGAACTTCTACGTGCTGCGCGAGCTGGTGCGTGTGCTGGGACGCCAGCCGGCCAAGCGCGCGTCGGCAATATTGGGTCGGGTGATCGCGCGCCTGTGGACGCTGCGCCAGATGTCGGTCGCGGTCGCGGGCATGATGCAGGGCGGCAAGTCGCCCGCCATCGAAGCGGCGCTCGTCAAGGATCTCGGCACCATCTATCAACAGGACCTGCCCGAGATCGCCCGCGTGTTGGCCGAGAGCGATGCGACGACGGAAGACGACATGGCCGACTTCCTCGACGTCGCCCAGCACGCCACCATGATGGCGCCAAGCTACACCATCCAGGGCGGCACCACCCAGGTGCTGCGCGGCAGCGTCGCGCGCGGGCTCGGGTTGCGCTGAGGGAGTCGAGCGATGGACCGCGAAACCCGCGACATGCTGCTGGAGACGGCCGACCGCTTTTTCACCGAGCGCTGCGGCAAGGAAGTCGTGAACGACGTCGAGAAGGGCGTCTGGCCCGCCGATCTCTGGAAGGAGATCGAGGAGATGGGCCTGCCGCTGATCGCCGTGGCGGAAGACAAAGGCGGCGCGGGCGGCACGCTGGCCGACATGTTGGCGCTCTTGCGGCTGGCGGGCTCGCACGCCGTGCCGGTGCCCCTTGCCGAGACGGCGCTCGCCAATCTCCTGGTGTCGGCGGCGGGCGGCTCGCCCAAGGCCGGGCCAGCCACCGTGGCGCTGGGCAATCTCACACTCGTGGGTGGCCGCCTGGGTGGCAAGGTCGAGCGCGTGCCGTTCGCCTCGGTGGCGCAGCGCTTCGTCACCGTCGTCGGCAACAGCGTGGCTGTCGTGGCGGCGGGCAACGCCACGGTCACGGCCAAGCCCAGCCACGCCGGTGAACCCTATGGCACGGTGACGTTCGACAACGCGGCGGTCGAGTTCGGCGAACCCTCGCCTGTCGACGCCGAGCGCGCGTTCGAGCTTGCGGCCGTCATGCGCGCGATGCAGATGGCGGGTGCGGCCGACAAGGTGCTGGCGACGGCCGTCGAATACTGCAAACAGCGCGCGCAGTTTGGCCGACCGATCTCGACCTTCCAGGCCATCCAGCACATGCTGGCCGAGCTCGCGAGTTGCGTGGCTGCCACCATCGCTGCGGCCGAGGCGGCGGCGCGCGATGCCGACGAAGGCGGACTGCAGCAGGGCGGCCGCTTCTCCATCGCCGCCGCCAAGAGCCAGGCATCGGACTTCGCGCAGAGGATTGCCGCGATCTCGCACCAGTCGATGGGCGCCATGGGCTTCACCCACGAACACATTTTGCATCACTACACGCGCAGACTCTGGGTGTGGCGCCGCGACTTCGGCAGCGAGACCTTCTGGGGCGAGAAGATCGGCTCGGCTTATGCCAAGGCCGGACCGCAGGCCCTTTGGCAAGGACTGAGCGGCAGCAAGTACGCGGCCTGATCTCTGTTTGACACGCAGACTTAATGAAATGAGCGGCTCACTCCGGTGAGCGGCACTCACACGGCCCTGTGAGTTGTACGCCGCGCCCGCGCCGGACTAGCGTCGTCTCGAAAGCCCCGAAGCTGGAGGTTCCGATGGATCGTCGTCACTTCATTGCGAGTGCACTGGGAATTGCTGCGGCGACGCCGCTCGCCGTGCGTGCACAAGGGAGCAAGCCCAAGATCGCCACGATCGGCGCCGGCCGCGAAGGCGGCGCGCTCGGCAGCCTGTTCGCCAAGGAAGGATTTCAGGTGATGTTCTCCTCGCGCAAGCCGGAGGAGCTCAAGGATCTCGTCGCCAAGGCCGGGCCCACCGCCAAGGCGGGTTCGGTGGCCGAGGCGGTGGCGTTCGGCGATGTCGTGGTGCTGGTCGTGCCCTACACGGCGGTCGAGCAGATCGGCAAGGACTACGGCAAGGCGCTCGCAACCAAGCAGCTGGTGATGGACGTCTCCAATCCGATCCCGCGTCGCGACGGCGAGGATTTCGTGAAGAAGATCAACGCCGAGGGCGGGGCAGGGCTCGCCACTCAGAGGATGCTGCCCGGCGCCAAGATCGTGCGTGCCTTCAACGCCATCGGCTCTATGTCGCTGCCCAAGGAGGCGCACCGCCAGGGCGAGCCGCTCGGCGTGCCGATCGCCGGCGACGATCCCAAGGCGATCGAGCTTGCGAGCTCGCTGATCAAGCAGATCGGCTTCGAGCCGGTGCTGATCGGCAATCTCGCCAAGGGCAAGTACCTGGTGCCGGGGACGCCGCTCGGCGGCATGCACACGCCAGCCGACTTGCGCAAGATCGCGGCGGGACTTTCCTGATCGCCCTGCAAGCCACCCTGTTCGCGTGAGCGTATCCCAGCCCGAGGCTCCGGCCGGCGGCACCCTGCTGCGCCTGCTGCAGCGTCTCGTCGCCGTCCAGCCGGGCGAGCTGCGCGCCGTCGCCTGGTGCTGGCTCTACGCCTTCGTATTGCTGGCGGCCAACTACATCCTGACGCCGATCCGCGACCAGATGGGGGTTGCGGGCGGTGTCAAGAACCTGCCGTGGCTGTTCGTCGGCACCCTGGCCGGCACCATCATCCTCAACGTGCCGTTCTCCTGGCTGGTGAAGAAGCTGCCGCGCAGCCGCTTCATCCCGCTCACCTATCGCTTCTTCGCAGCCGTCCTGCTGCTGTTTGCGGTGGCGCTGCTCATCGCCACGCGCCAGCAGTCGGTATGGGTGGGCCGCATCTTCTACATCTGGGTCTCCGTCACCAACCTCTTCATCATTTCGGTGTTCTGGCAGCTCAACGTCGATCTCTTCAGTCCGGCGCAGGGCAAGCGGCTGTTCGGCTTCATCGCCGCCGGCGCCACCATCGGCGCGATGGTCGGCTCGGCCTACGTCAGCTCCTTTGCAAAGACCTTGTCGCCGACGGTGCTGCTGGTCTCCGCCGCAGTGCTGCTCGAGGTCGCCGTGTTCTGCGCCGGCCGGTTGGCCCGGCTTTCGCCCGTCCTGCGTCGCGTCGCGACCCAGCGGGACGCCGCCGGGGCCGAGAAGCCGCTCGGCGGCGGCGTGTTCTCGGGCATGTACCATGCCATCCGCTCGCCTTACCTTCTGGGCTTGTGCGCCTTCCTGCTGCTCTATTCGGTCTCCTCGACCTTCGCCTATTCGCAGCAGGCGACCATCCTCAGCCACACCCTGGTCGATCGCGCGGCGCAGACGGCGTTCTTCGCCAACGTCAATCTCGGCGTCAATTCGCTGGCGCTGGTCCTGCAGCTCTTCTTCACCGGGCGCATCGTGCTGACCTTGGGGCTGGCGCTCGCGCTTGCCATCCTGCCGCTGCTGACCATGGCGGGATTCGCCGCCCTGGCGATATCGCCGACGCTCGGCGTGATCGCGGTGTTCCAGGTCGTGCGCCGCGGCACCGAGTACGCGATCACGCGGCCGGCGCGCGAGGTGGTCTACACCGTCGTGTCGCGCGAGGACCGCTACAAGACCAAAGGATTCATCGACACCTTCGTCTATCGCCTGGGCGACCAGGTCGGCATCTGGTCGGCCACCCTGTTCAGCGAGGCGGGCGCCCGCCTGGCGCCGCTGGTGGCGATTGGCCTTGCGGCCCTCTGGCTGCTGAGCGGCATCTGGCTTGGCCGCCGCCAGCGCGTGCTGGAAGCGCAGGCAACCGCGGCAGACCGGTAGCGCGGACTGCCGACCGTCAGCGGCGCTTGGTGCGGCCGAACAGCATGGTGATGTTGCGTCGCCGGTTCTCGAAGCCGTCGGCGAATTTCAGGTTGGCCGTGCGATGGAACAGCGTGCCCTTGAACAGGAGGCCGCGGTTCTCGCGATAGGCGTAGGTCGTCACCTTGCCGCCGGACTGCTTCAGGAAATCGTGCACCTTGTCGGTGCCGGTGTTGTAGTCGTCGAACGACCAGTCGGCCGGCGCCTCGACGTTCCACATATCGAGGCCGCCCGAGCTCGGCTGCTGGTTGGCGGCGTCGGGCGTGGTCCAGAAATTGAGGCTGACATCCGACTGGTCGGCATGGATGTCGGTGCCGGGGCGGCCGGGCTGGCTGACGAACGACCACCAGTAGCCGAGATGGTGTTCGCCCAGTATCTCGGGCAGCGCCTGCTTCAGTTCGGCCGCGAGCTGCAGCAGCAGCCCGCTGAAGAAGCCGGTCTCCGGGAAGGCGCCGATATAGCCGTGCCGGTAGGCGTGGCGCCAGACCGTCGAGCGCAGGCAGAAGCGCTGCAACTGGGCGAGCGCATCGGGGGCAAGCAGGTCGTCGATGCAGGCGACGTTGCCTTCGCTGGCATAGGCCCGGGCGATCGCCGGCCAGTCGACGGCGGGATTGAGACACTGCGCGGGCGGCGGCTCCTCGTGCAGCACGATCGGCGGCAGGGCGAGCACGTGCCCGACCTGGCCGCCGAGCTTGATGGCCGGGACATCGGCGCTGGCCTGCTTCAGGAGATTGCCGAGGCGGCGGCGCGCCTCCTCGCGCAGCGGCGGCGCGACCGGCAGCAGCGCCCCCGCAGCGAGGCCCTCGGCCTGTTCGATGTAGTCGAGCTGTTCGAGATTGTGCAGGGCGAGATGGGCCGGCGTCTCGGCGGGCGGCTGGGCCGACCCGAAGGAAAGATCCAGGGCGGCGCGGAAGTCGGCGAGGGCGGCCGGGCGCTCGTCCAGGGCGGCGCGGATGCGCGCCAGCAGGGCGCGCGCCTTGGCGTTGCGCGGTGCCGCCCCGACCACCTCCAGTGCGTTCTCCTTCGCCGCCGGCAGATCGCCCACCATCAGCTGCATGGTGGCAAGCGCCAGCAGGCGCGGGACGGAGGGCTCACTGGCGGCCAGGGACTCGAGCGCGCGCGCCGCTTCGTCGTAGCGGCTCTGCCCGATGCTGCGCTGGATGGAATCGGGGACGGGCAGGTCCGATAGCGCCATGGCCTAGGCCTTCCACGCCACCAGCAGCGTGCCGGCGGCAATCAGCACCACGCCCAGCCAGTTGAGGCCGGCAAGCTTCTCGCCCAGGAACAGCACGCCGAACACCGCCACCAGCACGACGCTCAGCTTGTCGATCGGCGCCACCCGCGCCGCATCGCCGAGCTTCAGCGCCCGGAAATAGCAAAGCCAGGACGCGCCGGTCGCCAGGCCCGACAAAATGAGGAACAGATAGGTGCGCCCGCTCACCGAGCGCGGCGATTGCCACTGGCCGCTGGCCGATACCAGCAGGGCAAGCACACCCAGGATGACGACGGTGCGGATGAGGGTCGCGAAGTCGGAATTGACGTTCTCGACTCCCACCTTGGCGAAGATCGCGGTGAGCGCCGCGAAGGCGGCCGACAGCAACGCCCAAGTCAGCCAGTAGGCAAACGGGCCGGACGACGGCATCGCTGGGCGCCGCGAGGGATCTAGCGACGCCACCAGCCGCGCTTGGGCTTGTCGGGCGGCGAGTCGGTGGAGATGGTCGGCACGGCAGGCGGTGGCGGCTCCGGCGCGTTCTGTGGCGCGGCCGCCACCGGCTCGGGCGGCGGCGCGAAGCTCGGCGGCGCCTCGGCATGCGGCACTGCCGGCGGCGGCTCGTGGCCTGGCGATGCGTCCGCGACGTGCTCGGCGGGCCTCTCTGCCGGCGGCCGTTCGTCGGCGCGCTCGCTCCACGACGACTCGCGTGGCGCATGCTCGCCGTCATGTTCGCGCGTCGCTCCGTCGCCGTCGTCGCGCCGACGGCGTCGACCGCCGCGGCGGCCGCGCCGGCGCCGGCGATCGCCATCATGTCGGTCGCCATCATGTCGGTCGGATCTGCCACGATCGGCCGAGGCATGGGCGGCCTCGCCCTCGCCAGTCGCTTCCGCGCCATGCTCGCCGACCGGCTCATCCTCCTGCTCGACGAAATCGGCCTCGTCGCCTTCCGGTTCCATCGCCCCGTCAGCGGGCGGCGGCGGCTCGGCGCCGTTGCCGGCGGTTTCGCCGGCATGGTCCCAGTGGCGCTCGCCCGCGCGCTCGCCGTCCTCGCGGCGTCCGCCGCGCCGCCGGCGACGCCGCCGCCGCCGGCCGCGGCCGTCCTCGTGGCCTTCGCCGTCAGCTTCACGGTGAGCATGCTCGCCGTCGGCGGCTTCGTGGATTTCGCCTGGGCTCGCGCTATCTTGCGCCGCGCCCGCGGCGCCTTCGCCCGCGACTTCCTCGTAGCTTGCCCGCGCCAGTTCCTGGGCCGGCCGATGGTCGTCGCGGCGCGAGCGCACGCGCTCGATCTCGCAGTCGGCTGCGTGCAGCTCCTCGTCGGCCTCGACCAGCACCGAGAAGCCGTAGCGCCGCTCGATGTCGGACAGCGTGTGGCGCTTGTGGTTCAGGAGATAGAGCGCGACGTTGGGCGGCACATTGACGACGATCTCGCTCGAGCGCCGCCGCACGCCTTCCTCCTCGATCGCGCGCAGCGCGTGCAGCGCCGCCGATTCGATCGAGCGGACGCGGCCGGTGCCGGCACAATGCGGGCAGACCTCGGTCGAATGCTCTAGCAGCGAGGGCCGCAGGCGCTGGCGCGACATCTCGAGGAGTCCGAAGGCCGAGATGCGGCCGATCTGGATGCGCGCCCGGTCGTTGCGCATCGCGTCCTTGACCTTGTGCTCGACCTGCCGCTGGTGGCGCGTCTCCTCCATGTCGATGAAGTCGATGACGATCAGTCCGGCGAGGTCGCGCAGGCGCACCTGACGGGCGATCTCCTCGGCCGCCTCGATGTTGGTCCTGAGCGCCGTCTCCTCGATATTGCGCTCGCGGGTCGAGCGGCCCGAGTTGACGTCGATCGCGACCAACGCCTCGGTCGGGTTGATCACCACGTAGCCGCCGCTCCTGAGCTGCACGACCGGCGAGTGCATGGCGTCGAACTGATTTTCCACTTGGTAGCGATGGAAGAGGGGAATCGGCTCCTTGTAGAGATGTACCTTGGTCCCTTCGTGCGGCACCAGCTGACGCATGAACTCGGAGGCGGCCTGGTGGCCCGCCTCGCCCTCGACCAGCACTTCGGCGATGTCGGTGTCGTAGACGTCGCGCAGCGAGCGCTTGATCAGGTCGCCTTCCTCGTAGATCAGCGCCGGCGCCGTCGAGCGCATGGTGAGTTCGCGGATCGAATCCCAGAGGCGGGTGAGATATTCGTAGTCGCGCTTGATCTCGATGTTGGAGCGCTCGAGCCCAGCAGTGCGCAGGATCACGCCCATGCCCTGCGGCACGTCGAGCTGGGCCAGCATCTCCTTCATGCGCTTGCGGTCGTTGGGGTTGGAGATCTTGCGCGAGATGCCGCCGCCGCGCCCGGCGTTGGGCATCAGTACGCAATAGCGGCCGGCCAGCGACAGGAAGGTCGTGAGGGCGGCGCCCTTGTTGCCGCGCTCCTCCTTGACGACCTGCACCAGCACGATCTGCCGGCGCTTGATGACTTCCTGGATCTTGTAGTGCCGGATCGGCTGGCGCCGGCGCCGCTCGCGCGTCTCGCGCTCCTCGCCTGAATCGTCGCCGCCCAGGGTCTCGACGCCAACTTCCGGCTGCGGCGCTTCCGCGAGATCGCTGGTCCGCGCCGCGGCTTCATGCGCCACCGGCTCTGCGGCCGCGGCTTCGCCGGTGACCGGAGCGGCGCCTTCCGGCTCCGTCGCGCCCAACGCAGGGCCTTCGACGCGATCGTTGGCGACCTCGATTGCGGCCGGCTGGGCCGCCGGTTCGGACGGCGGTTTGGGTGCCTGTTCGGGGGCGGGCGGCGCCTCGTCATTGGCAGCGGCCGGTGCCGCGCTCGCCTCATGCTCGGCGTGCGGGTGTTCGGCGTGCGGATGTGCAGTGGGCGGATGCTCGCCGCGGCCGGCCTGTGCCACGCCCTCGACGCCCGCTTCGATGGCTGCGATCGTTTCCTGCTGCCGCTCGGCGCGCGCTTCCTCGATGTCGGTGCGGTCGATGCGGTGGCGATGGCGCTCGGGCTCTTCCTCCGCCTCGCCCGCCAACTGCTGCTGCTCGGCGATCAGCCGCTCGCGGTCGGCGACCGGAATCTGAAAATAGTCGGCATGGATTTCCGAGAAGGCGAGGAAGCCGTGGCGGTTGCCGCCGTATTCGACGAAGGCCGCCTGCAGCGACGGCTCGATCCTGATCACCTTGGCGAGATAGATGTTGCCCTTGAGCGGCTTGCGCACCGCGGTCTCGAAATCGAAGTCCTCAAGTCTGGTTCCGTCGACCACCACCACCCGCGTTTCCTCGGGATGGGCTGCGTCGATGAGCATGCGCCGTGCCATGGCTCGCTCCCAAGGCGGCGCGGATTCCAGCGGCGCGAGCGACCGTGGACCTTGCCGCCTCTCTGGCGCGAGGGGGGCGGTGCGTCATCGACCCGTCGAACGACCCCAACCGTGGGCCAAGACGGGGAAGCTTCGCGCCGCCGGGCCGCAACTTGGGCCCTGCCGACCTCGAGGTTCCTAGTAGCCACCGCCTTGCTGACAATCCTTGGGCGGGCTCGCTGCGCCACTCTAGCGTTCAAGGGGCGCCAGCAACTGCCCGCTGGGACTGCCGTCGGAGCGCGGCCTCGCAAAAGGGCGCTACGAACGACGGCGACTGCTCGCGGGCCGCAACATACGGGGTCGCACCTGAGCCGACAATCAAAACATTGTGTCGTATGAGGAAGAGCCATTAACTGATTGAAATCCATTGAAATTATTTCGTCTCTTGTGTATTTACTTTAACTCCCATGAGCATTCTCCGCCGTCGCAATTTGTTGATTGCAAGCTTGGCGCTCGCCGCCGGCTCGGGCCCCGCTTTGGCTGCTCCTGCGGTCAAGAGGGCCCTGCCGCCGCGACCCAAACCCAAGCTCATCGCCCTCGACCCCGGCCATGGCGGACGCGATCCGGGCGCCCTGGGCGTGGGCGGCACCGAGGAAAAGAGCGTCGTCTTCGCCGTTGCGCGCGATCTCGTCCAGCAGCTGCAGCTGGGCGGCCGCTACCGCGTCATGCTGACCCGCACCGGTGATCAGTTCGTGCCGCTGCGCGAGCGGGTGGCGCGCGCGCAGGCCGCCAAGGCCGACCTGTTCCTGTCGATTCATGCCGACTCCAATCCTGAACCCGAGGTGCGCGGCGCCTCGGTCTACACGCTTTCCGAAGAGGCCTCCGACCGCGAGGCCGCGGCACTGGCGGCGCGCGAGAACAGCGCCGACCGCACGGAGTGGGCTCGCCGCATCGCCAACCAGCCCGACACTGTCGCCAAGACCCTGGTCAGCATGGCGCAGCGGGTGACCGGCAACGACTCGCGCCGCCTCGCCGAGTCGATCGTGCGGACTTTCGGAAGGGACGGCGTGCGCCTCCTGCCGCACACCCATCGCGAGGCGGGCTTCGCCGTGCTGACCTCGCCCGACATTCCCGCAAGCCTCGTCGAGCTCGGCTATCTCTCCAATCGGGCCGACGAAAAGCTGCTCACGGTGCGCCAGCATCAACTTGCATTGGCCCGCGCGCTGCGCGGCTCGATCGATGCCTATTTCGCGGCAATGGCGGCCACAAAGAAGGCGTAACTCCTCGGCACGATTTTCCCCTTGCGGCTAGGGCGGGGCCCGATTGGTCTCGGGCGGAAAGGCCTGTAAGACAGTGCTCTGGGAAAGATCGAAAGTGCTGAACTTCTTCAAAATCGCCATGGCCTTCGGCTTGGCCAGCCTGATCGTGGGCACGGGCACCGTGGCCGGCCTGTTCTGGCATTTCAGCCACGGCCTGCCGGATCACAAGCAGCTGGCCGACTATCAGCCGGCCACCGTGTCGCGCCTCTATGCCGCCGACGGCCGGCTGCTCGCCGAGTACGCCAAGGAAAAGCGGGTGTTCGTCCCGGTCGCCGCCATGCCCAAGCGCGTGCTGCAGGCCTTCGTCGCCGCCGAGGACCAGCGCTTCTACAGCCATCCCGGCGTCGACGTGATCGGCGTCATCCGCGCCGCCATCGCCAACATCGCCAATCCGGGCAAGCGGCCGGAAGGCGCCTCGGGCATCACCCAGCAGGTTGCCAAGAACTTCCTGCTCACCAACCAGGCGACTCTGGCGCGCAAGATCCGTGAGGCCATCCTCGCCTTCCGGATCGAGCACACCTACTCCAAGGAGCACATCCTCGAGCTCTACCTCAACGAAATCTACCTGGGCTCGGGCAACTACGGCGTCGCCTCGGCGGCGCTCAACTACTTCGACCGCTCGCTGGGTGAGCTCAGCCTCTCCGAGATCGCCTATCTCGCGGGCCTGCCCAAGGCGCCCAACGCCTACAATCTCGTGCGCCACCAAAAGGACGCCTACGCCCGCCGCGACTACGTGCTTCGCCGCATGGAGGACGATGGCTACATCACCGCCGCGGAAGCCGCCCAAGCGCGCGCCGAGAAGCTGCAATACCGCAGGCGCGGTCCCACCGAGGTGGTGACCGCCGACTTTTTCGCCGAGGAAGTGCGCCGCAACCTGCTGGCTGCCTACGGCGACAAGGGCCTGTACGAAGGCGGGCTCACCGTCATGACGACGCTCGATCCCAAGATCCAGGAAGTCGCCGACCGCTCGCTCCGCGAGGGACTGATCGCCTATGACCGCCGCCACGGCTGGCGCGGAGCCTACGCCAGGATCGCCGACATGAGCGGCAATTGGGAGGAGGAGTTCGCGCGCATCCAGCAGCGCCGGCCGCTCTATGGCCCGCCCAGCTGGCATCTCGCCGTCGTCACCAAGGTCGATGCCCAGTCGGCGACGGTCGCCGGGCTGCCGCATCCTGAAGGCAGCGATCAAAGCGCCGGTGAAGGCACCGTGCCCTTCGCCGAGATGCAATGGGCCTGCAGGACCGGCCCCGAGCAGACGATCGGCGCCTGCCCCGGCCGGCCGGCCAACGTGGTGAGCGTGGGCGACGTGATCGTGGTCGAGAAGGTGACGTCGCCATCCAATGGCGGCGCCAACGCCAAGCCCTATCCGCCCAACACCTACGGCCTGCGCCAGGTGCCGAACGTCAACGGCGCCGTCGTGGTGATGGATCCGCGCGATGGCCGGGTGCTCGCGATGTCGGGCGGTTGGTCCTACGGCATGAGCCAGTTCAACCGCGCCGTCCAGGCGCAGCGCCAGCCGGGCTCCTCGTTCAAGCCGTTCGTCTATCTCGCGGCGATGGATGCCGGCCTCACGCCCTCGACCATCGTCGAGGACGCGCCGTTCGAATACGACCCCGGCTACGGCCAGCCGATCTGGCGGCCCAGCAACTACGAGCACGACTTCAAGGGCCCGCAGCCGGTGTTCTACGGCCTCGAGCATTCGCGCAACCTCATGACGGTGCGCATGGCGCAGCAGATCGGCATGAAGCGCGTCGTGCAGGTTACCCGCGAGTTCGGTATCGCCGACAACATGGCCGCCTACCTGCCGATGGCGTTGGGCGCCGTCGACACCACGCTCTTACGCATGACCATGGCGCACGCCATGCTGGCCAACGGTGCGCACGAGATCACGCCGTCGCTGGTCGACCGTGTGCAGGACCGCCACGGCAAGACCATCTATCGCCATGAGCCGCGCACCTGCGAAGGCTGCGGCGAAGCCGCCGCGGGCACCAAACCGCAGCCCCCTCGAATAGTCGACAACCGCCAGCCGTTCCACGATCCGGCCTCGGTCGCCCAGGTGGTGCAGATGATGCTGGGTGTGACGACGCGCGGCACGGCGGCGGCGCTCGGCTCGATGGGTCGGCCGATCGCCGGCAAGACCGGCACCACCAACGGACCGAAGGACCTCTGGTTTTTCGGTTCCACGCCCGACCTGACCATCGGCACCTATGTCGGCTTCGACGAGCCGCGGCCGCTCGGACGCCAGGAGCAGGGCGCGCTGACGGCGCTGCCGATCTACCAGCGCATCGCCACCGTGGTTTACAAGGACAAGCCGCCGACGCCGTTCAAGATCCCGCCGGGCGTCAGGCTGGTGCATGTCAACCACGACACCGGCCAGCCGACCACCTTCGGCGATCCGCAGGGCGTCGACGAACTCTACAAGCCCGGCACCGAGCCCGGCTCGGGCTACGAGGCGGGAGCGGCGCCGATCGACGGCTCCTCGCCCATCACCGGCACCGACGGCAGTCCGGTGGTCGCCGGCGGCGGGTCACGGCGGCCGGCGATCTCGGGGACGGGGGAAACGTACTAGGCGCGAGCTAGAGCGAGCGAGGCTCGCTCTGGCGGGCCCGTAGGGCTAGGCGCCCCCGCGGCGCCGGTCGGCGCGCAGCGCCGAAGCCCAGGGCCCGCACCGAGCCAATTGCGCACGGACTTGAGCTCAAGTCCTCTTGCAAGCCTCCACACAGCGGTGCCTGCGCTTCGCGGCTTCGCCGCGACCGGGCCGACGGGGCGGCCCTAGCGCTGCGGCACCGCCGGCGCTATGAAGCGCCCATGCGCGCCGAAGCCCAGTCCATGGTGAACGAGATCGAGGAGTCGCTGGCGCTCCTCAGGAGGCGGCTTTGACTACGACAAGGCCGTCGTACGATTAGCCGAGCTGAACGCGCGCGCCGAGGATTCGGCGCTGTGGAACGATCCCAAACAAGCGCAGGCCGTGATGAAGGAGCGCACGCGGCTCGAAGGCGCCATCACCACCATCCACCGCCTGCGCGCCGCCGTCGACGACAATACAGGGCTGATCGAGCTCGCCGAGGCCGACAAGGACGAGGCGATGATCGCCGACGCCGAGAAGGCCCTGTCGATTGCACGAGATGAAGCCGGCAAGGCGCGGCTCGAGACCCTGCTGTCGGGCGAGGCCGACGCCAACAACGCCTATGTCGAGATCAATGCCGGCGCGGGCGGCACCGAGGCGCAGGACTGGGCCGAGATCCTGGCGCGCATGTACACCCGCTGGGCCGAGCGCCGAGGCTTCAAGGTGAGCTGGCTGGAGGAGAGCGCGGGCGAGGAGGCCGGCGTCAAGTCGTGCGCCTTCAAGGTCGATGGGCCCAACGCCTATGGCTGGCTGAAGACCGAATCGGGCGTGCATCGCCTGGTGCGCATCAGCCCGTTCGACGGCAACGCCCGCCGCCACACGTCGTTTGCCAGCGTCTGGGTCTATCCCGAGGTCGACGACAACATCGAGATCGAGATCATCGACAAGGACCTCCGCGTCGACACCTATCGAGCGTCAGGAGCAGGGGGACAGCACGTCAACAAGACCGATTCGGCCGTGCGCATCACCCACATCCCGACCGGCATCGCGGTCGCGGTGCAACAGGAGCGCAGCCAGCACCAGAACCGCGCCAAGGCCATGCAGATGCTGAAGGCACGCCTCTACGAGGTCGAGCTGCAGAAGCGCGAGGCCGAGCGGTTGGCGGCCGAAGCCAACAAGACCGACATCGGCTGGGGCCACCAGATCAGGAGCTACGTGCTGCAGCCCTACCAGATGGTGAAGGACCTGCGCACCAACGTCGAACGCTCCGACCCGCAGAAGGTGCTGGACGGGGATTTGGATGAATTCATGGCAGCATCTCTGGCGGCGCGGGTAGGCGAAGGGAAGAGCGAACCAGCTGCCTAGCTTGGCCCGTCGGGCCACTCATGTACCAGAAGTGTAATATTGTCGGCTGATACTACCCGATCTCTACGGCGCCCTGGAGTGTGGGAAATTGCACATTCAGGATGGCTCGCTTTGCCTACCCTGGGTTGCGGCAGTTC
Organism: Reyranella sp.; assembly: GCA_051985755.1. GTDB lineage: Bacteria > Pseudomonadota > Alphaproteobacteria > Reyranellales > Reyranellaceae > Reyranella. The sequence continues at coordinate 3,044 of JBPYDO010000266.1, read as the reverse complement.
CCTGCCGTCGCGAACAGAGGGGGTAAGAGATGAGCCAGCGCACTTTCACCTACGGTCGTATGGCGGGCAATCGGCTGCCGTCGGGGGTGTCACCAGCGGCTGCATCGAGCGGCGCTAAATCCCACGCCGCGGGCTCGAAGCTGCCAGTGCAGGGAACAGGGTTCACGCTCCCGCACTTCCCGTTCCAGCCCTTGCCGACACCGCTCGGTAAGCCGCCCTATCGCTTCGATCTCAGCGATCTCTTGCACCCCGACGACGTCGCGCAAATCACCAAAGCCGGCAAATTGGTATTCCACACCGTCGGCGACACCGGCGACGAGCGCGGCAAGCAAATGGATTTCGTCGCCGAGATGATGACGGCCGACTACGACAAGAGCCCGGCCGATGGTGTGCCGGCCTTCATGTATCACCTGGGCGACGTCGTCTATTTTGCCGGCGACATCGACATGTACGGGTCGTGCTTCTACGAAACCTACGCCGAATACCCGGCCCTGATCGTGTCCATTGCCGGAAACCACGACTGCCAGCCTGATGATCCGCAGGACAGCCCGACTCACGTCGTCGACCCGAACAAGAAGCCGCTCGACGGCTGGATCCAGAACTTCATGTCGCCGACGCCAAACAAGCTCGGATCGCTGAAGACGACATCGCAACGCACGCAGATGAACCTGCCGAACGTCTACTGGACGTTCACCACGCCGCTCGCCACGATCATCGGCCTGTTTTCCAACGTGAGCGAAAACGACGCCGAGATTCATCCCGACCAGATCGAGTGGTTCAAGGGTGAGTTGAAGGCCGCCGATCCGAACAAAGCGTTGATCGTTGCCATCCACCATCCGCCCTATTCTGGCGACGTGGAGCATTCCGGCAGCACCGCCTCAGAAAGGGTCCTGTTCGAAAGCTTCGCGGCAACGAACCGGTATCCGCAGCTGATCCTGTCGGGCCACGTCCACAACTACCAGCGCTTCACGGTTGCTGAGCAGACGGGCAACATCACCTGCGTCGTGCTCGGCAATTGCGGCTATTCGAAACTCGGAAAACTGCACAAGATCAACGGCGGCTACCCCAAGGCGCCGCTGAAGCTGTCGCCGACCCTGACGCTCAATCAGTATGATCAGGATAATTTCGGCTTTTGCCGGATCGAGGTGACGCAAAAGCAAATCGTCGGCACCTACTTCTCGGCACCCTACGCCGAAAGCCAGACGCCGCAGACCACGCAATACGATCAGTTCACCATCAATCTGGCTGGCGGCGCGTCGCCGCGTGCCGCTGGGAACGCGAGCCCGTCTGGCGCAGCCAAGAAGCAGGCCGCGGCAAAGAAGAAGGCTGCGCGCACCGCGAAGTCTGGCCGCCGTTGAAGGCCTGACCGGGCGCCGCCCTTTCGCCCTAGGCGGCGGCAGTCGATGACGGCAGAGAGATCGTCAGAACCTGCCGGCCAGCGTGATCGTCGCGGTGCCGAGCCAGGCGACCGCTACAAGGCCCATCAGGGCGAGGTCGATCAGACGGTTACGCTTGCGATTGGTCATGATCTAAGGGACCACACTTCAGACGAATCAAACTACGCTCCGTGAGTCGAGCGGACAACGAAACTCGGTGTGACAAGAGCACTGTCGTGCGAGATAGCGATCGGGTGTGTCTTCCACGCATCAGCGTGACGACTCCTGGACAGCCTTCACCCTCGGATCGACCGCCACAACTTTGACCTCGCCCACGAGCTCGACGCCTCGATAGATGATGCGGATGGTGCCGCCGCCGCTTGCTCGCGCCTCGCCGCGTGCCGCGCGCTTGGTCTTGAGGTCGGCCATGTTGTCGCCGCGCGTGCCGAGGAAAAGATGGTCGGTGTTGCAGCAGCGGCGCTCGTCGCATCTGTGACAAATCATCATGCCCGCAGGGATCGGTCCGTGCTTCAGGGTCCAGGCGAGCCGATGCGTCAGCCATTGCTGTCCATGGATCTCGATGTTGCCGTATCCACCACGAATTCGTGACCCGTGCCAAATGTGACAGCCGCTCAGGGGATCGGCCCTGATGTAGTGAATAAGCCGCCGCTCGGCCGACCAGTCGGTTTTGCACTTGGGCATCGGCCGCTGGCTGCGTCGCCGCTCGCTTAGAGGAGAGCGCTTCATGCGCTCTGACCATACGCGCACGACACAGAATCGCCGATTATGGTCGTTAGCGGGAAATTCCATGGAATTGTAAGGGGATCGAGGCGCGTGGCCGCGCGCAATCGCTGTTGCCAATGCTTCGATCGGCGACGATCCTCGCCCGGTAATCAGAGGAGGGTACACTATGGCGTCGCCGATCAGGATCTCGCACATCGTGCTGCAGACCAACAATCCCAAGATCATGCAGGACTGGTATTGCACCGTGCTCGAGGGCGAGATGGTGCACGACGCGGGCTTCATCTCCTTCATGAGCTACGACGACGAGCACCATCGCGTGGCCTTCATCAATCCCGGCGAGCTGCAGAAGCGCCAGCCGGACGCAAAAGGCATGCTGGCCGGCCGCGAGAGCGGTCTGCATCACATCGCCTTCACGCTCGAGGGCCTGGGTGACCTCCTCGAAACCTACGCGCGGCTGAAAACCAAGGGCATCACGCCGTTCTGGTGCATCAATCACGGCGTCACGACGTCGATGTACTTCCGCGATCCCGACAACAACCAGGTCGAGCTGCAGGTCGACAACTTCGCGACGTCGCGCGAGTGCCAGGCCTTCATGAAGTCGCAAGCCTTCGCCAAGAACCCGGTCGGCGTCGAGTACGACCCCGATGATTTCATCGCGCGCATGAAGAAGGGCGCCACGGCAAAGGAGCTCCTGCAAACGGCCTGAGTGCCGAGGCTATTGGATTCAGCGCGCGCGAGCGACGGACGGCGCAGCCGCTGACGACGTGTCGGCCTCAGCTTCGTCCGCGAGCCGGCGCTCCAGTCTGCGTTCGGCATCCTCTGCCGCCAGCTGCTTCTTGAAGCGCGCGAAATCGAAGGCGCTCAGCTGCGCGTCCTTGGTCGAGGGGAGCGGGTTCACCGGCTTGCCGCCGACCAGGAGCTCGA
>JBPYDO010000265.1:0-9416 GCA_051985755.1 Reyranella sp. | reverse complement strand
TCACCAACGAGGCGCTATTGGGTGTGCGCGACCCGATGGGGGTGCGCCCGCTCTGCATCGGTCGGCTCGACGATTCCTGGATCCTCGCCTCGGAAAGCTGCGCGCTCGACATCACCGGTGCGCGCTTCGTGCGCGACGTCGAGCCGGGCGAGATCGTCGTCGTCGACGGCAGCGGCATGCGCTCGGTCAAGCCGTGGGGCAAGCAGCGGCGCCGGTTCTGCGTCTTCGAGCACATCTACTTCGCCCGCCCGGACAGCAAGATCGAGGGCGTCGGCGTCTACGATGCGCGCAAGAAGATCGGCATGGAGCTCGCGCGCGAAAGCCCGGTGGACGCCGACGTGATCGTGCCGGTGCCCGATTCGGGCGTGCCGGCGGCGATCGGCTTCGCCAAGCAGTCGGGCATCCCCTTCGAGCTCGGCATCATCCGCAACCACTATGTCGGCCGTACCTTCATCGAGCCGGCCGACCACATCCGCCATCTCGGCGTGCGGCTGAAGCACAATGCCAACCGCGCCCATATCGAGGGCAAGCGCGTGGTGCTGGTCGACGATTCGATCGTGCGCGGCACCACCTCGATGAAGATCGTCGAGATGGTGCGCAACGCGGGTGCACGCGAGGTGCATATGCGCATCGCCGCGCCGCCCACCACGCACTCCTGTTACTACGGCATCGACACGCCGCAGCGCGACAAGCTCCTCGCTTCGCACTACGACGTCGAGGGCATGAGGAAGCTGATCAAGGTCGATTCGCTGGCTTTCCTGTCGATCGACGGCCTGTACCGCGCCATGGGCATGCCCGGTGGCCGCGACCCGGCGAATCCCGGCTTTTGCGACGCCTGCTTCACCGGCGACTACCCGATCTCGCTCGACGACCTGATGGGCAGCGAGGATCGCCAGCTCTCGTTCCTCGCCGAGCCGGCCTGACAAGGATGCGCCTCAAGGACCGCATCGCGCTGGTCACCGGCGCCTCGCGAGGCTTGGGCGCGGCCGCGGCGGTCGCCTATGCCCGCGAAGGCGCGCACTGCGTGCTGGTGGCGCGCACCGTGGGCGGACTCGAGGAGATTGACGACAAGATCAAGGCGGTGGGCGGCGCGGCGACCCTGGTGCCGCTCGACCTGACCGACGGACCCGGCATCGACCGCCTGGGCGCGGCGCTCTACGAGCGCTTCGGCCGGCTCGACGTGCTGTTGGGCAATGCCGGTCTCCTGGGCGCGCTCTCGCCGGTTGGCCATATCGAGCCCGACGTTTTCGAGCGCACCATGGCGGTGAATGTCACCGCCAACTGGCGCCTGATCCGCTCGCTCGATCCCTTGCTGCAGAAGGCCGACGCCGGTCGCGCCATCTTCGTGACGTCGGGCGCCTCGCGCCGCGCCCGGCCCTATTGGAGCCTTTACGCCGCGAGCAAGGCCGCGCTCGACAAGCTGGTCGAGGTCTATGCCGCGGAATGCGCCCACACCAAGGTGCGGGTCAATCTCTACAACCCCGGCCCGACCCGCACCGGCATGCGCCGGCAGGCCTTCCCCGGCGAAGACCCCAACACGCTCGCCCTTCCGGAAGCGCACGCCGAGGGTTTGATCAAGCTCGCGCTGCCTGAGTGCACGATGAACGGCGCGTGGGTGGCGGGCGACGAGGCGTTGAAAGCCCAGAGCGCGCGCAGCTGATCAGCGCTTCCTTGCCTTTGCCGCGTACGGGTTCTTTGGCTTGCGCATGACGAGCCGGATCGGCACGCCGGGCAGATCGAAGTCGTCGCGCAGGCGGTTGAGCAGGAAGCGCAGGTAGTCCTCGCCCAGCGCCTCGGGCTGGCTGACCGACAGCACGAAGGTCGGCGGCCGGATCTTGATCTGGGTGATGAAGCGCAGCCGGATGCGGCGGCCACCGCCGCGCCCTTTGGCAAGCGGCGGCGGGTGCAGGGTTTCCATCTCGCGCAGCCAGCGATTGAGCTTGGGCGTCGGCACGCGCTTGTTCCACAGCGCGTAAGTCTCGAACACCGCCGGCATCAGCCGCTCGACGCCACGGCCGGTGAGCGCTGACAGACCGACGATCGGCACGCCCTTCACCTGTGCGAACGAGGCCTCCAGCCGGTCGTTGAGCTTGCGCCAGGCGGCGCTCGCCTGGCGCCGGTCGTCGGCCAGAAGATCGGTCTTGTTGACGGCGATCACCAGGGCGCGCCCCTCCTCGATGACCCAGCCGGCGACCGCGAGGTCCTGCTTCTCCGCCATCTGCGTCGCATCGAGCACCACGACGGCGACGTCGGCGAGCCGGATCGCATCGAGCGTGTCCGCGACCGAGGCGGCCTCGAGCTTGGCTTCGATGCGGCTGCGGCGGCGCATGCCGGCGGTGTCGACCAGCCGCACCTGCCGGCCCTGCCACTGCCATTCGACGCGAATGGCGTCGCGCGTAATGCCGGCCTCGGGACCGGTCAGCATGCGCTCTTCGCCGACCAGGCGGTTGAGCAGGGTCGACTTGCCGACATTGGGCCGGCCGACGATGGCGAGCAGCAAGGGTCGTTTCGACAGCTCGGCCTCGCTCGTCTCCTCGGCCTCGTTGTCCTCCTCGTCGTCTGCTTCCGGCAGCGGCGTGATGTGACGCGCGAGCGCCTCGTGCAGGTCGGAAAGCCCCTCGCCATGCTCGGCCGAGAACGGGATCGGCTCGCCCAGCCCCAGCCCGTGCGCCTCGGCCAGACCCGGCTGGCCGCCACGACCCTCGCACTTGTTGGCGATCAGGATCACCTTGTCGCGGCGCTTGCGCAGCCAGTCGGCGAAGCTTTGGTCGAGCGGCAGCACGCCGGCGCGGGCGTCGATCAGGAACAGCACGACGTCGGCGCCCTCGACCGCGCGCTCGGTGAAGCGGCGCATGCGCGCCTCCAGCGCCGCGCCGCCGCTATCCTCCCAGCCCGCCGTGTCGAGCAGGGTGAAGGCAAGGTCGCCGAGCTGGGCGGTCTGCTCGCGCACGTCGCGCGTGACGCCCGGCGTGTCGTCGACCAGGGCGCGGCGGCGGCCGACCAGGCGGTTGAACAACGTCGACTTTCCGACATTGGGTCGCCCGACAATGGCGACCCTCGGAGCGGCGGCGGACGAAGAGGGTGAGTCGATGCCGCCTGGATCAGCGGAGCGCAATGAGCCTGCCCGTGTCGGTCAGGATGTAGATCATGCGGTTGGCGATCACCGGCGCAAGCCGCATCGGCGACCTCATGTCCATCTTGCCCAGGATCGAGCCGTCATAGGGCGAGATCGCCAGCAACTCGCCGGTCTGGCCGGCCACCAGCAGGCGATCGCCCGCCAGCACCGGTCCGGCCCAGCCGACCGGCTTCTGCCGCGCCTCGTCGAAGTACTGGGTGAGCGGAGTGACCCACTTCACCTTGCCGTCGTCTCGGCTGATCGCCATGACGTCGGCGCTGTTGCTGACGACGAACACGAAGCGGCCCGCCACCCAGGGCGTCTGGCTGCCGCCGATGCTGCGCTCCCACTTGTGCTGGCCGCTGGTCAGCTCGAAGGCGGCCAGCTGCCCCGCCGATCCCATCGCCAGCACCAGGCCGCGATCGATCACCGGCCGGCCGCGGATGTCGCTGAGCGCGCCGAAGGCGCGCGTCTCGCGTCGCGTGCCCAGCAATTGTTCGTTCCACACCACGCGGCCGTTGTTCAGCCGCAGGTTCACCAGCTCGCCCGAGCTGAACGGCGCCACGACATAGTCGCCCGAGCCGGCAGGACTGCCGATGTCGACATAGGCCGTGCCCTCGTTGAGGCCGCTGTACGACCACAGGTCGGCGCCGTCGACGGCGGCCAGCGCCTGCAGCTTGTTGTCGATCGCGACCGTCATGACACGGTCACCGAAAACCAGCGGCGCGCCGCGCACCGGCGCGCTGACCGACGAATTCCAGAGCTGTTTGCCGGTCGCCGCATCGAGCGAGAAGACCTCGGCGAAGCCCGTCGTCACGAACAGCCGGCCGCCGTACCAGGAAAGTCCACCGCCGAATTCGTCGCTGTCGCGCGCCTTCTCGGGCTTCAAGGTCGTGCTCCACAGCCGCTCGCCCGTATCGGCCCGGTAGGCCGACACGGTGCCCAGCGCATCCTTGGCGAAGACCTTGCCGTCGGCCACCACGGGCGGCGTCGTCAGCAGGCGATCGGACGTGGAGCCGGCGCCGACATCGGCCGTCCAAGCCACCTGGGGCGAATCGCCGATCGCCAGGTGCTGCATGGAATAGTTGGCGAAGCCGCCCGACTCCGGCCAGGAGTCGTTGACCACCGGCCCCGGCAGGACGACCGGCTGGCCGGCCATATCCTTGTCCGGCTCGACTTCACCGCGTTCGCTGAACACCGATATGCGTTCACCGGGCAGCGGCTTCTTGCCCTTTTCGAACAGACCGCAACCGCCGAGCGCCAGGCTGATCGCCAGCGCCACGAGCAGCAGGCGGCGATCCGCCTCACGCAACGACACGGCCATCGCCCTACTTCGCCTCCCGCGACGCATAGTAGTCGAGCAAGGCCTGCGAGCGCTGCTGGGCGCCGGGCGGCGCCGACGGATCCTTGGCCAGCGACGCCCAAAGCTCGCGGGCCCGTTTGAGGTCGCCCTTGCGCAGCGCCGACAGCGCCTCCAGCTCGACCGCGCTGCCGTGGAAGGCGCGCTCGGGGCCGCCGATGGCAGCAAGCTTGGCCATCGCCTCGTCGGCCTTGCTGCTGTCGGCGCTGCGGAACGCCGCCAGCACCACGGCGAGGTCGGAGAGCTCGCTCGGCAGGCGCGGCGCCACCTCGAGCAGGGCCTTGGCCTGTTCTTCCGGCGTGTCGCGCAACTGCGCGGCGACCAGCGCCGCCAGCGACCGGTAGGGCTCGGGCGCGCTTGCCGCCTGCTTGTCGAGCTCGGCTCGGGCCGCGGCGTTCCCGGAGGCGGTATTCTCGCTGATCATGGCGAGGGCGGCTGAATAGGCGGCTCCCGCCTGGGCCCGCTGCGAGGCCTGATAGCGCTGCCAGCCGACGAAACCGGAAATGGCCACGACGACCACGACGCCCGCGCTCACGGCCCAGGTGCCGTAGCGTTTCCACCAGGCTTTGAGCTCGTCCTGGCGGACGGCCTCATCAACTTCGTGAAAGGCCTGATCGGACAGCGGATTGGACAAGAGGGGGGCTCCGGGATTGTCGATTATTGCGCAGAATCAACGGCTTTGGCGGTTCATAGCCCCCTGCCCGGGCTTTGGCAAACAACGCCGCACGCGGCTTTACACGCTTCCCGGCCATCTGCAACAATTCGGTCAGGTGGCCCCCAACAACATGGTTGCATGACCGATATATACAGACTGGCCGATCGCCCGGCCCGGCGCCGTATCGTCTCATTCGACCGGCGCGAATTGTCCCGGCTCCTCAGTCTGTACAGCATACGCGTGATGTCAGGAGAATGGCGTGATTACGCCATCGATTTCCGGCCGGGCATGGCGATCTTCTCGATTTTCCGCCACACCGCCGAGCAGCCGCTTTATGCCATTGCCAAGGTGCCGGGCAGTACGCAGGGCCGCTACTTGGTCTACAACGGCCCGCGGAAACTGGCGCATGGCGACAGCCTCGAAGACGTATTGCACATCTTCGACCGCAAGCTCCGGCTCTTGCTGAGCTAAGGGGCGCCTCGAAGCGGGCGCCCGGAGCAGCGGGAACCTGCTCCGGACTCAGTGGATTCTAGAGCACGACCTTCCACCCAACTGTCCAGTTGGGCGGAACGTGCTCTCGCCAGCCGGGAATGCCTTTACTTGGTGTTCTGCGCGGTGGCGGCGCCAATGCCGGCGCCCAGCGCGCCGCCAACCAGGGCGGGTCCGATCAGCGGCCAGCCGGCGAGGGCCGCGATGCCCAGGCCCGCGCCGGCGCCGACGGCGCCACCAGTTGCCGCGCGCTGACCCCAGGTGTCGCCACAAGCCGACACCGAGAGGGCGAGCGGAACGAGAAGCACAGCCAGTACTTTGGTTTTCATGACTCAGACCTCAGAGGGGGAAGACGGTCGAAGCGACGGCGTATGATTTTTGCGGCCCCCGAAACGATTGCGGGCCGGTTTTGCCAACCTTGGTTAATTTCAGATATGACGTCAAGAAAATGTTTCAAGTATTTCTAATTGAATGATTTTCGGCGTTTGACACCGAAAGGTCACAAGATCAAAGACTGGTGGTCCGACAGGTCGGACGCCCCACTAGTTGCGATAGAGATAATCGTCCGGCAGGCCGAGGCGACGGCAGGCCTGCACCGCCGGGCTCGAGCGCAGCAGGATGCAGTCGGCGAGCCAGCCGAGCGGCCGCACCCATGGCCTTTGCCAGGCGCGCAGCCCTGCCCCCGCCCCCAGGCCCAAGCGGTCGCGTACCCAAGCGGGCGTGAGTTCGACGGCGGCGCGGATCAACAGGCGCTGGACGGGCCGGAGCGGCGCCGGAAACACCGGCGCTGTCCGCAGGATCTCGAGAAACTCGAAGACGATCGGCGAGCTTTCCAGCCGACCGCGCTGACTCTCCAGCAGTCTTAGGAACGCCGACTGCGAGGCCGGCGCTGACAGCGCGCCATAGAGGCGCGCCGCCGGCAGACCCTCGCGCCAGTAACGGTCGCGTTCGGCCGGGCTGAGCGTCCGTACATAGCGACTATAGGCTTCGACGAAGCCGAAGGTCGCCGTGGCGTGGACCCAGGTGAGCAGCGCGGGGTCGTTGGCGCGATAGGCCTCGCCGGCTGGCGTCCGTCCTTCAACTTTGTCGTGCAGCGCGACCACTCGGGCAATCATCGCCTCCGCGGTCGAGCGCGCGCCATAGACCGTGATCATGGCGGCAAGTCCGGTGCGGCGCAGCCGCTGCACGGGGTCCTTGCGAAATGAGGAATGCTCCCACACGCCGCTGCGCACCGCGGGCTCGGCGAGCTCGAGGATCACCGCGGCCACTCCGCCCACGAACACCGCCACTGGATTCTTGAAGACGCGCCACGACAGCGACTGCGGCGGCGCCAGCGCCGGCTCGCCGTGCGGCAAGGTGTAATCGATCGCCGGCGAATCCCTGGGCCGCAGCAGATCGCGCGCCACCGCGTCGAGATAAGGCAGGACGATGACGGCCATGCCGCAACATAGGGACTCACAGCCTGTGGACGAAGTGTCCAATCGGTTGCAGCGGCAGGCTTCCCATCGCGGCAATCTGCAACTGCAACCAATTGGGCAATTGCAGCGTTCTTCACTACTACGGGAGGGGACGAGCCATGGCCCATGTCCTGCAAACCGCGCGGGTTGCGCGGCATGCGCGCACGCTGTGGCGCGAAATCGGATCGTTCGGCGACGTTGCACGCTGGCATCCGATGCTGGCGGCGCTGGAAAGCGAGGGCGAGGAGCCCGGTGCGCGACGTTGGGCGCACGGACGCGACGGCCGCACGCAGGTCGAGCGGCTGGCCAACGCTAATCCATTGCAGCGCAGTTACATCTACGCCATCGAATCGACGCCCATGCCGGTCAAGAACTGCGTCGCCGAGTTGCGGGTCGATGACAATGGCGACGGCACCAGCACGATCGTGTGGCAGAGCGAGTTCGATGTGCGCGACGACGTCGACGCTCAGGACCGCCGCCGCGTCGTGAGCGAGATCGAGGACTTCTTTCGGGCCGGCCTCGACCGGCTGAAAGAACACTACCGCTAGGCTCCGCCGCTACTCGGCAGCGGCGGCGCGGCGGCTGCTCATGAACTGCCGCAGCGCGGCCAGCCAGACCGCGAATCCGTCCTTCTCGAAATAGGCCACCCAGCGGCTGCGCCACGCTTCGGCGCAGTCGAAGGTCGCCGACCATTCGACGAACGACTGGCCGGTCTCGACCACCGGCGTGACGCGGATGGTCGCGATGTAGTCGCGGACCGGCAGGTGAGGCGGATCGCAGATCGCATAGCTGTACGAGCGCTCGATATCGGAGTGCGCCAGCAGCGCCTGACGGATCGTCCCGTTGCGCACCGCAACGCGGCGCACGGCGCCCACCTGGTCGCCGGCCTTGCCGTCCTCGATCAGTGTCTCGCCCTCGACGCCTGCCCAGGCATAGTGATCGAACGGGCGGATCACCGCCCAGACGGTGTCGGCCGAATGGTCGAGCACGGTGCTGTAGTAAGCCTTGGCCATCGTTCCCTCCTCGGGCTGGAGGCCGCGGCTTAGCGCGAACGACGGCGACGGCGATATCCGCCTAGCGCCGCCAATTTCTCGGGTTGGGTCCACGCGATTCGACCCGCACGGCGATGCTGTCAGGTGTCATTCCCGCGTCGCACACGGCGCTCCCCCAACGACGCAGCAAAGGCAGCAGTTCACCAGCGAGCCGCACCACGCGGCGAGCCGTAGCAGTCGCCATTGCGCGTAGACGCTCAAACCGAACATCCATCGTTGCCTCCTCCGGATTGGTGGCCCGAGTCCGCCACAACGGCGCGGCACGGTCTGTGGCAGTTCGCACAGAGTCCGGCGCTCGCTCGGCCGACCCGAGCGGGCTACCCCAAGACGGCGGAGGAAAGCTCTCCTATCATCGGCGCCTCTTCCGGAGGCGCCCTGTGCTGACCGTCACGCGTGACATGATCCTGCCCACCACCGTCACGGGCTCCTACCCGCGGCCGCTGTGGTTCGACCGCAGCCTGGACGGGCGGTCGTTCAAGACCGCGCTGGGAGACTCGCTTTTTCGCGAACAATATCTCGACGCGGTCGCCAGCATCATCGCCGAGCAGGAGGCGGCCGGCCTCGACATCGTGACCGACGGCGACAGTCGTTTCGATCTCTCGGTCGGCGGCAAGTCGTGGTTCTTCTATCCCATCGAGCGCCTGGGCGGCATCGAGGGCCATCGCGACACCTCGCGCGGCTGGATGTCCCGCCATGGTTTGCGGCCGGGAAAGATTCTCTGGGAGGTGCAGGAGGCCTATCAGCCGGGCGTGGTGCGCCGCAAGCTGACGCGCGGGCCGCTGGAATATGCCGAGCTCTGGAAAGTAGCGCAGCGCCTGTCGGACCGGCCGGTGAAGTTCGGCGCGATCTGCGCGCCGGCGCTCGCCTCGATGTTGTGGAACGAGCACTACGTCGACGACAAGGCGATGATCCTCGATCTCTGCGACATCATGAACGCAGAGTTCCGCGAGGTCGCGGCGGCCGGCTGCCCGCTGATCCAGGTCGAGGAGCCGCCGCACCACAGCCGCGCCCTGCAGGAGGGCACCACAGACGCCGACCTCGAGTTCCAGACCATGGCCTTCAACCGCCAGCTGGACGGCGTCGACGCCGAGATCTGGGTGCACACCTGCTGGGGCAATCCCAACCAGCATCGCGTGCACTGGAAGGTGCCGAGCTATGAGCGCGCGCTGCCGCACCTGCTGCAGCTGAAGTGCGACGTGCTGACCATCGAGTGCGCGAGCTCCGACGGCCAGGACCTGCCGCTCTTCAAGCACGTCAAGACCGACAAGAAGATCGCGATCGGCGTGGT
>JBPYDO010000264.1:0-4566 GCA_051985755.1 Reyranella sp. | reverse complement strand
GGACAGCAGGATTGGGTGAGGGACTTCCTGCCGGGCGGCCGCGCGCCCAAGCCGGGTGAAGTCTGGAAGTTCCCCGACCAGGCCAAGACGCTCGCCAAGATCGCCGAGAGCAAGGGCGAGGCTTTTTACAGGGGCGAGCTTGCCGAGGCGATGGACAAGCACGCCAAGGCGACCGGCGGGGCGCTGCGCCGCAACGATCTCGCCGAGCACAATGCCGATTGGGTCGATCCGATCGGCCTCACTTACCGAGGCACGACACTGCACGAGATCCCGCCCAGCGGTCAGGGCATCGGCGCGCTGATGGCGCTCGGCATCCTCGAGAACTTCGACCTCGCCGGCCACGATTGCGACGGACCGGAAGTGGCGCATCTCAGGATCGAGGCGATGAAGCTCGCCTTCGCCGACCTCTGGCGCTACGTCGCCGATCCACGCTTCATGGACGTCAAGCCGGCGCAAATGCTCGACAAGGCTTACCTCAAGAGCCGCGCCAAGCTGATCGATCCCAAGAAGGCCAAGGACTTCGGGCCGGGCGTGCCGAAGGATGGTGGCACGATCTATCTCGGAACCGCCGACGCCTCCGGCATGATGGTGTCGCTGATCCAATCCAACTACACGGGCTTCGGCTCGGGCATCGTCGTGCCGGGTACCGGCATTGCCTTGCAGAACCGCGCCTATGGCTTCGTCACGACCAAGGGCCATCCCAACGAGGTCGGGCCCAAGAAGCGGCCGTTCCACACCATCATCCCCGCCTTCATCAGCAAGGACGGCAAGCCGGTCGCGACCTTCGGCCTGATGGGCGGGGCCATGCAACCGCAGGGCCACATACAGGTCTTCTCGCGCATCGTCGACTATGGCCAGAACCCGCAGGCCGCCATCGACGGCCCGCGCTGGCGCGTGCACGAAGTCGACAAGACGGTGTGGACCGAGGAGCACATGCCGGCCGAGACGCTGGCCGGCCTCGAGGCGCGCGGCCACAAGCTGACGCGGACCAAATGGCCGAGCTTCGACTTCGGCTCGAGCCAGATCATCTGGCGGTTCCCCGAGGGCGGTCCCTATCTCGGCGCGTCGGAGAGCCGGCGCGACGGCGCAGCCGTTGGCTTCTAGGGTCTCCATCGAAGGCGGCGCGTTTCGCATCAACGGAACGCCGACCTACGCGGGTCGCAGCTGCCGCGGTCACCGCATCGAGGGACGGCTCTTCAACAGTCGCATGGCCAATGCCATCGCCGACGACGACAACCCGGCGACCCGCGGCGCCTGGGCTTATGCCGACGGACCGTGGGACGCCGAGCGCAACACGCGCGAGTTCATCGCAGCCCTTCCCTCTTACCGCGCGCACGGCCTGCTGGCGGTCTGCCTCAACCTCTCGGGCGGCAGCCCGCAGGGCTATTCCTGGAACCAGCCGTGGAAGATCTGTGGCTTCAATGCCGACGGCACCATCAAGCCCGCCTGGGCGGCGCGTCTGGAGAATGTCATCCAGGCCTGCGATCGGCTCGGCATGGTCGTGATCGTGGGCCTGTTCTACGGCAAGCAGAGCGGCACCTTCAAAGACGAGGCGGCCGTGAAGGCTGCCGTCACCAACACGGTCGACTGGCTGCTGCAGAAGGACGCGACCAACGTGCTGCTCGAGATCGGCAACGAGGTCGATCTCCCCAACGTGTGGGCCCATTCCATCATCGCCGCGGCACGCTGCCACGAGCTGATCGAGCTTGCGCAAAGGCGCAGCCAGGGAAAGCTACTGGTGAGCACCAGCCTGATCGCGCTCAGTGCGCCGCCGTCCGCCATCATGGCGACGGCCGACTTCCTGCTGCCGCACGGCAACGGCGTCTACGGGCCCGACGGACACTTCCAGCCGAGCCCGCACGGTATCCGCCTGCAAGTCGCGCGCTGGCGCGCCGGTGCGGGCTATCGCGGCCAGCCGATCGTGTACAACGAGGACGACCACTGGGAGTTCGACAAGCCGGACAACCACTTCATCGCCGCGGTCGAGAGCGGCGCGAGCTGGGGCTATTTCGACTATCGCATGAGCCGCGAGCGGTTCGAGGACGGCTTCCAATCGCTGCCCGTCGACTGGACGATCTCCTCGAAACGCAAGCGCGCCTTCTTCGGCCTCTTGAAGGAGATCACCGGCGCCTAGCGCTCACTTTCCGCAGTACGCTTCGATGCGATAGCCGTCGGGATCGATCACGAAGGCAGCGTAGTATTTCGGGCTGTAGTCGGCGCGGACGCCGGGCTTGCCGTTGTCCTTGCCGCCCGCCGTGAGCGCGGCAGCATGGAAGGCGTCGACGGCCTTGCGGTCGGGCGCCTCGAAGCAAAAGTGCAGCCCCGATTCCACATCGGGCTTCACCGGCTTCTCAGCCGCCAGGAGCCACAGACCCGAACCTTTGTCGCCATAGCCAAGCGAGCTGGCGCCGTCGGAAAGCCGCTTGTAGCCCAGCGGCTTCAAGACGGCGTCGTAGAAGCTGCCGGCCCGCTTGATGTCGCTGACGCCGATCGAGACATGGTCGAGCATTTTCCTCTCCTCCATAACCTGTAAACCAGTTATACGGTTAAGGAAGATTACTTCTCTTGTCAACCGCTCAACCGGTTACAATTTGTGGACATGGTCCGACCCGACCTCTGCCTCGACTTCGCCAACACGCGCTATTGGCGCGGCCAGGCCTCGCCCACCGAGACGCTGAACGCGCCCGCCGATCTTGCGGCCTGGACCAAGGCGGCGAAGGCGCCGACATCCAAGGAATTCGAGCAGGCCGTGGCCTTGCGCGAGGCGATCTACCGGCTGTTCGACGCCAACGCGCAGGGCAAGCCGCCGGCGGCGCGCGATCTCGAGGCGCTCAATCGCGCGCTGGCCGTCGCGCCGGCGCGCACCACGCTCCGGCGCGGCCGGGACGGCTACAGCTGGGATGTCGATACGAAATCGGCGACGGCAGTGGCGCTTCTGGCGCCGGTGCTGTGGTCGGCCGGCGACCTGCTGGCCGGCCCGCGGCTCGACCGCGTGCGGCGCTGCGCCAATCCGGAATGCGGCTGGCTGTTCCTCGACGACAGCCGCGCCGGCAAGCGGCGCTGGTGCTCCATGTCAGCCTGCGGCAACCGCGCGAAAGCGCGGCGGCATTATCATAAGAGCAGGGAAGGCTAAGCCGCCTGTCGATGGCCTTGGGACTTGGTCTCGTCGAATTCAAGATTGAACGTTTCGGACAGGCCCGCCTTGCCGGCCGCCGTCATCCGAAGCGCTCGGCTGCCGGCGGTTCGCGTGAACCACCCTAGCTCAAGAAGTCGGCCCAGGATGGCAGCGCCGACGACTCCCTTGAGATGGTACCGTCGCTCGGTCCAATCGAGACACGGCTGGCAGAATATCCGCCGGCTCCGCGGCGCTCGCGTCAGATTGGCCCCGAAGGCGCTGAGAAATCGCTCGCCCGAAGAGGTGACCTCGCCTCCTTCATCGGTGAGAACGATGTACCCCATTGCGACCAGTGTATCGGCAATGGCAACACCTGCGTGGCCGGCCAGATGGTCATAGCAGCTTCGGGCAAACCGCAGCCTCTCCTCGTGCACCGAGCGAGGGCTGTGACGGGGCGGCACTTCTATGGCGGCAACGAGCTTCATTCCCTCCAGCATCCGTGCGACCAGGGGCGAGGAGATGCGGTAGTAGCTGAATCGGCGCTTACGCGTGGAGACCAGCAGCCGGGCCGCCACGAGCTTGCCCAGATGCCCGCTCGCGGTCGAACGTGAGACATTGGCGCAATAGGCGAGCTCGGTGGCGGTGAGCGACCGGCCGTCCATCAGGGCGGCGAGCATCGTGGCGCGCGTCGTATCGCCCACCAACGCAGCGACTTCGACCAGATTTGCGGCCGCGACCATCCGCAATTCTATCGCTCAAGACGCGAGCCCATCAAATGACGGCGGTTCGGCCTGTGCCGAACTGTTCGCTCGGGACAATGCCGACGTGGGGCGCAATGGTTGGCGGCGAAGGAGGACGCCATGAAACGCACGCCGATACGTGTCGAGCCCATATCCACCTATCTCGAACGCCGCCGCAAGGGTCCGATCTATCCCGTAACCGTAGCCGGCGAGACCGTGTACGTATCGGGATTGCCGCCGTTCGATCCGGAGACCGGTGAGATCAGGCGCCTGCCCTTCGCGCGGCAAACCGAACTCGTGCTGGAACAGATGAAGCGCTGTCTCGAAACCGCGGGCTCGTCCCTCGATCGCGTGCTGAAATGCAACGTCTACTGCACGCCTGACGACTCGCACTTTGGCATTTTCAACGAGGTTTATGCTCGCTATTTCCCGGCCGACGCTCCGGCGCGCATCTTCCTGCACGTGCCGTCGTGGCCCGGCCCGTTCGACATCGAAGTCGATTGCGTGGCGACGATCTGAGGCGCCTTCGGACGCGCGGGCCTCGCGGCCCGTCGTCCGGCGAGCGCCTCAACGCAAGATGCTTTGCAGCTTCATCGCGACACCCATGTCGCCCTCGATCTTGAGCTTGCCGGTCATGAAGGCCGTCATGCCGTCGAGCTTGCCGCCGATCAGGTCGGCGAAGTCGCCGAAGTCCATTTTGATCGTGCAGTC
>JBPYDO010000263.1:0-3760 GCA_051985755.1 Reyranella sp. | reverse complement strand
GAGCTGATGATGAAGCATCGCGAGGAACTGGCGCTGCTCGAGACGCTCGATATGGGCAAGCCGATCGCGTTCTCGACCTCGATCGACATTCCCGGCTCCGCCGCCACCGTGCAGTGGTTCGCCGAGGCGATCGACAAGATCTACGACGAGGTGGCGCCGACGCCGGGCAACGTGGTTGCCCTGATCACGCGCGAGCCCGCCGGCGTGGTGGCCTGCGTCGTGCCCTGGAACTTTCCGCTGCTGATGGCGACCTGGAAGATCTCGCCGGCCCTGGCCGCCGGCAACTCGGTGATCCTGAAGCCGGCCGAGCAGTCGCCGCTCACCGCCATCCGGCTGGCGGAGCTCGCCGCTGAGGCCGGCATCCCCGAAGGCGTGTTCAACGTCCTGCCGGGCTTCGGCGAGACCGCGGGCCAGGGACTGGGTCGCCACATGGATGTCGACGTGATCGCCTTCACCGGCTCGACGGAGGTCGGCAAGTACTTCCTGAAGTACTCCGGCGAGTCGAACATGAAGCAGGTGTGGCTCGAGTGCGGCGGCAAGTCGCCGAACATCGTGCTGGGCGACGCGCCCAACCTCGACGTCGCGGCCCAGCGCACCGCCTTCGGCATCTGGTTCAACCAGGGCGAGGTGTGCACGGCGGGCTCGCGCCTGATCGTCGAGGACAAGATAAAAGATCAGTTCCTCGACAAGGTCATGGCGATCGGCCGCAAGATGCAGCCGGGCGATCCGCTCGATCCCAAGACCCAGATGGGCGCCATGGTCGACGAGACCCAGACCCAGCGGGTCATGGGCTATATCGACGCGGGCCAGAAGGAAGGCGCCAAGCTCAAGATGGGCGGCACGCGAGTCCATGTCGACAATGCCGGCTGCTTCATCGAGCCCACGATCTTCGACAACGTCGACAACCGCATGAAGATCGCGCAGGAGGAGATCTTCGGGCCGGTGCTGTCGGTGATCCCGGTCAAGGATCCCGAGCAGGCGTTGACCGTGGCCAACGACACGATCTACGGGCTCGCCTCGGCGATCTTCACCGCCGACATCAACAAGGCCTTCAAGTTCGCCAAGGGGCTTCGCGCCGGCTCGGTATGGGTCAACACCTATGACGGCGGCGACATCACCACGCCGTTCGGCGGCTACAAGCAATCCGGCATCGGACGCGACAAGTCGCTGCACGCCTTCGACAAGTTCACCCAGGTGAAGACGACCTGGATCCAGCTCGGCTGACGGTCCTTAGAGGGGCTTGCCGTCGAAACCGGTCGCCGGCAGGCCCAGGAAGTCGATGATGGTCGGCGCGATGTCGGTCAGGCTCGACGCGGCCTGCCGCACGCTAGGCGTGCGCGCCGGATGGTTCAGCATCAGGAACGGCCGCGTTTCGTCGCTTCCCCAGCCGCCATGCTGGCCGCTGCCCACCGGCACGGGCTTGCCCGGATCGGCGGCCACCCATCGCCGGCCGGGGACGCCGTGCACATTGGCCTCAGGCTGGCGCGCCATGTTGATCGCGGCAAAGAGCCCGCCGGTCGGGGCAAGGCCCACCTGCGCGAGCTCGTCGCCGGCGATCACGCCGTCGGCCCACGCCTCGCGCCGCATGTCATCCAGCACATCGAAGAGAGCCGCGCGCGCGCCATCGCTGGCGTAAAGCAGCGCCGCCGTACCCTGCCCCGCCACGGCGACATCACCGGCCGCTACGAGCTCTCCGAGCCCGTGCTCGGCGAGCCAGCCCTCGATGCTGACCCAATCGCCGATCGTCTCCTGGCCGTGGTCGGAGCCAACCCCGAGCAGGATGTCCTCGCCCTCGGCGCGCAGCCGCTCGACGGTGCGCGCGACTTCCGCTACGCAGCGTTCGGCGCCGGCCAGCGCCTCGGCATGCGCCGGCGAGCCGAGCGGCACGCCGTGCAGGGTGTGGTCGGGATCGCAGAGCCACATCAGCGCCACTGCCGGCTTCCGTTCGCCCAGCACCTCGCGGCAGAAGCGTTCCGTCATCGCCCAGTCGCCCGCCGAATCGTGACTCACCGGCAGCGCCGCGAGCGGCTTGCCGCCCGGCGCGAAGGAGCCGGCGCGATGGTAGATGTGGCCGAAATGCTCGGGGTCGAGGAAGTAGGCGGCGCCCGGCGAGACGTTCGAGAAGACGATGCAGTCGCCGCGCCCGGCCACCCGCTCGGCCAGGGTCGGCACGAGCAGCGTGCCACCGGTCGCCCGGCGCATGTGGTCGCGGAAGTCGGGTGCGCCCACGTCGCGCACCTTGATCCTGCCCGCCTCGAACAGCCCCATGCGATTGCCGTGCAAACCGTGTCGCGCCGGCCGGCAGCCGGTGGCGACGCTCGCGGCCGAGACGCGCGTGACCGACGGGAAGACCGCGCTGTGCTCGGCGCACCACAGGCTTTGCCGCCGGAGCCCGTCCAGCGTCGGCGTCGTTTCAGGCCGGATCCAGCTGCGGCCAAGACCGTCGCAGCACACGAACACCGCCCGTCGCGAAGACGCCATCACCATGCTCCCTTCAAGCAACCGACCGCTCCGGCCTCGTCAGCCATGCAGCACCGCCGCTTGCCTCGCCGCCAGGATGGTAGTCGACTTTGCCGGCGACATCTTCGGAGGAAACGATGCAGTTCGGATATTTCACGATGCCATCGCATCCACCCGAAAGGCCGCTCAAAGACGGCCACGAGTGGGACCTTGAAGTCATCCGATGGCTCGACGAGCTCGGCTTCGCCGAGTGCTGGATCGGCGAACACCATACCGCGCCCTGGGAACCGCATCCTTCGCCCGACTTGCTGGTCGCCCAGGCCTTGCTGCAGACCAAGAACATCCGGCTCGGGCCGGGCGGGTTCCTGCTGCCCTATCATCATCCGGCCGAGCTCGCCAACCGCGTCGCCATCCTCGACCACATGTCGGGCGGCCGGCTCAATTTCGGCGTCGCCGCCTCGGGCCTGCCCAGCGACTGGATGATGTTCAACGTCGACGGCATGTCGGGTGTGAACCGCGAGATGACGCGCGAGGCGCTGGAGATCATCCTCAGGCTGTGGAGCGCGGCCGAGCCGTTCGACTACAAGGGCAAGTTCTGGACGGTCAGCAAGCCGCCCGAGATGTTCGGCATGCTGCGCGCCCACATCAAGCCGCTGCAGAGCCCGCATCCGCCGATCGGCGTCGCCGGGCTTTCCAAGGGCTCCGACACGCTGAAGCTCGCCGGCGAAAAAGGCTTCCTGCCGATGAGCCTCAACCTCAATCCCGGCTATGTCGGCAGCCACTGGGAGGCGGTCGAGATCGGCGCCGCCAGGGCGGGCCGCACGCCCGACCGGGGCGAGTGGCGCATGGTGCGCGAGGTGTTCGTGGCCGACAGCGATGCGGAGGCGATGAAGCTCTCGGTCGGCTCCTACATGGGCCGCATGATGCGGGAATATTTCCTGCCGCTGCTCGCCCAGTTCGGCTTCTTCGAGTTCCTCAAGCACGATCCCAACGTGCCCGACTCGGATGTGACGCCGGAATATTGCGCCCGGCACAACTGGATTGTCGGCTCGCCCAGGACGGTGGTCGAGAAGATCGAGGCGATCTACGACGAGGTCGGCGGCTTCGGCCAGCTCCTGGTGTTCGGCTTCGACTACGCCGACAACCCACAGGCCTGGCGCCATTCGCTCGAGCTCCTGACGCGCGAGGTGATGCCCAAGGTGCAGCACCTCAAGCCGAAGGCGCGGAAGCTGGCGGCCGAGTAGTCTTTGAGTGGATCGCGCGGCCGCGTTCCCTTGATGCAACTAAGCCGAAACTCCGC
>JBPYDO010000262.1:0-21512 GCA_051985755.1 Reyranella sp. | reverse complement strand
GCATGTAGGGGCTGTCGCTGTTGATATCGAAATACTGGCTGGCATCCTCGCTCAGCACCGCCGGCGCAAAGGGCCGGAACGACTCTCGGTACTTGACCTTGAGGTTGAGCGTCTTCTGCATGGTGGGCGAGCGCGCATCACCCAGGATCGAGCGGGTGCCGAGCGAACGCGGGCCGAATTCCATGCGGCCGCGCATCCAGCCCACGGCCTTGGAATCGGCCAGGGCCTGCGCCGCCTGCTCGATGATCTCGGCGCGCGACAGCCTGGTGAGCCGCCCGCCGGCCTTGGCGAGGCGCTCGGCGCACTCGTCGTCGCTGAACTCGGGGCCGAGATAGGAACCCGCCATGCCGTCGAGGTGGCCGTTCAGCTTGCGCTCCTGGCCGAGGAAGCCGTGATAGGCGGCGAAGGCCGCGCCAACCGCGCCGCCGGCATCGCCGGCCGCCGGCTGCACCCAGATGCCGTCATAGAGCTTCTCGCGCAGGAGCTTGCCGTTGGCGACGCAGTTCAGCGCGACGCCGCCCGCCAGGCAGATGTTCTTGGCGCCCGTCTCCTTCTTCACTGAGCGCGCCAGTCGGAGCACGATCTCCTCGGTGACGGCCTGGATCGAGGCCGCGAGGTCCATGTGCTTCTGGGTCAGCAGCTCCTTGTCGGGCTTGCGCGCCGGCCCGCCGAACAGTTCGGCGAACTTGTCGTTCGTCATGCGCAAGCCGGTGCAATAGTCGAAGTAGCTCTGGTCGAGCCGGAAGGTGCCGTCCTCTTTGAGGTCGACGATCTTGTCGAGAATCAGGTCCTTGAACTTGGGCTCGCCGTAGGGCGCCAGGCCCATGACCTTGTACTCGCCGGAATTGACCTTGAACCCCGTATAGTAAGTGAAGGCGGAGTACAGCAGCCCGATCGAATGCGGGAAATGTATCTCGCGCAGCATCTCGAGCTTGTTGCCCTGGCCCCAGCCGAGCGACGTCGTGGCCCATTCGCCGACGCCGTCCATGCACAGGATGGCGGCCTCCTCGTAGGGCGACGGGAAGAAGGCCGAGGCGGCGTGGCTCTGGTGATGCTCGCCGAACAGGAGCCGCTTCTGCCAGTCGAAGTCGGGCTGCCACTTCTTCATCTCGTCGCGCAGCAGCGTCTTCTGGAAGAGCTTCTCCTTCAGCCACAGCGGCATGGACATGCGGAAGGAGTTGAAGCCCTTGGGCGCGAAAGCGAGGTAGGTCTCGAGCAGCCGCTCGAACTTCAGGAACGGCTTGTCGTAGAAGGCGACATAGTCGACGTCGGCCAGCTTGATGCCGGCCGCGTCGAGGCAGTACTGCACGGCGTGCTCGGGGAAGCCCGAATCGTGCTTCTTGCGGGTGAAACGTTCCTCCTGTGCGGCGCCCTTCAGCTCGCCGTCCTCGATCAGCGCGGCGGCGCTGTCGTGATAGAAGGCCGAGATCCCCAGCACCCGCATCGAAGTCGTCCCCCGTCTCCAGGCCTGTTGCCTAGAACAGCGTATAAATGAATGGCGCGATCGCCGAACCCTTGGTGAGAACGATCAGGCCGCCGAAGATCACCATCATGATCAGGATCGGCAGCAGCCAGAACTTCTTGCGCACCCGCATGAAGGCCCAGAGTTCGACGAGAATGGCACCCATTTTGAGCTTGGTCCTTTCGATTCAGAACTGATTGCGCATGGTGTCCGGCGGCGGGCCGGGAGGCTGCCGGGCGATCCAGTAGCTCGGCGCGGAGCCGTCGCGCCGCAGCCGCAGGAAATCCTTGCCGAATGCCCGCATGAGCAGCCCGATCGGCGTGATGGTCACGTAGAACAAGAGCCCCAGCACGATCGGATTGACGATCTTGTAGATAAGCAGGCCCAGCTTGAGCCAAAGGCGGTTTAAGGGGCCGAGAAGGCTGGGCTTGGTGAGCGCCACCACCAGGAACAGGGCTGCCAACGGCAGGCCCCAGTGCCAGCCGTGATGGCCGCGCCATATCGACAGCGCGCTGACGATCGCGAAGAAGCCGGCGAAAACAAAGCCGAAACTGCGATCAGAGCCCGCCTTGACGTGTTCGGCGCGCGAAAAATCCTCGTGAAGCTGGCTGGTCGCCATCCGATGGCTTTGGGGTCCCTAATTGGGGCTCTTAACTCTCTGATCGGAAACGCCAAGTCAATTGGCGAGCGTGCCCCACCGGGTCAATCTTTTGGAGCCGCCAGAGCGTGCTCCAGGAGCGCTGTCAGGGTGAGCCGCCACACGCCTTCGGCGCGTTCGAGGCTCAGCCCATCGCGCCGGCGCAGCACGATCCAGGCATCGAGCGACAGGGCAGCGCCGATCGCGTCGGCAAGCTGCTCGCGCGCCTCGGGGCTGAGACCGGCGAATTCGGGGGAGAAGACCTCGAACGTCGCCTGACGCAACTGCTGACGCATTGCGAGCCCGCGCTCGGTCAGTACGGGATGGCCGACAAATTGCCCGGCGGCCACGCGCAAGGGCACGATCTTGTCGAAAATCTCGGCAATGTTGCGAACCAGGGCCGCCACCCGCTCCGCCAGGGGCTGCCCGGGCTCCGGCCGCGGCGCGACGACCAAGTCCTCGCGGACGCTATCGACCACAGTTACGAAAAGTGACTGAACATCGCCAAAATGCTGAAAGACGGATCGGACCGACACGTCGGCCCGTTTGGCAACCCCGACCACCGTCGGGGCTTCGCTTGTCTCTTCGATCATGGCGCGGGCGGCCTCGATGATCTTGCGGCGCGTTTCCGCTGCCCGCCGGTTGCGGCCGTCGGTGCGCATTGCTCTTACCTCTTGCACTGCGTCGCCGCGCGGCATCACCGCTGCTTCGCTCATTGCACATTCCCCGTCGGAGTGGAGGCTGACGAACGGTAGTCAGAAGGTCGGTCCGTCGCCTATGGAGGGCGTCAGATAGGTGCCGAGTGAGGCAGGAACAAGGTAAAGACGGTCGCACCACTATGGATACTGACAAAGTTGGGGCAGCGGCGCCCCGCGCCGTGTTGTGGGACTTTGGCGGCGTCATTCTCAGCAGCCCTTTCGAGGCGTTCAGGCGCTACGAACGGGAGGCTGGCCTGCCGGTTGATTTCATTCGCAGCCTCAATGCGCGCAATCCAGACACTAATGCTTGGGCGAAAATGGAACGAAGCGATGTGTCGCTCGAGGAGTTCGTCGCCCTGTTCGAGGGCGAAGCTGTGGCCGCCGGCCACCGACTGGACGGCTGGCGCGTCCTGCAGTCGGTGAGCGGCGACATTCGGCCGCAGATGGTCGATGCGCTGAGGCGCTGCCGGCGCGTCTTCAAGGTGGCGTGCATCACCAACAACATGAAGGCGGGAGACGGTCCCGCCATGGCGCGCAGCGCGGAGAAAGCAGCGGCGGTAGCCGAGGTCATGGCGCTGTTCGACCACGTGGTGGAATCGAGCAAGCTCGGCTGGCGCAAGCCCGATCCGCGCATCTACCGACACGCCTGCGATCTTCTGCAAGTCGCGCCCGAGCAGTGCGTCTATCTCGACGATCTCGGGATCAACCTGAAGCCGGCGCGCGCCATGGGCATGCGCACCATCAAGGTCGGTGATCCCGACCGCGCCATTGCCGAACTGGAGGCGATGGTCGGCATTCCGCTCAGGAACTGACGGTCGATGAGGCGGCCGGCAAAGCCCGTCACTGCGAAGTACCTGCAGAACGCGGCCGTCCTTTATCTCGAGCGCTATCCGACCACGGCCGAGGGCCTGCGCCGCGTCCTGCTGAGGCGGGTCCACAAGGCCGAGCTCGCCGAGGCGCCGATCATGCCGGCCGTCCAGCAGGCGATCGACGCGATCGTCGACAAGTTCGTGGCAGCCGGCGCGATCGACGACCGCGCCTTCGCCCAGACCAAGGCGCGGGCGCTGCACCGCCGCGGCACCTCGACCAGGCTGACCCGCCAGAAGTTGAAGTTGGCCGGCATCGACGAGGCCACGCTCAACCAGGCGATGGCCGGCCTCGATGAGGAGCTGCACGCCGACCCGCGGCGCCGAGAATGGCAAGCCGCCGTGGCATTGGCGCGGCGTCGGCGCCTCGGCCCGTACCGCGCCGACCGGGACCGCAAGGAACACCGCCAACGCGACCTTGCCGCCCTGGCGCGCGCCGGCTTCGACTACGACCTTGCCCGCAAGGTGATCGACGCCCGGGACGTCGATTCCCTGGCCGAAGAGTGAATGACTTTCCATGGCGCCCGTGATCCGGGAATATCAAGAGTCTCCGCCGGGTAAGGTAGGGCAGGAGAACGCCGCGGCAGGGGCCAGCATGCGAGCGCCACACGACCTTCTCCAGGACGTTCGACAGCCATGATCGGGCGATTGCGTCTCTGGTCGGGCTACGTCCTGCTGTTCTACGTCACGACGCATCTGTTGAACCATTCGCTCGGCCTGATCTCGCTGCGCGTGATCGAGATGGGGCGCGTCGGCTTCGTTTTCATCTGGCAGAATCCGCTCGGCCAGCTGGTGCTCTATGGCGCGCTGCTGCTGCACTTCTTCTTGGCGCTGTGGTCGTTGCTGAGGCGGCGCGCTCTGCGCCTCTCGGGCTGGGAATGGGCGCAGCTGGTGCTCGGCGTGTCGATCGTGCCGCTGGGCGCCATCCATGTCGTCGGCACCCGCATCGCGCGCGACTTCTACGACGTGCATGTCGGCTACCCCTGGGTGTTGGGCTCGCTGCTCGAGGGCACCTGGCTCGGCATCGCGCGCCAGTTCGCCCTGCCGCTCGTGGTGTGGGTCCATGCCTGCATTGGCATCCACTTCGCGTGGCGCCTGCGCTCCTGGTATCGGACCTGGTTGCCGGTGCTCTACGCCGTGGCCCTGCTGGTGCCGGCGGCCGGCATCGGCGGCGCGGCTATCGCCTTGCGTGATTTCGCCGAGCTGGCGCAGCGGCCGGAATTCCTGAACGACCTGATGCAGCAGATGAATGCGCCCAGCGCGGCCGACGTGGCGTCGCTCTACATGATCTCCCATACGCTGATCGCCTCGGCCGGGCTCTTGGTGGCGGCCTGCTTCGCCGCCCGCCCGGTGCGCGACGCCTGGGAACGTCGTGCCGGGGTGGTCCATCTGAACTACGGCGAACGCCGCAGCGTTGCGCTGCCGACCGGTCTCTCGGTGCTGGAAATGAGCCGGGTCGGCGGCATCCCGCACGCCTCGGTATGCGGCGGCCGCGGCCGCTGCTCGACCTGCCGCGTGCGCATCGGCGGACCTGACCGCGCCAAGCTGCCGCCGCCGTCGCCGGAGGAGCAGAAGGTGCTGGCCAGGATCGGCGCGCCTGAAAACGTGCGGCTGGCCTGTCAGCTCCGACCGCCTCCCGGACACTATCGTGTCACGCTGCTGCTGCCGCCGGCGGCCGGACCGGTCGAAGCCTATCGCCGCCAGCCGCAGGCGCATGGCGGCGAGCGCTATGTCGCGATCCTGTTCGCCGACTTGCGCGGCTTCACCACCATCTCGGAAGGACGCCTGCCCTACGACGTGGTGTTCCTGCTCAATCGCTATTTCCGCGCCACCGGGCAGGCCGTGCAGGCGGCCGGCGGGCGGGTCGACAAGTTCATCGGCGACGGTGTGATGGCGATCTTCGGCCTCGACAGCCCGCCCGACGTCGCGTGCCGGCAGGGACTCGACGCGGCGCGGCGCATGGCGGCCGCGCTCGACGAACTGAACGAGGCCTTGGCGGGCGATCTCGACCAGCCGCTGCGCATCGGCATCGGCCTGCACGCGGGCCCGGCGATCGTCGGCGAAATGGGCTATGACCGCGTCGCTTCGCTGACGGCGATCGGCGATGTGGTCAACATCGCGAGCCGCCTGGAGAGCCTCACCAAGGAATTCGGCGTGGAGCTGGTGGTGTCGCAGGAGGTGCTCGACGGCGCCGGCGTCGACTTGTCGGCAATGTCGCGTCATGAAGTTGAAATTCGCGGCCGCCGGGAACGCCTGGCCGTGCGCACGGTGAAGAGGGCGACCGAACTCACGACCTTGTCATCTTAATTGCCTTGCCCCGACCGGTATGGAGACAAGAATTCGCTAAAAGAGCGAAAAGAGGAGGTAGACCATGCGTCCTGCTCTCTTGGCTGGTGTAGCGTTGTTCGCAATGGCGCTCGGCGGCCCGGCGTTGGCCGCGGGCGGCGGTGGTGGCGGAGGCGGTGGCGATCTCAATCCGCCGCCGGCTGCGTCCAAGCCCCAGGATCCCAACTTCATCAAGGCCAAGGCCATGATCGAGGCCAAGGACTACGGCAACTCGATGCCGCTCCTGCAGCAGGTCGTGGCCAGCGACCCCAAGAATGCCGACGCCTACAATCTGATGGGCTATGCAACGCGCAAGTCGGGCAATCCCAACGGCGCGCTGCAGTACTACAATCAGGCGCTGGCGCTCGATCCGCGCAACCTCGGCGCCCACGAATATATCGGTGAGGCGTACCTGCAGCTCGATCGCCTGGCCGAGGCCGAGCAGCATCTGAAGCGGCTCGATTCGATCTGCGTCTTCGGCTGCACCGAATACCGCCAGCTCAAGGCGGCAGTCGCCGCCTACAAGGCCGGCCGCAAGCCGACCAACTAGCGCCTGGCGCCGACCTCGCCTATAAGCGGGGCCATGCGCACTTTATTGATCTCGCTAGTCGCGGCCGTCGCATTCGCCGCGGCGGGTGCCGCCTTCGCAATGGGCGGCAGCAGCAATTCAACTGCGGCCAAGACAGTCGATCCCGACTATGCCCGCGCCAAGGCGATGATCGACGCTGCCGACTACAAGGGTGGCGCGCAGCTGCTGCAGCAGGTCATCGCCAAGGATCCACGGAACGCCGACGCCTACAATCTCCTGGGATACGCCACCCGCAAGTCGGGCGACGCCAACGGCGCGCTGCAGTACTACAACCAAGCACTCACCATCGATCCCAAGCACCTGGGCGCGCACGAGTATGTAGGCGAGGCCTATTTGATGCTGGGCCGCCTGCAGGAAGCCGAGCAGGAGCTGGCGCGGCTCGATTCGCTCTGCGTCTTCGGCTGCACCGAGCAGAAGACGCTCAAGGCCGCCATCGCAAGCTACAAGGCCGGCAAAAAGCCATAGCTTCCTTTCCCCGCGCCGACCGGGGAGCAACGCTTCATGCGAAATTGGCCCCTTCATTCGAAGGCGGGCCGGGCTATGCTTCGCTCTGAATGGCCATTCACGTGGCGCCCCCGGAGGGCCCTGAGCGATGAGCACCGTCACCCCCATTCCCCTCGTGTTCGCCGACTACGCCCTGGAAGATCGTTACCGGCTGGATAGAGGTCGCGTCTACCTGACCGGAATCCAGGCGCTGGTCCGCCTGCCGATGATGCAGCGCCAGCGCGACCTCAAGGCCGGATTGAACACCGGCGGGTTCATCTCGGGTTACCGCGGCTCGCCGCTCGGCATGTACGACCACGCGCTGTGGGGCGCCAAGAAGTACCTCAAGGAAAACAACATCCACTTCCAGCCCGGCCTCAACGAGGACCTCGCGGCCACGTCGGTCTGGGGCACGCAGCAGGTCAACCTGTTTGCCGGGGCGACGGTCGATGGCGTGTTCGCCGTCTGGTACGGCAAGGGTCCGGGCGTCGACCGGTCGATGGACGTGCTGAAGCACGGCAATTCCGCCGGCACCTCGCCGCATGGCGGCGTGATCGTGCTGGCCGGCGACGATCATGGGGCGCAGTCCTCGACCTTGCCGCACCAGAGCGAGCAGGTCTTTGCCGCGGCCATGATCCCGGTCGTCAATCCGGCGACGGTGCAGGAGTATCTCGACTTCGGCATCCTCGGCTTTGCGCTGTCGCGCTATTCGGGATGCTGGATCGGCTTCAAGGCGATCTCTGAGACCGTCGAATCGGGCGCCTCGGTCTGGGTCGACGCGGAGCGCCACAAGATCACCCTGCCGACCGACTTCCAGCTGCCGCCGGGCGGGCTCGGCGTGCGCAATCCCGACCCGCCGATGGACCAGGAGCGGCGCCTGCACGGGCCGAAGATGGAGGCGGTGAAGGCCTTCGTGCGCGCCAACGGCTTCGACCGCACGGTGATCGACCCGCCGCGGGCCCGCATCGGCATCATGACCACGGGCAAGGCCTATCTCGACACGCGCCAGGCGCTGGAGGATCTCGGCCTCCCCGAGGAACGCTGCAAGGCGCTCGGCATCCGCCTCTACAAGGTGGGCGTTACCTGGCCGATCGAGCCGGAGGGAGCGCGGCGTTTCGCCGAGGGCCTCGACGAGGTGATCGTCGTCGAGGAGAAGCGTTCGAACCTCGAGGACCAACTGGTCCGCCTGCTCTACAACATGCCTGCCGACCGCCGGCCACTGGTGATCGGCAAGAGCGACGAGACCGGCCGCATCATCCTGCCGAGCGAGGGCGAGCTTTCGCCGACCGGTGTCGCTACGGTGATCGCCGGCCGCCTCATGAAGCACGGCGGGGATTCACCGGAGCTGCGCCAGCGGCTGGCCCGCGTCGAGCACAAGGAGAAGCTCCTGGCCGCGCCGCCGCCGAAAGTGGCGCGCACGCCCTATTTCTGCTCGGGCTGCCCGCACAACACCTCGACGCGCGTGCCGGAGGGGAGTCGCGCCATGGCCGGCATCGGCTGCCACGGCATGGCCATCTGGATGCCCGACCGGCGCACGTCGTTGATCAGCCACATGGGCGGCGAAGGCGTCACCTGGGTCGGCCAGGCGCCGTTCACGTCGGAAAAGCACGTCTTCCAGAATCTGGGCGACGGCACCTACTACCACTCGGGCTTGATGGCGATCCGGCAGGCGGCGGCCGCCGGCGTCAACATCACCTACAAGATCCTCTACAACGACGCCGTCGCCATGACCGGCGGCCAGCCGCACGACGGCCCGCTCTCGGTCCCGGAAATCACCCGCCAGGTCGAGGCCGAGGGCGCCAAGAAGATCGTCGTCGTCACCGACGAGCCGGACAAGTATCCGATGAATGCCGGTTTCGCCAATGGCGTGACCGTCCGCCATCGCGACGAGCTCGATGCCGTTCAGCGCGAGCTGCGCGAGGTTCCCGGCCTGACCGTGCTGGTCTACGACCAGACCTGCGCCGCCGAGAAGCGCCGCCGGCGCAAGCGCGGCACCTTCCCCGACCCGGCCAAGCGCGTGTTCATCAACGACGCGGTGTGCGAGGGCTGCGGCGACTGCTCGGACAAGAGCAACTGCGTGTCCGTGAAGCCCTTGGAGACCGAGCTCGGCCGCAAGCGGCAGATCGACCAGAGCAATTGCAACAAGGACTTCTCCTGCCTGAACGGCTTCTGTCCGTCCTTCGTGTCGGTGCATGGCGGCACGCCGGCCAGGGCCAGGCGTCCGCAGCTCAAGGTCGTCGAAAAGGATCCCTTCGAAGCTCTGCCGATGCCGACGCTGCGGCCGCTCTCCGAAGCCTACGGCATCCTGGTCACCGGCATCGGCGGCACCGGCGTCATCACGGTCGGCGCCCTGATCGGCATGGCGGCGCACCTCGAAGGCAAGGGCTGCACCGTGCTGGATTTCACCGGGCTCGCGCAAAAGAACGGCGCGGTCATGAGCCACGTGCGGCTGGCGCCCAAGCCGGAGGATCTGCACGCCGTGCGAATTGCCGCCGGCGGCGCCAACCTGGTGCTGGGCTGCGACATGGTGGTGGCGGCGTCGCCCGCCGCGCTCTCCCGCGTCGAGCCCGGCGTCACCAAGGCGGTGATCAACGGCTACATGACGCCGGTCGCGGCCTTTGTGATGAACGGCGACATGGATCTCGGCGCCGAGGCGATGATGAAGTCGATCCGCGACGCCGCTGGCGAGGAGGCCACGAGCTTCGTCGACGGTACCGGGCTCGCCACAGCGATCCTGGGCGATTCGATCGCCACCAACCTCTTCATGCTGGGCCATGCCTGGCAGCAGGGACTGGTGCCGCTCTCACTGCAGGCGCTCGAACGCGCCATCGAGCTGAACGGCGTCGCGGTCGAGACGTCCAAGCGCACCTTCACCTGGGGCCGACTCGCGGCCCACAATCTCGCCGCCGTGCAGGCCGCGGCCAAGCCGACCTTGCGCCAGGAAAAGCCGGTGGCGCGCACGCTCGCCGAGATCGTCGCCCGGCGGGTGGAGTTGCTGGCGGCTTACCAGGACAAGGCCTATGCCGAGCGCTATCGCAGCTTCGTCGACAAGGTCGCCGCGGCCGAGAAGGACGAGGCGCCGGGCCGCTCCGGGCTGGCCGTGGCAGTCGCCAAGTCGCTCTACAAGCTGATGGCCTACAAGGACGAGTATGAAGTCGCCCGCCTCTATACCGACGGCGACTTCGCCAGGAAGCTCGCCCAGCAGTTCGAGGGCGACTACAAGCTCACCTTCCACCTTGCACCGCCCCTGTTCGCCGAGCGCGATGCCGTGACCGGTCAGCTCAAGAAGAAAGAGTATGGCGGCTGGGTGCTGCCGGCGTTCCGCCTGCTCGCGTCACTCAAGAAGCTGCGCGGCACCAGGCTCGACATCTTTGGCTACACTGCAGAGCGCAAGATGGAACGCCGGCTGATCGGCGACTACCAGGCCACGATCGAGCAGGTCCTGGCCGGGCTCGACCAGGGCAACCATTCGATGGCGGTGCAGATCGCCGAGGTGCCCGAAAGCATGCGCGGTTTCGGCCACATCAAGGAGAAGAACGTGAAGGCGGCCAAGGAGCGCGAAGCCTCCCTGCTCGCCGCCTACCGGGCGCCGGCGACCGCCAAGGCCGCCGCCGAATAGCAAAGCGGGACGCCCGCGCTCCCGAATGGGGTTGGGGAAGGAGCGAAGGCGTCCCGGTTACGCACGTCGGCCGCCAAGGGAGGATTGCGGTCGTCGCGCCGGTTGCTATTGGCCTGTTTGCCTGTTGATTGAAAGCACAATCAGCGGTCGAATCGGACGGAACGATTCAGCCGGCGAGCGCGGTGCTCAAGCCCGTCCGGTCTGGTGCGAATAGGAGGCCGGGTCGAAGCGGCCGCCGGGCGCGCCCTTGCTCCCAAGGAGATCGAGTGCCCTCTGCCACTTCGCCTCGAAGTCGGTGCCGAACACCAAGGTGGCGTCTCCGTCTACTACCAGCCAGGCATTGTCCTGCATCTCGCGATCGAGCTGGCCCGGCGCCCAACCGGAGTGACCGAGCGCCAGCCAAGCCTGCTTGGGCCCGCTGCCGCCCGCCATGTCCTTGAGAATTTCCAGCGAGGCGGTGAGCGCCATCCCGCCCTCGATCAGCAGGGTCTCGTCGCGCTTGTAGTCGGCGGAATGCAGCACCAGGCCGCGCGAGGTCTCGACCGGACCGCCGAACAGGACCGGCTGATCGGCCAATTTCTTCGCCCCCTCGATGCCGAGCTGCTTGTAGACCTGGGCCAGCGGCAGGTCGTCGACGGCGTTGTTCACGATGATGCCAAGCGCGCCGTCCTGGTCGTGCTTGCACATAAAGACCACGCTCTTCTGAAATCGCTGATCCGGCATTGACGGAGCGGCGACCAGGAAGCGGCCGACGAGCGAGGCCGCGGGGGAAACGGGCTCGGTCATGGTTCGATGATCCCTCAAATCCATGGGGATTGTCCGGTCAAAGGTCAAGCCCGTCACCGGCATTGGACAAGGAACTCCCTGCGGCCTAGAGCAGCGCCGACTGCAATCCAAGGAGCAAAAGAATGACAAAAGTTGGCGATAAGGTCCCCGGCGCCACGCTGCGCATGCTGGGGCCCGATGGTCCCAAAGCGATCACGACCGCCGAGCTTTTCCCGGCCGGCAAGAAGGTCGTCGCCTTTGCCTTGCCGGGCGCCTTCACCCCCACCTGCTCGGCCAAGCACGTGCCGGGCTTCGTGGCCCAAGCCGACAGATTGAAGGCCAAGGGCGTCGATACTATCGCGTGCATCTCGGTCAACGATGCCTTCGTCATGGGTGCCTGGGGCAAGGACCAGAAAGTCGGAGACAAAGTCATCATGCTGGCTGACGGCAATGCTGAATTCGCCGAGGCCATGGGCCTCACCATGGACGGGTCGAAATTCGGGCTGGGCACCCGCAGCCAGCGCTATGCCATGGTCGTCGAGGGTGGGGTGATCAAGCAGCTATTTATAGAGAAGCCGGGCGCCTTTGAGGTTTCATCGGCAGAAAATGTATTGAAGCATCTATGAAACAACTGAGGCGCCTTTGCAGAACGGCGCCGGAACCGGGTGGCACCGGGTGGGACGGCGGCAACGTCACAATTCCGGCCGCTGCAATATTCCGCCCAAAATGGATGCGCTTTGAAACAGACCAATAGAATGCGCGCGGGCGTTCACCTATGCTTCCCTGGCCGGGGGGGAGGGTTCTGCTCTCCCCGGGTCTAACCGAGGGGGATGCCATGGCTATCAGCAACAGGCGTACGACACTTAAGTATCTTGGAATGGCGGCGCTCGGCGCCGCGACGCTCGCCGGCGCAGCGCTTCCGGCGGCCGCGGCGGACGATCTGGTCGTTTCGCGCGCTTACGAAAACCACAAGCGTGGAACCATCCATAGCCTCGATCCGTCCACCCGTGGACTGGTCGTGATTTGGGACGACCTTGGCCGCGTCAAACTGAAGGCTTCGGATCTGGTCGTGAAGGCGACGACGGGCAGCGGGCCGGCGGGCAATTCTTACGCCGAGCTCAAGGAAGGCCAGGTCGCCGACATTCACTGGTACGACTACGTCGACTTCCTAGTCGCGAAGAGCTCGCCGGCCGTTGAGGCGAGAGCCAAGGACATGGTCGCCCAAGGCGCGCGCGCCGAGGGCATTCCGGGCACCGAGCACCAGATCCGCTGCTTCCAGCAGAGCGGTATGATCACCAAGCTCGATCCTGCGACCTACACCATGTCGCTGGTCAATCCCAACAGCGGCGAGGTCATTCAGGAGCCGCAGATCCGCTCGCAAGCGGGGCAGGCGGCCTTCAGGAATCTGAAGGTCGGCGACAACGTGACCTTGGTCTACAGCATCCAGACCGCGCTCAACATCCACATCATCCGCTGACAGCGGCTGACGCGACGCACGAACGACGGCGGGATCGCAAGATCCCGCCGTTTTCGTCTATGCTGGCAACATGGCCACGTCCGAACCGCCGCTGTTCACCGGTCTCTTCTCGGTCAACGGCTCGACGCGCCTCTACGGCACCATCGGCGATCCGATCCGCCAATTGCGCCTGACCGGCATCATGCCGCAGATCTTCGCGGCGGTTGGCATCAACGCGGTGTGGCTGCCTTTCGAGGGTGGTCCGACACTATTGCCGGTCATGCTCGAGGCGCTCGCCAAGATGCACAATCTCGGCGGCTTCACGGTGACCATTCCGCACAAGACGGCGATCCTGCCCCTGCTGGGCCGCACGACGCGGCGCGCCCAGGCGGCAGGCAGCGTCAATTTGGTGCGCCGCGATCCGGACGGGACGCTGAGCGGCGACATCATCGACGGCTCGGGATTCGTGCTGGGTCTGGAGGCGCACGGCCATCGCCTGCGCGGCGCCAGCGTATGGCTGGTGGGCTTGGGAGGCGCCGGCGGCGCCATCGCCGCGGCGCTGTGCGAGGCCGGCATCGGCCGGCTGCTCGTCACCGAGCTCGACGACGCGCGCTGCGACGCGGCGTTGAAACGCCTGTCCAAGCACTATCCCGAGGTGCCGGTCGCGGCCGTGGCCATGCCGCCCAAGGGCGTGCATTTCGCCGTCAACGCCACGCCGCTCGGCCTGCGCCCCGACGATCCCCTGCCCTTCGAACCCATGACGCTCGACCCTGACGCGGTGGTGGCCGAGGTGATCATGAGCCCGATCGAGACGCCGCTGCTTCAGCGCGCGCGCACCCACGGCCGGCGCATCCATCACGGCCGCCACATGCTCGATCACCAAATCCCGGTGCTGCTCGACTGGTTTGGCATATCGAGCCGCGGCATCGACATCGTGCGCCTGGTGCGTTCGATCCCATGAAAACGGCGCTGATCACCGGCGCCACCGACGGCGTCGGCCGGGTGGTGGCGAGGGAACTCGGCAAGCAGGGCTGGCGCGTGCTGGTGCATGGCCGCGATCGCGGCCGTGGCGAGGCGGTGGTGCGGGAAATCGACCAGGCCGGCGCCAAGGCAGAGTTCCTGTCCGCCGACCTCTCATCGCTGGCCGAAGTCCGTGCGTTGGCGGATGCCGTCGCCCATACGACCAGCCGTCTGGAGCTCTTGATCAACAATGCCGGCATCGGCACGGCTGGCACCGTGCCCGGCCGGCAGACCAGCCAGGACGGCCATGAGCTGCGCTTTGCGGTGAACTACCTCGCGGGCTTCCTCTTGACCTACCGGCTGCTGCCGCTGCTCAAGTCATCGACACCGGCGCGCATCGTCAATGTGTCCTCGGCAGGCCAGCAGGCGATCGACTTTTCCGACGTCATGCTGGAAAGGCACTACAGCGGCGTCGCCGCCTACTGCCGGAGCAAGCTCGCCCAGATCATGTTCACCGTCGATCTGGCGGAGGAGCTCGACGGTTCCGGCGTCATCGTCAATGCGCTGCATCCTTCGACCTACATGAACACCACGATGGTGCGCCGCGCCGGCGTCGCGCCGGTGAGCAAGGTCGAAACCGGCGCCGAAGCAATCCTGCAGCTCGCCGTATCGCCCAAGCTCGAAGGTCGCAGCGGACTCTATTTCAACGTCATGAACGAAGCGCGCGCCAACGCCCAGGCCTACGACGCCCGGGCCCGCAAGCAGTTGCGCGATCTCAGTCTGAAGCTCACCGGACTCTAGAGCGTCAACCCGCCATTCACGTGGATGGTTTGGCCGGTGACATAGCTCGCCTGCGGCGAGCACAAGAAAGCGATCATGGCCGCCACTTCGGCGGGCTTGCCGTAGCGTCCCATGGGGATCGACTCGCTCATCTTGGCCATGCGCTCGCGCGGCACGGCGGCGTGCGCATCGGGGTCCTTTTCGATGAAACCGGGCGCCACACAATTCACCGTGGCGCCACAGGGCGCGAGCTCGGCAGCGAAGGCGCGCGCCAGGGCCTCGATGCCGGCCTTGGCAGCGGCCGAGGCGGGAAAGCCCGGCACGCCGCGCGCGAAGGCATGGGCCACGAACGACGATACGCCGATCATGCGCCCGCCCGCTCCCGCCTTGATCAACCAGGGCTTGGCGGCAGTCGCCAGATCGAAAAAGGCCGAGGTCATGGCGGCAAGACTCACATCCCAAGTGGCGCGATCGACCTCGCCGATCGGCCGGCGGTCGGCAAAGCCTGCATTGCTCACCACGACGTCGAGCCGCCCGAAGCGCGCCGTCGTCGCTTCGACCAGGCGGCCGGCAGTGCCCGGCTGGGCGAGATCGCCGTCGAGGATCAGCGCTTCGCCGCCGGTGCCCAGCACCGCCTTACCGATCCTCTCGACACCGGCGCGGTTCTTGCGGGCGTGGACCGCGATTGCGCTGCCGGGTGCCGCGACAGCGCGGGCCACCGCTGCACCGATGCCCGACGAGGCGCCGGTGATCAGGAATACGCGCACCACTTCCCCATCGCTCTACTTGTCGCCACTATGGACGATGCGTGGGTAAGTAGCGAGGGCCCCCTCCTTCCTCGACCGGTCGCGAGCACGATAAGGAGCTCATCCCATAAATCGGCGGTTCACGCTTCCGTCTGTCCTGTTGTGGTTGGCATTCGCTGCTTGCGTCGTCGGGACGGCGGCTGTGCTGCTTCGCGCCTGCGGCCTGCACCTCGGGAACACCGGCTGGAATTTCTGCCCGGCGGCGTCGCCGGCGCCGCTTGCCGAGGTCGAGCGCCACGACCTGCTGCTCAAGCGGGCCAACGAACTCGAGCGCGAGTTGGCCAACAAGCGGCTGGCTTGCGCCGACAGGCCCAAGCCGCCACCGCCGCCGCTCGAACTGCCGCGCCAGACCGGGACTCCGCGGCCGCAGCAGACCGCATTGCTCAAGCCACCACCACCGCCGCCGCCTCCCAAGCCGCCGCCACCGCCGCCGGCCTTGCCGGCCGACCGATGGCAGCAAGGCGACCTCGGGATCCTGAATGGCTGCTGGCTGCTCGGCCACGAGACGCAGAGCAAGCTGACGCACGGCGGAGCGTCGAGCGAGCTGTGCACCGTCAGGACGGGCGAGATCTGCTTCGACAGTCGCGGCGGCGGGCAGCGGCGCATGACGATGGTCTGTCCCTCGCAGCGCGGTCCCATCAGCTGCGTGGCGCCGGTTACCGGCAGCTTCGCCGCCGGCGTGCTGCGCACCACGCAACCTCAGGTGCTGTGCAGCGACGGCACCATCCAATGGAACGGCCCGCAAAACACGCTCACCTGCCAGCGTCAGAGCGATACCATGGCGATGTGCCGCGATGGGCTGAACTTCCCCTATGAGTTTCGCCGGGGTGGTCCATAATTCCCGCGGGGAAGGTCGCGACCAGGGAGGGGGCGTGCCAGGCAGTTGGCGGCAGACCGCGAGTGCGATCGCCTGTTGGCTGGCCTTCGGTGCGACGGTCGCAGCCATCGGCTTTGTTCTGCTGCGCGCTTGCGCCATCGCGCCGCTCGGTTTTGCGCTGAGTTTTTGCCCCGCGGCATCGCCGGTGCTGGCTGCGGCAACGGATCGGACCAATGTGCTCAGCAGCCAGGCCAACGATATGGAGCGCGAGTTGGCGCGCCGGCGCCTGGCCTGCGCCAGCCGTCCCAAGCCGGCTCCGCCGCCGCTCAGCCTTCCCGATCAGCCCGGGGCGCCGCGGCCGCAGCAGACGGCGCTCTTGAAGCCACCGCCGCCGCCTCCTCCGCCCAAGTCGGTCGAGCCGCCCAAGCCGCCGGCCGCCCTGCCGGCCGATCGCTGGGCGCGCAAGGATCTCAGCATGCTGCAGGGATGCTGGGTGCTCGGGCATCCCACGCCATGGTCGATCCACTACGACAGTGGATCGGTGGAACACTGCACCGCGACGGCCGGAGCCCTATGCTTTGGCAGCAATGGCACCGGCACTCTCCAGACAAGCGTCGTCGGCTGTCCCCGGCATGCTCCTTACCAGTGCACCTCGCCCACGACCGCCCGATTTGCCGATAACGGCACATTGTTGGTCGATCAGCAGTCAACTCCGTGTAGTTCGCCGGGGATCACTTCGGTGCCGTCGGAACTGACCTGCCACCGAGTGGACGACCAGCACGCCAGTTGCGAAAGCCGTTCACGATTCGGCTCGGCCACGCTGGACTTCCGCAAGGGTCCGTAGAGAACGCAGGTTCGCCGGCTAGATCCGTCGCGCCGCGAGGTCCGCCTTCAGCCGATCGATCTCGCGCTGCAGAGCTTCGGCTTTCTGCTGCATTTCACGGTTCTGCTCGCGATTCTGCAGCTTGGCCTGCTCCAACTCCGCCTGGCGCTGCCGCAAGCGCTCGACCTGCGCACGCTGCAGATCGGATTCTCCCGGCGTCAGGGTACCCGCCCGTTGGGCGGCATCGATCTGACTGGCAAGACGGCTCAGTTCGGCCCGTTGCGCCGCGAGCTTGTTGCGCAATGTCGCTTCCTGGTAGCGCGCGTCGGCAATCTGGCCCTCCAGGCTGCGGTTCTCCGCTTTGGCTACCTCGACTTGCTGCTGCGCTTGCCGCGCTTCGGCTTCACGCGCGTCGACCCGTGCCTGATAGGTCCCGCTGTTGATGCCGCTTTGCACGCACCAGACGCTGTCGGTGTTGGGATTGCCGGTGCACGGACCGCCCGAGCAGCCGACGCACGCCAAGGCAAGCGCGCCAAGCAGGCCTGCCTTGGGAACAGCGATCAGCGATCGAGGCGAAAGATGCACGCCTCGCACCCTCTACTTGGCGCTCACTGTCATGGAGGGCCGAACGTCATCCGGCACCGTTCCATAGAGCTGAAGCAGCCGGTCATAAGTGTCCTTCAGCGCATCGCGCTGCCCCTGCAACTGCTGGATCTGCACCGAGAGCGCCGCCGCCTGCGGATCGCTCCGCATGTTCGTGAGCTGCTTGTCGATGCCGTCCAGCTGCTGACTGAGATCGGCCGCGTTGGTGCTCGCGGAAGCAAGCTGACTCTTATATTGGTCCTTGGTGATCGCCCCAGCACGATACTGGTTATTCAGCCTGGCGACCTTTTGCTGCTGCTCGGCGAGGATCGTCCGCGCCGAGGTGTTGACCTGGTCGTAGTAGGCCAGGGTCTGGTTGGCGCTCTGGGTCACGGCGGCAGCCCGCGCCTCGGCGTTGGAGTACTGGCGCGCGCGCGCATTCATGTAGGAGCCGTAGCCATAGCCCAGCGCACCGCCCGCGACGCCGCCGGTCGCGGCGCCGATCGCCGCGCCCTGCCAACCGCCGATCAAATAGCCGGTGATGGCGCCCAGCACGGCGCCGCCCGCGGCGCCTGCCAAGGTGCTGTCGACCTTGCGCTCTTGTTCGGTTTTGGCGCGAAGGTCCTTTTCGGCGGCCGTCAGCGTGTTCGGATCCTCGCCCGCGTCCGGCATGTCGCACGCGCCTGCCAGAACCGCCACCCCCACAACGGCGGCCGCGATCCGCCAAAACGGACGCACGCTCAATGAAGCAGCCATGAGTCTATCCCCCCTCGATGCGAGCAACCATCCCCTTGCGCTCGCGGCGCGGCAATCGTAGTGCGGCAGCCGACGCTTTCAACAGAAATCAGCGGCCGGGCGGACACTCAGGGCCTGGTCCACTCGTGCGGCCCGACGAGGGAGCGAAGTATCTTGGCCGTGTCGCGCACGCGGCCCGATCGATAGGCCTCCACGTCGGCGACCGTCGCGTCGACCTTGGCCTGCTCCTCGCCACGTCCGCGCTGCACGAAGTCAGCCTTCAGGACCTGGGCCTCGGCCTTCACCTCATCCCGCGTGAAGTCACCCGAGCCCAGTTGTTGGATGAGATCGGCGTAGGCCGACGCATAGCCGTCGAAATTCCGCTTCTGCAGATCGAAGCGGTTCTTTGCCTGTTTGGCGAGATCGGCCCGGACGTCCTTTTGTTGGCTGCCGATTTTGATGATCTCTTGCAGCTGATCGAGATAGAGCGCCGTCCATTGCAGGTTATTGCGGATGGTCAAGGCGCCGTTCAGCAGACTCTTGACGGCGCGCGCCTGCAATTCATTGCGCTTGCGCACCTCGGTGTTGAGCTGCTCGACGACGGCCTGCAGCTGCGCCTTTTCAGCGGGCGTCGACGCCTGTTTCTGCAGTCCTTCCAGTATCTGCAGCGGGTTTTTTCCGGCAACCGAAGTCTCAGTGCGACGCGCCTCGTCCCACTCCTTCTGGATGGCGGCCGCCTGCTCGGTCCGGTTGAGAGCGGTTTCCCCCAACGCGATCCGGAAGCCGAAGGTCGGCAATTTGCTTTCGCCATGGATCGATTGCTCGAACGGCGTGAACTCGGTGCGCGCCGAGCACCGGATGGATTCGCGCGGCGTCATGTAGGAGCCGCCCTTGACCACGACGCCGCCCAGCTGGCCGTGCAGGCGCCCGACCCGATTGAGTCGAAAGGGATCCAGCACGATCTCCTCGGCGTTGCCCAGCACGTCGTACAGGCCCAACGGATTGGGCTTGAGGCTGCCGATCGGCTTGAGCTGGCCCGCCGACGATTCGGGCCCGGCAAACCAGGCATATTCCGAGAGGTTGGCGCCTGACGGCACGAACGTGTCGTTGCCGCGCTCGGCGTCGGAGACCGCCAGCCCGCCGCGCGCTGCGAATTCCCATTCGACCTCGGAGGGCAGGCGAACGAAGCCCGGCCGGCCGCCCGACGTCGGCACGGCGTCGAGGCGCTCGGCATAAAGCCATTTGTTGAGACGACGGGTGAATTCGACGGCGTCGAACCAGCTGACATTGGTGATCGGCAGCGCCGCCTTGTCCGACGGCGTCGGCTTGCAATCGCCGCTGCCCATGACCGCCTCGTATTGCTCGACGGTGACTTCGTACTTGCCGATCAGGTAGTAGCGCTGGCCATCGGGGGCAAACAGGCCGCCGGCGATGAAGTCGCTGCGCGTATAGCCCACATAGTTCTGGGGATCGTCGGTACTGCCCAGGGTGACGAGACGGTCTTCCAGCTGATTGCCCTTGCCCGGCTGGCGCGGTGGTCCGGTCACGACGCGGCGCAGCGCGATCGCTCCCTTGCACGGTAACGGCAGGATGACGTCGTCCGGCTTGGGCGCTGGATTCCAGTCGTCGCGGTCCCAGGCGATGGCCTTCGCGGCCCCGGCGGGCGCGGCCGGCGGCGCGGGCCGCGGGGTTTGCGCCGAGCCCAACCCGGCAAAGACGATTGCGCCGGCGACGGTCGCGGCGAGCACAAGCCTATTCCGCATGGAGCACCTCGGCAGGCATGACGGACAATAGCGTCCTGGAAATCCAGGCGATGACCGCGACGACGATCGCCAGTGTCCCGATGATGGCCGCGGCGAAATGCTGAATGCCCAGCCGGCAGACATCGGCGCCGAGCGGCACATAAGCGCCGAACCGGGCGTTCGCCACCGAGGCCACGGCGAAGAACAGGATGGTCGACATGACGAGGCCCGCACCGGCGATCGCCAGACCCTGCGCCAGCGGAAACAGCAGCAGGCTGCTGCGGCGCGCCCCCATCAGACGGATCAGGCTGAGCACCTTGCGCTGCTGGACGATGCTTCCGAGCAGGCTCGCCGACAAGGAGACCGCGTAGCCCACGCTGCCCAGCCCGGCGATCAGGGCGAACACCGCGACCAGGCTGCGGTTCAGTCCCAGTATGCCCGCCACATCGTCGGCCCTGGAGTAGATGTTGAATCCGGCGCCGGCGAGCCGACCGGCGAGGGCGGGAACATCCTCGATGGCGCGCGCATACATGCGGACATTCTCGAAGGTGTCGGCCCGTGCCGCCGGCGGCTTGCCGGTGGCGACCCGGCCGGGCACCGCATAGCCGTCAAGAAATGCCTCGAGCTGGAAGAGCACCTCGACATTGACATAGGCCCTGTCACCGGTCGCGAAGCGCGGCTCGACAACATGCGCTACGACGAAGTCGAAGGTGATTTCCTCCGGGCCGCTGTCGCCGCTGCGCTGGTTGCTGCCCCGGACATGGTCGCCCACCTTGGCGTGCAGCCGCCCGGCAAGGCCGCCGGAAAGGGCGATCTGATCGGGCTTCAGGTCCATGCCGGGCGGCAGCAGCGGGTCACCGAGCGCGCTCGGCAGGACGCCGCTGCCAAGGCTGGCCGGCTGCTCGCCCGGACCCGTGAGCTCGAGACGGGCGGCGATGCTTCGCGACGCCGGCACGACAAAGGCGACCTCCGGCATGGCGCGGAACTTGGCGACATCGTCCTTGGTCAGCACGTAGTTGCCGCGCAGCACGATCTCGCGATTGGTCGGATCGTCGCGCAGCGCCGCCAGCAGGGCCCCGATCACGCCGAACTTGAAGCCATAGAGCAGCAGCAGCGGCGCCAGCACCGCCGCCAGGCCGGTACTCGTGAACAACAGCAGCGTGCGCTCGCGCCACAGCGTCTTGAACCCGAGGAGGAAAAGGTTCACGCCGCGTCCTCGTAAGGCGGCTTGGAACCGTCGTCGATGCGGGCGCTGATGACACCGTTCTCGGTGCGGGCGGAAATCTCGACGATCTCGAAATCGAGCTCGCGGGCCAGCGCGAGGTCGTGGGTGATCACCAGGACCGCCGCGTCGATCGCCATCGCGA
>JBPYDO010000261.1:0-26713 GCA_051985755.1 Reyranella sp. | reverse complement strand
GGTCGACGGTCGCTTCCCGGCGCACCATCCCGATCCCACCGTGCCGAAGAACCTGGAACAGCTGATCGGCGAAGTGCGGCGGCGCGGCTGCGACCTCGGTATTGCCTTCGACGGCGACGGCGACCGCATCGGCGCGGTCGACGGCAAGGGGCGCATCCTGTGGGGCGACCAGCTGATGATCCTGTGGGCGCGCGACGTGCTGAGAGAGCGGCCGGGTGCCACTATCATCGCCGATGTCAAGGC
Source organism: Reyranella sp. (assembly GCA_051985755.1). Taxonomy (GTDB): domain Bacteria; phylum Pseudomonadota; class Alphaproteobacteria; order Reyranellales; family Reyranellaceae; genus Reyranella. The sequence continues at coordinate 26,470 of JBPYDO010000261.1, read as the reverse complement.
AAGCCAGGCGCTGTTCGACGAGATCATGCGCGCGGGCGGCACGCCCTTGATGTGGAAGACGGGCCATTCGCTGATCAAGACCAAGATGGCCGAGCTCAAGGCGCCGCTGGCGGGCGAGATGAGCGGCCATGTCTTCTTCGCCGACACCTTCTATGGCTTCGACGATGCGCTCTATTGCGGCCTCAGGCTGCTGAACGTCGTCGCCGGCGGACGCGACAGCTTGGCCAAGATGCGCGACGGGCTACCGCAACTCGTCAACACGCCCGAACTGCGCTTCGACTGCGCCGAGGATCGCAAGTTCAAGATCGTCGACGAGGTCAAGGCGCGCCTGAAGAAGGCCGGCGCCAGGCTGAACGACATCGATGGCGTGCGCGTGAGCACGCCCGACGGCTGGTGGCTGCTGCGCGCCTCCAACACCCAGGCGGTCCTGGTGGCGCGCTGTGAAAGCGCCAACGACGCGGGTCTCGAGCGGCTGAAGGACCAGCTCAAGGCGGCGCTGGCGGCAAGCGGCGTCGACCTGCCGGACGAGGCGACCGGCCACCACTGATGCGCTTCTTCTTCTACGGAACCCTGCTCGACCGCGACGTGACCGCGCTGGTGCTGGGACGGCGCCTGCCGCCCACGGCTTGGATGCCTGCGGTCCTTCCGGGCCATGCACGCCGGCGTGCCAGGGGCGTAAGCTTTCCGGTGCTGGCGCGCGACCCGCGCAGCGAGGCGCTGGGCGCGGTCGTCGGAGGACTAAGCCGTCGTGACGTGGCGCGGCTCTCGGCCTACGAGGGCCCGCGCTACCGTATCGCCTTCATGAACGTCCGCGCCGGCGGTGCGCTCACGCGGGCAGCCGTGTTCGAGCCGGTCGAGGGAGGGTTCGAGACGGTGAGCGGCCCCAAGGGCGCCTCATGGGACCTGGCGGACTGGCAACAGCGCTTCAAGCGCGCCTTCATGCGGCGCATACGACCTGCGTTCAGCGCGCACCCGGCGTATTCCACGCGGTGACCTGCAGCGCCGAACAGTAGATCTTGTGCTGCTCCAGGCGCTTGCAGCCGTCGATCGCTTCTTCCTGAGACAGGCTGGTCAGGCGCGCGCGATGGAAGGTCCTGCCCGCAAGTTCCACCTCATCGACCGTGACGGCGCCGTGCGTGCGGAAGGGCGCGGGCAGCGCGGCAGTCGCCCGGGCGACCGCCAGCTCGGCTGAATGGGCGTCAGTGAACGAGCCGATCTGGATCGCCCAGCTGCCGATCGCAGGTTCCGTCGCGGCAGGGGGTGTTGCCGTGGCAAGGCGAATCTGTGCCGGCGTGTTTGCCGGCTCCGCCTTGACGACCTGCCCTAGGCGCGTAGCGCCGGGAAAGCTTCTGCCGGGCACGAAGTTGGCGGCGGCGTAGCGCGCCGAAGGCGGAACGCGCGGCGTCGTCCACGCCGAAAGGTTGAGCCTCTCGGCCTCGGCGAAGCCGCGATCCATCAATTCAGCCATCAGGCGGTCGCGTTGCGACGGGTTGCTGCCGCCCATCACCACGCCGATCAGGCGCCGATTGTCGCGAACCGCCGACATGACCAGGTTGAAGCCGGAGGCCACGGTATAGCCGGTCTTCAGCCCGTCGCAGCCGGGATAGTTGATCAGCATGCGATTGTGGTTCTGGAGCGAACCACCGCGATACGGGTAGCTCTGCACCGAGAAGACCGGATAGTAGTGCGGGAAATCGCGCAGCAGCGCATTGGCCAGCCTCGCCATGTCGTGCGCCGTTGTGACCTGCTCGCGGTTGGGCAGCCCGGAGGCGTTGCGGAATACCGTCGACGTCATGCCGAGCTGGCGCGACTTCTCGGTCATCATGCGCGCAAAGTTCGTCTCGTCGCCGCCCAGCGCCTCGCCAAGCAGCACGGCGGCGTCGTTTGCCGAGCGCGTCACCAGACCCATCACGGCGTCGCGCACGATCACAAGCCCGCCCACCGGCATGCCCATCTTGGTCGGCGGCGCGTTGTACGCGTTCATCGAAACCGGCAGGCCATCGCCGAGCGACAGGCTGCCCGAGTCGAGCGCCGAGAAGGTGAGGTACAGCGTCATCAGCTTGGTGAGCGATGCGGGATGCCGCAGGTCGTCGGGCTGGTCCGACAGGAGTTCACGCCCCGTCGTTGCATCGACGATCAGGTACGAGTCTTTCGCCGTCACGGCAGGATTGGGCACCCACGGCGTGTAGTAGTGCGCGGGCTTGACGTGAATCTTGGCCGGCGGTGCGACCCGCATCTGCGTCGACACGGTCTGAGCGCCAGTTGTTGCGGGCTGGAAGAGGGCGGCCGTGAGGAGCGCGCTGAGGAAAAGTACTGCGGTGGACCGGCCAAAGTTCGCCGCAATGCGCAAGAGGGGGAGGGTCATCTCAACAACGCCACTGTTACATCAAAATGATTGTCTGTTTGCGTACCGACACCGGATTGTCCCGGTGTCAGCTTTATTGTGCCCTTCCAAAGAGTTAAGAGCATTTCTTGAATTTACTAAAGATTCAGCGGCGAAGCAACGTCTCGGCAAGGTCGTGCTTGTGCCGCACTCCTTGCCGAGGATTGTTCGTAACTTTGGTTCGGAACCTGCTTCACGGAAGGAATAGGTATGACGCGCCTGCCACCACTCGCCTTTGGTCTCGCTCTCGGAGCGTTGGCGTTTGCCTCGCCATTTTCGTCGGTATTGGCGCAGCGCGCCGACCGAAATGTCGACACGCCCGTGGTGCGCAGCTTTACCTGGTTCGGCTTCGTCGGCGGCGACGATATTCGCGCGGCATGCCGGCCGGGAGGCCGCAGCCGCATTCGGCTGGTCTACAATGCGCTTTGGGAGGAGCAGGTACGCACCTACGAAATCTTCCTGCAGCCTGACGGTACCGCGGGCCTGAACATCGGCGTGCTCGCCGGCCAAGGCGACGTTGCAAATATCACCATCACCGAAAACGAGGTGACGAATCCGTGGCGCATGAAGAAGGGGCAGCGCCTGCTCGATGTCGCACAAACGCGTGAACTAATGGGCCTGCTGCAGGCAAGTGCGGCCTTCGGGCCGCCGCGCGACGGCCTGCGTCTGCCCGACAACGATTTCTGGTGGACCGTCGCCTCGTGCCGCAACGGCGTCTGGGGCTTCCAGGCCTACCATTACCCGACCGATGGTTTCGCAAATGTCAGATTCGCCGAGAAACTATTCGCCCTGGACAACGTTGGCGTGCCAGTGAACCGGCCGCGCAAACTCGAACCCGCCGAGTTCCGCCGCGATCCGTACAATGTGAGGCGCGGCCGAGCGGATCGCTGGATGCTGGTCGTGGGGAAGGATGGCCTGCGGCCGAGGTAGCGGAACGGCTTGCTGTGACTATATAATTCTTAGGTAACGGCGATAGAGGCGTTCTCGGACGATGGAGTTCTCGCTGACGGAACAGGAACGGCGCCACGAGGGCGGCCGGTTGGGCGGACCGAACGAACCGCCTGGCGGCCCGCCGCGGCAGCCGCCGGTGCGTCGCGACAATGAAGGCGGCAATGACGAGGGCCGGGCGGGCGCGCTGACTTTGACGCGGACGCGTACCAAGAAGCCCTCCATGTACAAGGTCCTGATGTTGAATGACGACTACACCCCCATGGAATTCGTGGTCGATGTGCTGCAGCACATCTTCCAGAAGACGCGGGAAGAGGCGACCAAGATCATGCTGCACGTGCATCAGAAGGGGGTCGGCGTGTGCGGCATCTATACTTACGAGGTCGCCGAGACCAAGGTGACCCAGACGGTCGATTACGCGCGCAAGAACCAGCATCCTCTGCAGTGCACGCTGGAGAAAGAGTAGCGGGCGGAAGAGTAGAGTTGTCGGTTCCTTTTTGATCGGGGTGGTTCGATGTCCATGTTGTCCAAGAACCTCGAGAAGTCGCTCCATCGGGCATTCGCGCTCGCGGGTGAGCGTCGGCACGAATACGCGACGCTCGAGCATCTCCTGCTGGCGATGACCGAGGACGAAGACGCGACGCCGGTGTTGAAGGCGTGCGGCGTCGACATCGACCGCTTGCGTCATGACCTTGAGGCCTTCGTCGACAATCGCCTGAAGGGCATCGTCACCCAGACGCCCACCGAGCCGCTGCCAACCGCGGGCTTCCAACGCGTCGTCCAGCGCGCCGCGGTTCATGTCCAGTCGTCGGGCCGCAAGGAGGTAACCGGCGCCAACGTGCTGGTGGCGCTGTTCTCCGAGCGTGACAGCCACGCCGTGTCCTTTCTCGAGAACCAGGGCATGTCGCGGCTGGATGCGGTCGACTACATCAGCCACGGCAAAGCCAAGGTGCCGGGCCGCTCCCGCGCCCGCCGGGTGACGGGCTCGGAGGAGGAGAATGGCGAAACGACGGTCAAGCAGGGCAACGAGGCGCTGGCCGCCTACTGCGTCGACCTGAACCAGAAAGCCCGCGAGGGCCGGGTCGATCCGCTGATCGGCCGCGAGCACGAAGTCGAGCGCACCATCCAGGTCCTTTGCCGGCGCACCAAGAACAATCCGCTCTATGTCGGCGAGCCCGGCGTCGGCAAGACGGCGATCGCCGAGGGCTTGGCCCGCAAGATCGTCGAGGGCGAGGTACCGGACGTTCTGAAGGAGTCGGTGATTTACCAGCTCGACATGGGCGCCCTGCTGGCCGGCACGCGCTACCGCGGCGACTTCGAGGAGCGCCTGAAGGCGGTGCTTGCCGAGCTCAAGAAGAAGCCGAACTCGGTGCTGTTCATCGACGAGATCCACACCATCATCGGCGCCGGCGCGACCTCGGGCGGCTCGATGGACGCCTCGAACCTCTTGAAGCCATCGCTCCAGTCGGGCGAGCTGCGCTGCATCGGCTCGACCACCTACAAGGAATACCGCAACTACTTCGAGAAGGACCGCGCGCTGGTCCGTCGCTTCCAGAAGATCGACGTGCCCGAGCCCTCGATCTCCGATGCGGTCGAGATCATGAAGGGCCTGAAGCCGGTCTACGAGAAGCACCATCACGTGACCTACACCGACGACGCCATCAAGGCGTCGGTCGAGCTGTCGGCGCGCTACATCCACGACCGCAAGCTGCCCGACAAATCGATCGACGTGATCGACGAGGTCGGCGCCGCGCAGATGCTCAGGCCGCAGGAGCAGCGCAAGTCGACGATCGACGTGCCCGACATCGAGGAGATCGTCGCCAAGATCGCGCGCATCCCGCCCAAGAGCGTCTCCAAGGACGACACCGAGCTCCTGCGCAACATCGAGCGCGACCTCAAGACGGTCGTGTTCGGCCAGGACAAGGCGATTGGCCAGCTCGCCGCCGCCATCAAGCTCGCCCGGGCGGGCCTGCGGGCCCCCGAGAAGCCGATCGGCTCCTACCTGCTGGCCGGCCCGACCGGCGTCGGCAAGACCGAGGTCACGCGCCAGCTCGCCCGCCTGCTGGGGCTCGAGCTGATCCGGTTCGACATGTCGGAATACATGGAGCGCCACTCGGTCTCGCGCCTGATCGGCGCGCCGCCGGGCTATGTCGGCTTCGACCAGGGCGGGCTCTTGACCGACCAGGTCAACCAGCATCCGCATTGCGTAATCCTGCTCGACGAGATCGAGAAAGCTCACCCGGATCTGTTCAACATCCTGTTACAGGTGATGGACCACGGCAAGCTCACCGATCACAACGGCAAGACAGTCGATTTTCGCAACGTCATCCTGTGCATGACCACCAACGCCGGCGCCGCCGATATCGCCAAGCCGGCGATGGGCTTCGGCCGCGAGGCGCGGCATGACGAGGACGACGACGCGATCAACCGGCTGTTCGCGCCGGAATTCCGCAATCGGCTCGACGCCGTCATCAAGTTCGCCAACCTTGGTCCGGAGAGCATGGGCAAGGTGGTGGACAAGTTCGTGGCGGAGCTCGAGGTCCAGCTCGCCGATCGCAAGGTCTTCATCGAGCTCAGCGACGGCGCCCGTCGGTGGCTGGCGGAGAAGGGCTACGACCGCACGTTCGGCGCCCGGCCGCTGGCCCGCGTCATCCAGGAGCACCTCAAGAAGCCACTCGCCGAAGAAGTGCTGTTCGGTAAGCTCGCCAACGGCGGCGGCACGGTCCGCGTCGACGTCGAGGGCGAGGGGGATGCACGCAGGCTCGTCTTCACCTTCCTGCCACCCGAGCGCGGCGCCCTTCCGCCGGCTAGCCAGGAACCTGTGCTGGCTGAGTGAAGGCGTTCCGGCCGCTCTGGGTCGCCTTCCGCGCCGCGGTGCTCGCCACCGCGGTGTTCTGGGTGGCGATCTACATCCTCGACCACACCAAATGGCAGGCGCCGCTCGGCATGACGGACGAGCTGGTGTTCTTCGTGATCTTCTTTTTCGGCGTCCTGTGGGTGGGCAAAGGCTGACGCCGGCGCGTCACTGTTCGTTGGCCTTGCGGAACGGCGAATACTCCATCAACGCGGCGATTTCCTGCTCGACGGCCGGCCGTTCGCGCTTGAGGAAATCGTCGACTGCGCGGCGGAAGCCGGCATCGACGAGCCAGTGGGCGGAGAAGGTCGGCACCGGCAGGTAGCCGCGCTGGATCTTGTGGTCGCCCTGGGCGCCCGCCTCGACGCGCTGCAGCCCATGGGCGATGGCGTAGTCGATCGCCTGGTAATAGCAGGCCTCGAAGTGCAGGAAGGCGTGGCTCTCGAGGCAACCCCAATAGCGGCCGTATATCGTGTCGTCGCCCACGAGATTGAGTGCACCGCCGACCGGGCGGCCCTCGGCCTCCGCCATGATCAGCACGACCTTGTCGGCCATGCTGCGGCCCAGGATGTCGAAGAACGGCCGCGTGAGGTAGGGCGATCCCCATTTGCGTCCGCCGGTATCCATGTAGAAGGCGAAGAAGGCGTCCCAGTGCCGGGGCTTGATGTCGGGTCCCGTCAGGGCGCGCAGCACCAGGCCCTCGCGGCGCACCGATTCGCGCTCCTTGCGGATCGCCTTGCGCTTGCGTGACGAGAGCGCCGCCAGGAAATCGTCGAACGAGCCGTAGCCTTCGTTTTGCCAGTGATACTGCCGGCCCAGCCGCAGCAGCCAGCCGCGTGCGCCGAAGCGCTTCCAGTCGGCCTCGCTGCAGTAGGTGGCGTGCACCGAGCTGATCCCGTTGTCGTCCGCGATCTTGGCCAGCATGTCGATCATGGCGTTGCGCACCGGCTCGGCGAGTGGGCCGGGACGGGCGAACAGGCGTGGGCCGGGGACCGGCGTGAAGGGGATCGCCGCCTGAAGCTTGGGATAGTAGCGGCCGCCGGCGCGTTCCAGCGCCTGCGCCCAGCCATGGTCGAAGACATATTCACCCTGGCTGTGGCCCTTCATATAGAGCGGCACCGCTCCCTGCAGCGTTCCGTCGGAGCTCTCGGCGACGAGATACTGCGGTTGCCAGCCTGTGCGGCGGCCGACCGACTTGGAATCCTCCAGCGCCTTCAGAAAGCGGTAGCTGAGGAAGGGGTTGCCGGCAGCGCCTGGCGCGAGCGCACAGGCGTCCCACTGCGCCTCGTCCAGGGCGGCCAGGGTATCGACGATACGCAGGCCGATGGTCGGGGTGTCGTCAGGCATGTAGGAAGCATAGCGCGAATCAAGACAGCAAAGGGGCGTCCAATTCGCAGCGCGGCGTCCCACTCGTGCTAGGGCAGGCAAAAAAAGGTCCGGCAGACCGTGGTCGCCGGACTCTTGCAAGAGTTTCGCCTTTCCACCCTCGATAAGCGAGGGCGCTGCATTGGCTTAAATGCGCAAATTTTGAAGGTGGCTTCCGGTGGGGCCATGAGGGCGCCCACGCGGAAGCCGAAAGGCGTTGGTTAGAGGGGCCAAAGTAATGACCTTTGGCCTACGCCCTTTCCTATTTACTGCTTCTTCTTCTTAGCAGCCTTCTTCTTAGCAGCCTTTTTCTTAGCAGCCATAACTGTCTCCTATGGTTAGCCTTTGAGGTCCCCAACCGTGAGGGCCCCGGGGTACGCGGGTACGCTGCGTCGCCATGCTCAACTGCAGCCCGTGGTGCCGCCGCAGGTCGTGCACTTTAGGCACGTCCCATTGCGGACCATGGTGAAGTTGCCGCACTCCGGACAGGCATCCCCTTCGAAGCCCTTGAGCCTCGCCGCATGGGCGAGTCCCGGGCCAGGAGAGGACGTCCCTCCGGTGGCGACGTCGACGGCGGCCGCCTTGGCGATGTGCGCCGAAGCGACGGCTGTGCCGTCCGTCATTCCGATCGGCTGGGCGCCGGCGTCGGCGATCGCTTCGGAGGCGATCGCGACAGGACCGGCCGCCCGGCCATTCAAGACATAGAGATTGCTGCGCGCATATCCAACGCTGGCGATGCGGGTCACCGCCGCCGCGGCCGCCTCGGCGGCCTCCGTGCCGCCGGCCGGCAGCTCGCCCTCGATTTCGCCGCGGCCGACGCCGTCGGGGCGAAGGTCGGCTTCCGCGACATGCGCGAGGTCGTTGCGGGCAAGATACGAAATGGCCAGTTCGCGGAAAATGTAGTCGAGCACCGAGGTCGACATCTTGATGGCGTCGTTGCCCTCGACCAGTCCAGACGGCTCGAAACGGGTGAAGGTATAGGCCTCGACGAATTCGTCGAGCGGCACGCCGTACTGCAGGCCAATCGAGATCGCGATAGCGAAGTTGTTCATCAGGCTGCGGAAGGCCGCACCCTCTTTGTGCATGTCGACAAATATCTCGCCGACCCGGCCGTCTTCGTACTCGCCGGTGCGCAAATAGACCTTGTGTCCGCCGACCACCGCCTTCTGGGTATAGCCCTTGCGGCGTTGCGGCAGGCGTTCGCGACCGCGCCGCACCTCGCGCTCGACGATCCGCTCGACGATGCGCTCGGCGATGATCGGTGCACGCTGGGCAGGCGGCAACTCGGCGAGATCGTCGTTGGCCGCCGCTTCGTCGCCGAGCGCCAGGGCCGACAGCGGCTGCGAGAGCTTGGATCCGTCGCGATAGAGCGCATTGGCCTTCAAGCCAAGCCTCCACGACATTTCGTAGGCCTTGCGGCAATCCTCAACCGTAGCGGCATTGGGCATGTTGATGGTCTTAGAGATCGCGCCCGAGATGAAAGGCTGAGCTGCAGCCATCATGCGTATATGACTCTCTGTAGACAAGCATCGCGTGCCATCTCGTCCACAGGGATTCGCACAATCGAAAACCGCGAGATGCTCCGGCTTGATGTCAGGCGCACCCTCGATCGACAACGTACCGCAGGCATGAAGGTTCGCCGCCGCGATGTCGCTCTTGGAGAAACCGAGACGCGCCAGCAGGTCGAGTTGCGGATCGGCCAGTGCCGCATCATCGAGCGCCAGCACGTCGCGACAGAAAGCATCACCCAGCGTATGGCGCGAGAAGGCGAAGCGAAGGTCGAAGGCCGTGGCGAGCGCCTTCTCGATCCGCTCGATCGCGTCGGCATCGAAGCCGCGCGTCGCCAGCGTGTCGTGGTTGATCGCCGGCGCCGCTTTAAGGCTGCCATGGCCCACCGCATGGGCAACGATGCGGGCCGTCGCCGCCTCGTCATAGCCCAGCGTCCGCAGTGCCAGTGGCACGGTTTGATTGATGATCTTGAAGTAGCCGCCGCCCGCCAGCTTCTTGAACTTGACCAGGGCGAAGTCGGGTTCGATGCCGGTGGTGTCGCAGTCCATCACCAGGCCGATCGTGCCGGTCGGCGCGATCACCGAGACCTGGGCATTGCGGAAACCGTGCTGCTCACCCAGCCCCAGGGCGCGCTCCCAGGCCTGGCGCGCCGCGGCCACCAGGGCGGGGTCGGGGCAATTGTCGGCATCGAGGGCGACCGGATGGATCGCCAGGCGCTCATAGTGGGCGCCTTCGCCCTGGGCGGCGCGGCGATGGTTGCGGATTACCCGCAGCATCGCCTCGCGATTGGCGGCATAGCCGGGGAAGGCGCCCATCAGCTTGGCCATCTCGGCCGAGGTGGCATAGGCGGTACCGGTCATGAGGGCGGCGAGCGAGGCGGCGATGGCGCGGCCCTGTGGCGAATCGTAGCCCAGGCCCGAGGCCATCAACAGCGCGCCGAGATTGGCATAGCCCAGGCCCAGGGTGCGGTAGCGCCACGAGAGCTCGGCGATGCGGCGCGAGGGGTACTGCGCCATCATGACTGAGATCTCGAGCACAACCGTCCAGAGCCGCGCTGCGTGGGCAAGCGCCTCGGTGTCGACCGTGCTGTCGTCGCGCCGGAATCTGATGAGGTTCAGCGAAGCGAGATTGCACGCCGTGTCGTCGAGGAACATGTACTCCGAGCACGGATTGGAGGCGTTGATCCGTCCCGACTCGGGGCAGGTGTGCCAGTCGTTGATGGTGGTATCGAACTGCACGCCGGGGTCGGCGGAATGCCAAGCCGCCTCGGCGATGCGATCCCACAGGGCCGGCGCAGAAACCGCGCGGGCGACCTTGCCGGTCGTGCGTTCGGTCAATGCCCAGTCGCGGTCCGCCTCGACGGCCCGCAGGAAGGCGTCGGTCACCCGGACGGAGTTGTTGGCGTTCTGCCCGGCGACGGTGGCGTAAGCCTCCGAGTCCCAATCGATGTCGAAGGCCGGGAACTCGATGTGCCGGTAGCCCTGGTGGGCGAACTGGATGACGCGCTGGATGTAGTTCTCGGGCAACTCGGCGCGTCGCGCCGCGACGATCTCGCGCCGCAGCTTGGCGTTTCGCTTGGGATCGAAAGCTGCTTCGCCGAAGTGTTCGGCTTCGACGCAGGCCTTCATTACTGCATTGAGATGCCGTTTCGCCAGCCGCGAGCCCGCGACGAGCGCCGCGACCTTCTGCTCCTCCAGCATCTTCCAGGCGATGAAGTCCTCGACGTCGGGATGGTCGATGTCGACCGAGACCATCTTGGCCGCGCGGCGCGTCGTGCCGCCGGACTTGATGGCGCCCGCCGCGCGATCACCGATCTTGAGGAAGGACATCAGGCCCGAGGAACGTCCGCCGCCGGACAGCGGCTCGCCTTCACCGCGCAGGCAGGAGAAGTTCGAGCCAGTGCCGGAGCCATACTTGAAGAGACGCGCCTCACGGACCCACAGATCCATGATGCCACCCTCGTTTACCAGATCGTCGCTGACGCTCTGGATGAAGCAGGCGTGAGGCTGAGGCCGTTCGTAGGCCGACTCCGATAGATAGGCCGTGCCGTCCCGGTGATCGACATACCAGTGGCCTTGCCCCGGTCCGTCGATGCCGTAGGCCCAGTGCAGGCCGGTGTTGAACCATTGCGGCGAGTTGGGCGCTGCGATCTGCGCCGCCAGCATGCAGCAGATCTCGTCGTAGAAGGCGCGCGCATCCTGCTCGCTGTCGAAGTAGCCGCCCTTCCATCCCCAGTAGGCCCAGGTGCCGGCCATGCGATGGAACACCTGGCGCGCGCTGGTCTCGCCGCCGTAGCGGTCGGCGGCCGGCAGCGCCGCGAGCGCCGCTTCATCGGCGACCGACCGCCACAGCCAAGGCGGCACGTCCGACTCCTCGACCTTCTGCAGTCGGGCGGGGACGCCGGCGCGACGAAAATACTTTTGCGCGAGAATGTCGGTCGCTACTTGCGACCAAGCGGCGGGTACGTCGATCGCCGTCTGATGAAAGACCGGTGCTCCGTCGGGATTGCGAATCTCGGAATCGGCAACGCGAAACGCCATTCCCTCGAATGGCGATCTTCCAGCTCGCGTGTACCAACGCTCAAAACGCATCGACGGTCCCCCGTGCCCAACTCCCGTCATTTGTTCCCTGTCGCGGGATGTGCTCTCTTGTTGGCGAGCACGCAGATATGGGCACCTCGTGATACTAAATTACAAAATCTTGTGCGCGCAACTACATTTTGTAGATCGATGTGTTGATGGTACTAGATGATGCAAGAGCGCAACAGCATCGAAAAGCGTGCCGATCGCATGACTACGAACGATCCAGATCATCCGTCGAACATGCGTCGCGTTGCACGCCATGAAGGGCACGCGTACAAGCGCGGTGCGTGTGGCGAGAGAGTTATTGAATGACGATCGGCACTTGGCTCTTCACCAAATTGCGCGGCGAACTGGTCGGCATCGACACCGAGGGCAATCGCTACTACCAGGAAAAGCGCGTGATCGCCGGACGCCGGCGCAAGCGCTGGGTGATCTACAACGGCGAAGTCGAGGCCTCGCGCGTGCCGCCCGATTGGCACGGCTGGCTGCACTACACCAGCAGCACGCCGCCACCCTCCGGAGGCCTGCCGCGCCGGCCATGGCAGAAGGAGCATGAGCGCAATCTCACCGGCACAGGCCTCGCCTACCGGCCGCCCGGTTCGACTCTGCTGCCGGCCGCTGACAAGCCGAAGCCGCCTTACGAGGCGTGGCGTCCCGGCTGAGGCGGAATTGACTCAAGCGACAGCGGGAGAAGGCTAGTGGGGCGCAATATCGTCGAAACGATCGTGGGTGGGCTGGTGCTGGTCGTGGCCGCACTGTTCGTTTTCTATGCTTTCGCCAAGTCCGACCGCTCCGCGCCCAACGGCTATGAGCTCGTTGCACGCTTCGGACGGGTTGACGGACTGAAGCGCGGTTCCGATATCACTTTGAGCGGTGTCAAAGTGGGCACCGTCACCGCCATCGATCTCGACCGCAAGACCTTCCAGGCGGTGGTTCACATGGCCCTGGCAGCCGGTGTCATGTTGCCGGTCGACACCAATGCCAAGGTCGTGAGCGAGTCACTGCTGGGCGGCATGGTGATCGTGCTCGATCCGGGCGCCGACGAGCAGATGATCAAGCCGGGCGGCGAGATCGCCAACACACAGGACGCCATCTCCTTCACCGAACTGCTCGCCAAGTTCATGTTCGGTGGCACGAAGTCGAAGTCCGAGGAGAAGGGCGAACAGAAGTCGGGACAGAAGTGATGAGCGCACGCACTGCCAAAGAATCGTCCAAGGCCCCGCCGGTCTGGCGGCAGACCGACGGCAAGCCGGTTTCCTGCCTCGAAAAGATCAAAGTGCTCAACCAGAACATCCGCGAGATCGAAACCCTCTGCGCCGACGCGCTCGAGGACGGAGTTCTGATGGGATGCGATGCCAAGCAGATCAAGGCGGCGCTGCACGAGCTGATCGACGGATTGGACACGCCCTACGCCAAGAAGAAGTGAGGCGGGTCCTCGCCCCTGCCGCGGGCAGCCTGGCAGCAGCGGTTGCGCTCGGCCTGTTGATCGGCGTCGCCGCGGCCCAGACGCCGGCTGCGCCGGCCCCGGCTCCTCCGCCTGCGACCTCCACGGCCAGCCAATCCGACAGCGCGACGCTGCGCCCAATTCCTGACGGGCCAGGGCGGCGCGTTGCCGAATTGCAGGGGCTCGACAAGGTGACGGCGCGCACCCGGCGCTTCGTCGCCCCGGTCGGAGAGGCGACGCGCTTCGGCACGCTCGAGATCACCGTCGGCGACTGCCTGGTCAATACCCCGGACGCGCCGCCGGAATCGGCCGCCTATCTCACGATTGTCGATCACAAGCCGGGCCAGCCCGAGCAGAAGCTGTTCGCCGGCTGGATGTTCGCCTCCACGCCGTCGCTCTCTGCCCTGGACGACGGCGTCTACGACGTGCGCGTGCTGGCCTGCAAGATGGCGCAGGGATCCTCGCCGAGCTCGCGCTGAAACGTCGCCGGCGCGGCCACCGCCTCGGCGAGCTGGATGCGGAACTCCTCGCGCGGGATTTCGATCGCGCCGAAGCTCTTCAAGTGCTCGGTCATGAACTGGCAGTCCAGCAGACGGAAGCCACCCTTGATCAGGCGGGCCACGAGATGGACCAGCGCCACCTTTGAAGCGTCGCGCTCGCGACTGAACATGCTCTCGCCGAAGAACGCCGCCCCCACCGACACGCCGTAGAGGCCGCCCACCATGCGGCCCTCGTGCCAGCATTCGACCGAGTGGGCGTTGCCGCGCCGGTGCAGCTCGCTGTAGAGCTCGACGATCGGCTCGTTGATCCAGCTCTCCGGGTGGCCGGGCCTGGGCTCGGCGCAGGCGCGCAGCACCTGGGCGAAATCCCGGTCGGCGGCCACCTCGAACTGTCCGGACCGGACGGTCCGCGCCAGTCGGCGCGGCAGGTGGAAGCCATCGAGCGGCAGCACGGCGCGCAGCCGCGGGTCGAGCCAGTAGAGCTTGGGGTCGTCGCGGCGCTCGCCCATGGGAAAGACGCCGATGCGATAGGCTTGCAGCAGGAGGTCGGGCGTGATCTCCAGCATGGCGCCGCTACTTCTTCAGGCCGACCAGCTTCTCCAGCCAATGGATGTCGTAGCTGCCGTCGATGAAGGACTGCTCGTGGATGATGCGTTGGTGCAGCGGGATGGTCGTATCGATGCCGCCGATGACGAACTCCTCGAGCGAGCGGCGCAGCCGCATCAGGCACTCATTGCGCGTCGTGCCGCTCACGATCAGCTTGGCGACCATGGAGTCATAGTACGGCGGGATGACGTAGCCCGAGTACAGGCCCGAGTCGACGCGCACGCCCAGCCCGCCGGGCGGATGATAGTCGGCGACGCGGCCGGGGTTGGGCGTGAAGGATTCGGGATTCTCGGCGTTGATCCGGCATTCGATGGCGTGGCCCTGGACGACGATGTCCTCCTGGCTGAAGCCGAGCTCGCCGCCGGCGGCGATGCGAATCTGCTCGCGCACCAGGTCGATGCCGGTTACGGCCTCGGTGATCGGATGCTCGACCTGCAGGCGGGTGTTCATCTCGATGAAGTAGAACTCGCCGTCCTGGTGGAGGAATTCCAGCGTCCCGGCGCCGCGATACTGGAGGCTGCGGATCGCCGCCGCCGCCAGCTCGCCGATGCGCTCGCGCTGCTGGGCATTGAGCGCCGGCGATGGCGCCTCCTCAAGCACCTTCTGGTGGCGCCGCTGCAGCGAGCAGTCGCGCTCGCCGAGATGCACGCCGGCTCCCCGGCCGTCGCCCAGCACCTGGATCTCGATGTGGCGCGGATGGCCGAGATATTTCTCGACGTACACGGCGTCGTTGTTGAAAGAGGCCTTGGCCTCCCGCTTGGCGAGGGCGAGCGCTTCGGCGGCGGCATCGGCGGCCTCGACGACCTTCATGCCGCGCCCGCCGCCGCCCGCCACCGCCTTGATCAGAACCGGCCAGCCGATCTTGCCGGCTGTCGTCACCACCTCGTCGAGCGAGCCGACCGGTCCGGGCGAGCCCGGCACCAGCGGCAAGCCGAGCTCGCGCGCCGTCTGCTTGGCCACGATCTTGTCGCCCATCATGGCGATGTGCTTGGGCGTCGGTCCGATGAAGGTGAAGCCGTGCGCCTCGACGGCCTCGGCGAAGCGGGCGTTCTCCGACAGGAAGCCGTAGCCGGGATGGATGGCGTCGGCGCCGGCGATGGTCGCCGCCGACAGGATCGCCGGGATATTGAGGTAGCTGTCGCGCGCCGGCGGCGGGCCGATGCACACCGATTCGTCGGCCAGCCGCACGTGCATGGCGTCGCTGTCGGCGGTCGAGTGGACGGCCACGGTCTGGATGCCCATCTCGCGGCAGGCCCGGTGGATGCGCAGGGCGATCTCGCCGCGGTTGGCGATCAAGACCTTTTCGAACATCGTTCGCGGTCTCTAGACGACGATCATCAGCGGCTGGCCGAACTCCACCGGTTGCGCATTGTCGATCAGGATCTGCGCCACGGTGCCGGCCTTTGGTGCCTTGATCGGATTGAAGGTCTTCATCGCCTCGATGATCAGCAAGGTCTGGCCGGCCGTCACCTTGTCGCCGACATGGACGAATACCGGCTTGCCGGGCTCCGGCGAGAGATAGGCCGTGCCGACCATCGGCGATTTGACGGCGCCGGCATGGTTCGCCGCATCGTCGGCCGCCGGACCCGCAGCCGCCTTTGCGCCGGCTGACGCGGCGGCGGGGTTGGCGTGGATAACGGTGGGCGCCGCCGCCGCGGCAGGACGCGCCACGCGGATGCGCCGATCGCCCTCGGCCATCTCGATCTCGCCGAGCTGGGTCTCATGAAGAAGCGCCGCCAGCTTGCGGATGAATTCCGTATCCATCTCGAACTTGGCCATCGACGACGCTCCCGGATGACTTCAGCGGACGACGATGCGCGCCAGCGCCTGCAGGGCCAGAAGATAGCCCTGTATGCCCAGCCCGGCGATCACCCCGACCGCCGCCGGACTTATATACGAACGATGGCGGAAGCTTTCACGCCGGTAGATGTTGGAGATATGCACCTCGACGGTCGGCAAATCCGCGGCGTTCAGCGCATCGAGCAAGGCCACCGAGGTGTGCGTGTAGGCGCCGGCATTGATGACGATGCCGCAGTTTTTTTCGCGCGCCGCCTGGATGATATCGACCAGCGCCCCCTCATGGTTGGTCTGGGCGAATTCGACGGCGAGCCCGAGGCGCTGCGCCTCGGCCCGGCAGGCCTTCTCCACGTCGGCCAGGGTCTCGCGGCCGTAGATGTCCGGTTGCCGCTTGCCCAGCATGTTGAGATTGGGCCCGTTCAATACCAGCACCGGCTTCTTGGCCGGCGTGCGACGGGCGGCCTTCGCGGCCAAGTCTGCCTCCCTGCAAGTCGCGGCGGTTATAGCATGGCGACTCTTGTCCACAAGATCGGGACTTAGCGGACGACGCGGTCCGATCTCAGGGCAGCGGCGTGGGCGAACAGGCGATCGGCGAGGCCGGCGAAGTCGCGGCGCTCCCGGGCATTCAGCGCGCGCCACAGGCGGGCTTCGTAATCGAGGGCGATCGGCACGATCCGGGCGTGCATGGCCCGGCCGCGGACGCTCAGTCTCAGCGAGGCGCGCCGGCGGTCCTGCCGATCGGTCGCCCGCTCGACCAGGCCGCGCTTTGTCAGGTCGGCCACCGCCCGGCTCACCGCCACCTTATCCATGACGATGCGTTTACTTACCTGGGATGCCGTCAGCGGGGCGAACCGGCCGAGCGCCGCCATCACCCGCCACTGCGTCACCGTAAGATGGAAGGGCCCGGCGTAGAGATCGTGCAGCGATTCGCTCACCAGCTGGGCCAGCACGGAGAGGCGGTAGGGAAGAAATTTCTCCAGTTCGAGGGCTTGCAAAGGCTTGGGCATGATAGTTACATATGAAACTAATTCCGGCTTCCGTCAATTTCGGACGGTCAATCGCGAGGTCGAGCCATGGCCACCGTCACCGACCCCAAGCCCCTCGAGGCCGATCCCCTCAACCCCATGGGCACCGACGGCTTCGAATTCGTCGAATACACCGCTCCCGATCCCGCGGCGCTGGCCGCCCTGTTCGAAAGCATGGGCTTCGTGCGGGTGGCGCGCCACCGCTCCAAGGACGTCTCGCTCTTCCGTCAGGGCGACGTGAACTTTGTCGTCAACGGCGAGCCCGAGAGCTTCGCCCAGGGCTTCGCCCGCGTCCACGGGCCGAGTGTGTGCGCCATCGCCTTCCGGGTGAAGAACGCGGCCCGCGCCTACAAGCGGGCGCTGTCGCTCGGCGCCTGGGGCGTCGAAGGCAAGGTCGGGCCGATGGAGCTCAACATCCCGGCGATCAAGGGCATCGGCGATTCGCTGATCTATCTGGTCGACCGCTACGGGGCGAAAGGCAGCATCTACGACGTCGACTTTGAGTTCCTGCCTGGAGTGGAGCGTCACCCGGCTGGCGTCGGCCTCACCTACATCGACCACCTCACCCACAACGTGCACCGCGGCCGCATGGACGAATGGGCCGATTTCTACCAGCGGCTGTTCAATTTCAGGGAGATCCGCTACTTCGACATCGAGGGCAAGCTCACCGGCCTGAAATCGCGGGCCATGACCAGCCCGTGCGGCAAGATCCGCATCCCGATCAACGAAAGCACCGACGACAAGTCACAGATCCAGGAGTACCTGTCGGCCTATCACGGCGAAGGCATCCAGCACATCGCGCTCGGCACCGCTGACATCTACCAGTCGGTCGAGACACTGAGAGGCAAGGGTGTTCCCTTTCAGAGCGTACCGGATACCTACTACGAGCAGGTCGACAGCCGCCTGCCCGGGCACGGCGAGGACCTGACGCGGCTCGCCGCCGACCGCATCCTGGTCGACGGTGCGCCGACCACAGGCGGAGGCCTCCTGCTGCAGATCTTCACCCAGACCGTGATCGGCCCGATTTTCTTCGAGATCATCCAGCGCCGCGGCAACGAGGGCTTCGGCGAGGGCAATTTCCGCGCCCTGTTCGAATCAATCGAGCTCGACCAGATCCGGCGCGGCGTGTTGAAGGCTTGAGAAGGCACCAGGAGGGAAGCATGGCCAAGAACTGGATTCCGCTGCGTCAGGTCGAGGGCACGGCCTCGCGCCAGGCGCATGTGCGCCTGCCGGCGGGCACCTACGAGCGCGAAATCAGCAAGGAGGGCTTCTTCGGCCCGTCGGCGCAGTTCCATCACAGGCACAAGCCGACCGACTGGGTGGCCTTCGACGGGCCGATCCGCCCGCGCGCGCTGGACCTCGGCAAGCTCGCGACCGCCAAGTCGAGCCCGTGGACGGCGCAGATGGTGATGAGCAACCCGCACCTGCAGATGCGCATGTGGCGCCTCGAGCAGCCGATGGCCGAGCTGGCGCGCAACAGCGACGGCGATCAGCTGCTGTTCGTGCATGAAGGGGCGGGCGATCTCTTCTGCGACTACGGGCACCTGCAATATCGCGATGGCGACTACATCATCATTCCGCGCGGCACGATGTGGCGGCTGGCGCCGACCGCCGCCACGCTGTCGCTGATGATCGAGGCGACCAACGACCACTTCACCCTGCCCGACAGGGGCGTGACCGGCCGGCACGCGCCTTTCGATCCGGCGATGCTCGACACGCCGCGCCTCGACGAGGCTTTCACGGCCCAGCAGGACGAGCGCACCTGGAAGGTATCGGTCAAGCGGCGCAATGCGCTTTCGACCGTGACCTTCCCCTTCAATCCGCTCGATGCCGTGGGATGGCACGGCGATCTCTCGGTCGTGCGCATCAACTGGCGGGATCTCAGGCCGATCATGAGCCATCGCGTGCACCTGCCGCCGTCGGTGCATACGACCTTCATGGCCGGGCGCTTCGTCGTCTGCACCTTCGTGCCGCGACCGCTGGAAAGCGACCCCGAAGCCCTCAGGCTGCCGTTCTTCCACAACAACGACGACTTCGAGGAGATCATCTTCTACCACAAGGGCAGCTTCTTCAGCCGCGACAACATCCATCCCGGCATGCTGACGGTGCATCCGTCAGGCTTCACCCACGGCCCGCATCCCAAGGCATTGGCCGCCGCGACGCGGCCAGCGGAGGCCGGCGGCAAGAAGGAGACCGACGAGGTCGCCGTGATGGTCGATACGCGCGATGCGATCGACGTCGCGGCCATGCCGGCCGGCGTCGAGTTCGAGGGCTACGTGGATTCGTGGCGGCCGCAGGAGTTGAAACAGGCCGCGGAGTAGGCGGCCCATGAAACTGGCGTCCCTGAAGGAAGGCGGCCGCGACGGCACGCTGATCGTGGTCAACCGCGAGCTGACGCGCGCGGCGCGCGCCGCCACCGTAGCGCCCACCCTGCAGAAGGCATTGGACAATTGGGGGCGGCTCGCGCCCCGGTTGACCAAGCTTGCCGAACTGTTGCGCGACGACAAGGCGCCGGGCACCTTCGAACTCGACACCGGCGCCCTCGCGGCGCCCCTGCCGCGCGCCTATCAGTGGGCCGATGGCTCGGCCTACGTCGTGCACGTCGAGCTGGTGCGCAAGGCGCGCGGCGTGGAAATGCCGCCCAGCTTCTGGACCGATCCGCTGATGTACCAGGGCGGCTCCGACTCCTTCGTCGGCCCCAACGACGAGATCGAAATGGAGGACGAGGCCTGGGGAATCGACTTCGAAGGCGAGATCGGCGTGATCGTCGATGACGTCCCGATGGGGATTTCGCCCGCTGCGGCGCGCCGGCACATCAGGCTGGTGACGATCCTGAACGACGTCTCCCTGCGCAACGTGATCGTCACCGAGCTCGCCAAGGGCTTCGGCTTCTTCCACGGCAAGCCGGCGACCGCTTTTGCGCCGGTCGCCGTGACGCCGGACGAGCTCGGCGAGGCCTGGGACGGCGCCAAGCTCAGCCTGCCGCTGATCTCGACCTTGAACGGCAGGGAGTTCGGCCATCCCAACGCCGCCACCGACCTCACTTTCGATTTCGGCCAGTTGATCGCCCACGCGGCGCGCACGCGGCACCTCGAGGCGGGTACGGTCGTCGGCTCGGGCACGGTGGCCAACCGCGATTCCTCGGCCGGCTGTTCCTGCATCGCCGAGCGGCGCGTGCGCGAGACGATCGACGGCGGCAAGCCGCTTACGCCCTTCATGAAGTTCGGCGACCAGATCCGCATCGAGATGTTCGATCGCGAGGGGCACTCGATCTTCGGTGCCATCGACCAGAAGGTAGTGAAGTACACGCCGCCCTGATCGGCTATAACACCGGCGGGAGGCCCGGCATGAAACTGATCGGCTATTTCCGCTCCTCGGCGGCGTTTCGCGTGCGCATCGCGCTCAACCTCAAGGGCATCTCGGTCGAGCACGCCTCGCGCCACCTGCGCAAGGGCGAGCACCTGGCGCCGGACTACGTCGCCCTCAATCCGCAGAAGCTGGTCCCGACCTTGGTGCTCGACTCGGGCGACGTGCTGACCCAGTCGCTCGCCATCCTGGAATATCTCGAGGAGATCCATCCCGAGCCGCCGCTCCTGCCGAAGGATGCCGTCGGGCGGGCGCGGGTGCGCTCGCTGGCGCTGATCGCGACCGCCGATATCCATCCGATCCAGAACCTGCGGGTGATGAGTTATCTGAAGGAAAAGTACGGTCAGAGCGAGGACGCCACCTTCGCCTGGTCGCGCCACTGGATCGAGACAGGGTTTGCCGCCTACGAGGCCTCGATCGCCAAGGATCGCCGAACCGGGGCCTATAGCCACGGCAATACGCCGACCATGGCCGATCTCTGCCTGGTGCCGCAGGTGTTCAACGCCGGCCGGTTCAAGGTCGACATGAAACGCTATCCCACCATCCAGCGCATCTTCGACACCTGCATGAAGCATCCGGCCTTCGATGCGGCCCAGCCCGCCAAGCAGCCCGACGCCGAGCCATGAGATGGAAGGCAATCGTTGCGGCCGGACTGATCGTCGCGGTCGTCGCGGCGATTGCGGCCCTGCCCGAGGCGGAAAGGTTCCTCGCCGGCCGGATCAAGACGGCGCTCGAGCGCACCGGGCAGATCACCGTCGGCAGCGTCGAAGTCGGCCTGCCGGAGCGCCGCGTCACGCTTCGCGACCTCCATTCGACCTACCAGGGCGACTTCCGTGCGCGACGCTGGCAGGCTTCGGGGCTCTGGCTGCCGCTCGGTAAGCTGCTGCGCGGCCACCTCAATGCATTCGCCTTCCGCCCCGGCGATCCGCTGCATGCCGGGCGGGTCGTGCTCGAGGATGCGCGCTTCACCGACGGCGTCACCGGCGCCGGCTGGACCGTCGGGTCGATGACGATGGAAGACGTCGACCTCGATCGCTACGAGGCCAAGGCGGTTAGCCCGTTGCAGTTCGTGGCTGTGGCAGCGCGGGTCGGCTTGGCGCTTTCGGTGCGACATCTCGAAGAGTCCAACGTCGTCTACACGCTGCCCGGCGGGCGCGACACGATCGGCGCCGACGCCATGATGATCGATGGCTTTCAGCACGGCAGGATCGGCAAGCTCGCCTTAATCGGTGTCGCGGCCGCGCCGCGTGGTGCGAAAGCGGCGTCGATCAGGATGAGCGAGGCCTCGGCGGGCGACGTCGACATGCGCCCGATGCTGCGTGCTCTGTCGTCGCCCGCCTGGACTCCCGGCGCGCCGCTCGGCCGCGTGTCGGTCGAGCAGGCGAGCGCTTCGGGCTTCAGCGGCGAAACCTTCAAGCGCTACGGCCTGTCGCTGGGCAGCGTCACCCTGGAGACGTCGCACGCCGGCGACGACGCCAGTCGCTCGCGCGTCCGTGTCATCGGCCTGGTACTGGCGCCGCCTGCGGAAGCCGCCGAAACACGTCGCCTGCGCACCGCGCTGGACTCGTTGGGCCTCAAGGAACTGCGGCTTGGCCTCGATTGCACTGGCGCGGCTGACAAAGCGGCCGGCTCGGTCGCCGTCGAAAGCTGCCGGCTCGCCGGCGCCGAACTGGGCACGCTCGATTTCGCGGCGAAGCTGGTGGGTGCCGACAAGGGCTTTTGGCAGGCTTTCGAGCGCGGCGACTTTGTTGCGGTCTCGCGCTCAAAGATCGCGCTGGCTTCGGCGCGGCTGGCGCTGGCCGACAACAGCCTCCTGGCCCGCGTGCTACGGGCGGCAGCCAGCGACTCGGGCCAGCCTGTCGCCGTCGTGCGCGCAAACCTGGCCGACCAAATCCGTCACTATCAGCCCGCAGGCGTGCTTATCACCGAAGATCTGACGAAGGACCTCGATACGGTGGCACGTTTCGTCGAGCATGGCGGCACGCTCGCGCTCGACGCCAAGCCCGATCCGCCCTTCGCGCTGGCGAAGTTCAATACCCTGAGCCCAGGTCCCGATCTCGTGCAACTCCTGGGGGTTTCGGCGACGCTGACGAAGTAGGGCGGCTTTAGCCCTTGCGCGCGTCCGCGATCAGCTCCTTCAGGGTGTCGGCGTCGATGGCACCCGGCACGAACTGCTTGCCGATCACGAAGGCGGGCGTACCGCGCACGCCGAGCGCCGTAGCGAGCGCCATGTTGCGGTCGAGGATCTGCTTCAGCTTGGGATCCTCCATGTCTTTCTGCAGCTGCTGGATATCGATGCCGACCGAGCTGGCGATCTGCATGATGCGATCACGGTCGAGCTTGCCGTTGAACTCCATGAGCGCGTTGTGCAGCGGCTCGTGCTTGTGCTGGTTGCGCGCCGCGAGGGCGGCGAGCGCGGCGATGCGCGAGGCCTCGCCCAGAATTGGCAGGTCCTTCAGCACCAGCTTGACCTTGCCGTCCTTTGCAAGCACCGACTTGATGGCGCCGTAGGAGCGCTTGCAGTAGGGACACTGGTAGTCGCTGAACTCGACGACGGTGACGTCGCCGTTGGGATTGCCGGAGACCGGGCTCTCGGGGTCGCCCAGCAGCTCCTTCTGGTGTTCGGCGATGCCCTTCTGCGCCATCGTATCGCGCTGGCTGTCCTGCTTGCGCTCGAGTTCCTGCATGGCTTCGACCAGGACCTCGGGGTTGGCCATCAGGTAGTCCCGGATGCTGCGACCAAGCGCCTTGTCGCCGGTCGGGGCGGGCGCCACCGACTGGGCGATGCGAGCAGGCGGAGTCGCGTGGGCAGCGATCAGCGCGCCGACGGCGACCAAACCGGCTGTGAAGACCACGAGGATGGAACGCATTTTCCGAAACTCCGGGTGAGGGTAATTGGCGTGAGGGGGCTCACTACTTGCGCGGACGCGTGTTGATGTAGGCCTGGATGTCTTGGGCGCGCTGCCAGGCGGGCGTGCCGGGCGTGAGCTGGTGAACGGCCGCCGCGGCATGGGCCTGCGCTGCGGCGCGCTCGCCGCGCAATACCGACATCTCGGCGCGCGCCAGGGAGGTCATGCCGGCATTGTTGAGGCGGGCATAGCCCACCGCCATCAGCCGCCACAATTCGAAATTGTCGGACTCGGTCTGCCGCGCCAGTTCGAGATTGCGCAGCGCTTCCTGGGTGTTGTCCGGTTTGTTGGCCTCCATGAGTGCACTGGCGAATTCAACCTTGATCAGTCCCGAACCGGGCAGCAGCTGCACGGCGCGGCGGTAGGAGGGGATGGCTTCGGCAATGCGGCCATTCTCGTATAGCATCTGGCCGCGCAGTTCATGGAAGTAGGGATCGTTCGGCGACTCCTTCAGCAATCCGTCGATGGTCAACAGGGCCGAGCCAAGTCCACCGGTGCGATAGAGGGCGATGGCGCGCGCATAGCGCGCGGCGACCGACCGATCGCCTTCAGGATAGTGCTGCAAGGCGACTTCGGGGGCGAGGAAGCCCCACAGTTTGGCCAGCATGCGCTTGTGCATCTCGATGAAGCGCGGCGAGTCCGGAACGTTGGCATAGGGCGACCGTGCCACCGCCTCGTCGAAGTTGGCGATGCGATCGCTCGTCAGGGGATGGGTTCGCAGATAAGGGATCTGGAAGCCCATCGTCATGCGCTCCTGGCGTTGCAGGATGTGCAGGAATTCGTCGGCCCCTTTGGGCGATTGGTGGGCGCGCTCCAAGAATGTGATGGCCGCATTGTCGGCCGAGGCTTCCTGGGTCTGCGTGTACTGCAGATAGTCCATCAGGGACCCTGGCGCCATCTGGCCGCCTGGGCCGGTTGCGCTTCGACCTGCGCCGCCGTGCGACAGGGCGCCGGCCGCCATGGCGCCCG
Source organism: Reyranella sp. (assembly GCA_051985755.1). Taxonomy (GTDB): domain Bacteria; phylum Pseudomonadota; class Alphaproteobacteria; order Reyranellales; family Reyranellaceae; genus Reyranella. The sequence goes on along the minus strand of JBPYDO010000261.1, from coordinate 2,213 downwards.
CGCCCAGCACCATCTCGATGATCTGCAAGGTCGAGAGCTTGCCCATCTCCTCCTGCGCCCGCGCCAGATGGCCGCCGGCGATGTGGCCGGATTCGTGCGCCAGCACGCCGATCAGCTGGTTGGGCCGCTCGGTGCGCATCAAGAGGCCGGTGTTGATGAAAATCCGCTGGCCGCCGGCCACGAAGGCGTTGAGGGCGCCGTCTTGGACGATCACTATCTCCACGGCCTCGGGATCGAGCCCTGCCGCCTGCCAGATCGGAATCACGAAGGTGCGGATGGTGTTCTCGATTTCGGCGTCGCGGATGAGATGCAGCGGTTGACCACGCTGCGCAAGCGCGGCACCAGTGGGCGCCAAGGTCAGCAACGCCATGCTCGCGAGCGCGAGCAGCGCGGGGAAGTAGAGGGCAACGATGGGTTTGGGCAGGGAGAACACGGGTCAGAGGCAGGCTAGGAACAGAGCGTCGCGGCGTCAATTGCACGGCTTGGCGCTGCTCTTCACGTTTTTGCTGGGCGCGTGTGTGCTGGAGGCTTGTGGCGAGAATGAGACCGACCAAGCGGGCCGGCCGCTCAGCAGCGTGAAGTTCAATACCGGCGAGACCTCGCGAAAAGCCGGATTCGGCGAACTGTTCAGGCTCGGCGCCAGGTTCTCCGCCGTGGCAGCCGACGAGGGCCAGGCGGCCGAGGTCGGCCGCGATATTCTGCAGTCCGGCGGCAATGCCACGGATGCGGCTGTAGCGATGTATTTCGCCATGGCTGTGACCCTGCCCTCGGCCGCCGGGCTCGGCGCGTCGGGCGTCTGCATTGTGCACGATTCCAAGACGAAGGCGGGCGAGGCTTTCGTGTTCGGCCCGGTCGCTGCGCCGGGACCGATCAGAGGCACGACCGTTTCCGTGCCGGGCGGCGTGCGTGCCGTCACGCTGATGCAGATCCGCCATGGCCAGGCGCAATGGCAGATGGATGTCGCCCCGGCCGAGAAGCTGGCGCGGTTCGGTGCGCCGGTGTCGCGCGCGCTGGCGCGCGACATGCGGGCGGGTGGCTCTTTGCTGATGGAGGATAGCGAGGCGCGGCGCGTCTTTGGCCGCGGCACGGGCGGCATGCTGGGCGAGGGCGATCGCTGGCCGCAAGTCGAACTCGCCGCCACGCTAAGTGGAATCCGCCAGAGGGGAGGCGCCGACTTCTTTCAGGGCAGCCTGGCGCGTCTGATGTCCGACCAGGTGGCCCAGATCGGCGGCAACCTGCCGACGGCGACCTTGCGCGGCACCGTCCCGCAAGCCAGCCCGCCCGCCGGGGAGAGCTATGGCGGATTTCGCGTCTATGTGGCGCCCGCACCGATGGCCGGCGCCAACGCCTTGGCCGGTTGGCAAGGGCAGGCGGTACCGGGCGCCGCGGCGCCGACCGATTCAGGCGGCATCTCCGGCCTGGCGGTGATCGACGAGAAAGGTGGCGCCGCGGCTTGCGCCCTGTCGATGGGTCAATTGTTTGGCGCCAGGATCATGGTGCCCGGCATGGGCTTCCTGCTGGGCACCATCACGCCCAACAGCACCGCGGTCAGTCCGCTGGTAATCGGCAACCCCGGCAATGGCGAGGTGAAGTTCGCCGGTGCCGGCGGCGGATCGCCCGTGGCCGCCTACGCAATCGGTGCCGTTGCCCGCGCCTCGATGGATCGCGACCATAGCGTCGCCCAGGCGCTAGCCCGCCTTGCCGGCCGCGGCGGCTTCATGAACGCCATCGCCTGTCCCGATGGCATCCGCAGCGCCGCGCAGCGCTGCAACACGGCCAACGATCCGGCTGGCGCCGGCCTGGCGCTGATCGCCTCCTCCGGAGGCTGACAGGGCGTCGATGCCACCCAGCTCTTCGCGTCGTACCGCGTCCAAGCGTTCGGTCGCGGTCGATCCCTTTATTGTCATGGACGTGATGTCGGCCGCTGCCGAGAAGGAGGCGGCGGGCGACACGGTCATCCATCTCGAGGTCGGGCAGCCGAGCACGCCGGCGCCGCAGGGCGCGCTCGATGCCGCCCAGGCCGCCCTGCGGTCCGATCGCATCGGCTACGTCGCGGCCCTCGGCTTGCCGGAGCTGCGTGAGCGCATCGCCCGCCATTATCGCGAGACCTACCGCTGCGACGTACCGGCCGAGCGGGTGATCGTCACCACCGGATCTTCCGGCGGATTTCCGCTGGCGTTCCTCGCCTGCTTCGACGCCGGCCAGCGCGTGGC
>JBPYDO010000260.1:0-5559 GCA_051985755.1 Reyranella sp. | reverse complement strand
GTCACGCAAATCGCGGCCGGAAATTCCACCGCACGGCTGAGCATCGCAAGGCGATGTTCATGAATCTCGCCGGCGCACTCATCAAGCACGAGCAGATAACGACCACCTTGCACAAGGCGAAGGACCTTCGTCCGATCGTCGAGAAGCTGGTGACGCTCGGCAAGAAGGGCGGTCTGCATGCCCGCCGCCAGGCCATCGGCTTCCTGCGCGATCCCTACGTCGCCGACAAACTCTTCACCACGCTCGGCCCGCGTTACGCCAAGCGCAACGGCGGCTACCTGCGCGTCCTGCGCAAGGGCTATCGCTTCGGCGACGCGGCCCCGATGGCGGTGATCGAGTTCGTCGAGCGCGACACCAACGCCAAGGGCCAGGACTCCGGCCCCTCGGCCGAGAAGGAAGAGCAGAAGGAAGCGGCGTAGGCCACGCTTTCTCTACCCGACACCAAGACGCCCGGCCATCATGCTGGGCGTTTTTGCTGGAGCCAATTAGTGGACCAGTAACGTCGGGAGCCAGGTCGCCAATTCAGGCGTGAAGAAGACAATGAAAAGCAAGACCACGCTCATGAACACATAGGGAGTAACCGCCCGGAAGATCTGGTTCATGCTCACTTCCGCCGGGGCCACGCCTCGCATCGTCATGAGCAGCAAGCCGTGAGGAGGCAGCAACAAGCCAAGCTGCATGCAAACGAGAAACATGACGCCAAACCACACATCGTCGATCGCGAGCTTCTGAACCAGCGGCATGAAAATCGGCAAGGTGATCAACATCATGCTCACCTGATCGACGAAGAATCCGAGCAGGACAAGCACGGCCATCATGGCGCCGACGATCATCAACGGAGACAGATCAGGGGCCATGATGGCTCCCACCAAGCCGTCACTCGCGCCCGAGAAACTGAGCAATTGCGAGAAGGTGACGGCGCCGAAAATGATGAACAGGATCATCCCGGAGATCTCTATGGTGCCGAACAGTGCCCTAACCAGGTTCCGTGGCCTGAGGACGCCATAGCACGCAGTGAGCACCATGGTGCAGAAGGCGCCGAGTGCGGCCGATTCCGTCGGCGTCGCCCACCCGGCGCTCATCGACGTCACGACCGCTGCGAAAATCAGCAGTATGGGCAGAACGTACTTCAGGAAGGGCATCAGCTTTTCCCAACCGTGATGCACGCTCGCTGCGCTCTTCGGCGCCAGAGTGGGATTCATTTTGACCCGAAGGATGATGTAGACGACGAACGCCACCTTCAGGATCAAGCCGGGCACGAAGCTGCCGATAAGCAGCTTGGGGATCGAGATCCCGGAAAGGCTTCCGAGCAGCACCGTCAGCGCCGAGACCGGCATGAGCATGTCGACGGCGCCGATCGCCATGATAGGCCCGGTCGCCATCACCGGATGGTAGCCGCGTGCTATCATCAGCGGCACCATCAGGCTTCCCAGCATCGCCGTTATGGCTATCGTCGAGCCCGAAACGGCAGAAAAGATGGTGCCGGCCACGACGGCGACGACGGCAAGGCGGCCCGGCACCCTCTCGAGCAGCCGGTCGACGCTATCGATCACCTTTACCGCCAGGCCGGTATGGAACAGCACTTCGCCCATCAGGATGAAAAGCGGGATCGGCGTCAGGGAGAAATTCGCCACCGTGCCGACGCTCTCGCGAACCAGCTGGTTCAGCCCGGGGCCGCCCCCCAGAAACAGGACCGCGCCCACGATGTCGATGATGAGGAAGCAAAGCGCCACCGGTACGCCAAGCAGGATCAAGGCGGTGGAACCGCCGAGCATCAGCCACGCCGCAGCCTGCCAGGGCACGGGCGCTAGCCTTTGTGGCTCGCGGCGCGCATTTCCCTGCGGCCGAGATAAAGACGTCGCATGCGGAACAACATCTCCAGTGAGAGCAGGGCGAAGGCAATCGGGATCGCCGAGAGGTGCCACCACTCGGGGGTGGTGACGGTTTTCATTGTCATGGAGCCCGCCTGATAGCTTGCGATCGTCGTCGTCAGCCCGTACCGCGCGATCGTCACGCAGCACGAGAGAGCGAGCACGTCGACCAGCCACTCGGCGTACCAGGCCAGTTTGGGCGGCAGCGCCTGCAGCACGATATCCACCCGAATGTGCTGGCCCTGGCGCAGGAGCCAGGGGGCTGCCAGCAGGGTCACCAGGTAGAGGGACGACTCGGACGCTTCATCGCTCCACGGCAGGCCGTAGACCCCTGGCAACAAGTGCACATTGCGCAGGAGAATGTCGGCACAGATCAGACCCATCGCCAGGAAAAGGAAGGCGCAGGCGATGGATGCGAGAGCCCGCAGCAGCATCCCGTATGCGCCTGACAGCCGCTCAATCGCGTCCTGCATGGCTGAAAAACGGCGCTCGCGGCCAAGCCTATGGCGATGGCGGCACCGCCTCGACCGCCTGTTTCAGCTTCGCTCCGTCGCTCGGAGATTCTTTCTCGATTGCCTGCCAGGCGGTGTCCCCGGCGAGCTTCAGGTAGCGCGACTTCTGCTCGCCCTGATAGGCGATGACCTCGATTCCCTGCTTCCTCTGGCGGGCGTCGTCCTGCTTGTTGAGGTCGAGGTCCTTGGCGTCGCTCGTCTTCTCCGCCCAAGTCGCGGCTTCCTCGAGTACGGCGCGCTGTTCCGCGGTCAAGCCCTTCCACTTGTCCTGATTGACCAAGACCTCGTCGACGGCGCTGTAGAAACCCGGGTCGACCCTATACTTCGTAAGTTTGTCCCAGCCGAAATCGAATACTCCGCGCAGCGGCCAGCCATATCCCTGCACGACGCCGCGATCGAGCGCCGTGTAGACTTCGCCTGGCCCCATACGTATGTCAGCCGCCCCCAACGCCTTGAAGAACGGCGCATAGATCGGTGTCGTGCGGATCTTCAGGCCGGCAAGATCCATTTTCTCGATATGCTTCCTGTCGACATTGGCGGTCAGAAAGAGGTGGAAGGGGATATGGGTATAGAGGCGCGCAAGATCGTGCATGTTCGCCTTGGTCTCGTGGATCTGCTGCAACAGTCCGTAGAGCGTCGTGCCCTTCAGCTTGTAGTTGGCCCACGGCATCATCTTCAGCGCATCGGCCTCGGGAAGCACGTTGGTGTAATAGGCGCCCGGAAGCTCCGCGATATCCACGACTCCCGACCTCAGGGCACTTCCCACCTGGAAGGGGTCCATCACTTTTGCCCCGCCCCCGATATACTTGATCTGGATCTTCCCCTTGCCGGTGTCGTTTACGCGCTGGATGAAGGACTCGAAATACGCCGAGAACGTCGTTGCCGAGGTAAAGCCGCTGACCGCGCGCAGCGTGACTTCGGAAGCGAAGGCGGAGGACGAAACTAGGGACAGGAAGGCCGACGCCAACGTCAGTCGCAGAACGTTATGATTTGCCATGGCCATCCTCCCCTTTGCACCCCGCCCCGGCGCAAAGGGTGAGATCGGTCCGAGCCGGAGCGCTAGTTTGTTGCAAAAGCTTAGTACAACATCCGACTACGGGTCCACGCGATCGGATAGTGGGTGAAGCCGCGGAAGCGGGCACGGTAGTTGCGCTCGACCGCGCCGTCGCGCGCCAGGCCCTCGAGCCGGCTCACCAGCCGGCCGACCGCGATCGTCCCTTCGAGACGGGCCAGCACGGCGCCCAGGCAGATATGCACGCCCGAGCCGAAGGCGAAGTGCCGGTTGGGCTCGCGGCCGATGTCGAAGCGGTCGGGATCGGCGAACTGGGCGGGATCGCGGTTGGCGGCGCCGATGCCGATATGGATGTAGGTGTCCACGGCCAGGCGCTCGCCGCTCAGCTCAATGGCGCTGCTCAGCCGGCGGTTGCCGAGCTGATTGGAGCTCTCGAAGCGCAGGCCCTCTTCGATGCAGCCTCCGATCAGGCTGGGATCGGCCTTGAGCCGCGCCAGCTGATCGGGGAAGCGCAGCAGGGCGTCGACCGTATTGCCGACAAGATTCGTCGTGGTCTCGTGGCCGGCGTTCAGCAGGAAGATGCAGTTCTGCACCAGCTCGTCATGGCTCAGCCGCTCGCCGTCGACTTCGCCATGGATCAAGGTGCCGAGGATGTCGTGGTCGTCGGCCGGGCGCTTGGCGCGCTCAGCGATCAGCCCGTCGAGGTAGGCCGAGAAATCCGACACCGCCTGGTTGCCCGCCGCCGCTTGCTCCGGCCCGACGACCGGCTCGAGGCCGGCCAGGATGGCCAGCGAATAGCGACGGAACGGCACACGGTCGCGCTCGTCGGCCGGCACGCCCAGCATCTCGCAGATCACTTCGAGCGGCAGGCGATAGGCGAAGTCTTCCACCAGGTCCATGCGGCCCTGCTGGTCGTGCTCGGCGATCAGACGGTCGACCACCGCTTCGATGCGCGGCTGCAGGAGCGCGATGGCGCGCGGCGTGAAGGCAGCGGCCAGCAGTCGGCGCACGCGCGTATGCAACGGCGGATCGTTGAACACCAGGCTGGTCGTGTGGTGGCGATAGAGCGGCGTTTGCATCCCGAACTTGGGGCCGAACTCGGCCTTCTTGTCGGAGCTCATGCGACTGTCGCGGTAGCAAAGCGCCACATCGGCATAGCGTGATAGGAACACGCTGCCGTCGGGCAGGCGCTTCACCAGCGCGAAGCGGCGGAGCGCGTGGTAGCCGGGGAACGGATCGTCGAGAAAGGCGTGGTCGAGTGCCGCGAGATCGAAGCGCTGGGCGAAGGCCTGCGCCTCGTCTGCCGGCAGCTCGATCAGGCCTTGGCTCAAAATTGATCCTCCTTGAGGGCGAACACCGTCCGTCCGGCGGCCTTGAGCGGGCCGAGCTGGGCGAGGGCCGGCGGCAGAATCACCTCGGCAAAGAAGCGGGCGGTGATCAGCTTGGCCTCCAGGAAGGCCGGATCGCCGTCGCGGCCGGCGAGCTTGCGTTGCGCAAGCAGCGCGCTCCTGGCCAGCAGCCAGCCGCCCAGCGCCGTCCCCGCCAGCCGCAGGAACGGCACCGAGCCCGCCAGTGCCGTGACCAGCTCGGCCTTGACCGACTGCGCCACCCAGCGGGTCGCCTCCTCGAGCGCGTCGGCCGACGCCGCCACGCCGGTGCGCATCGCCGCCAAATCGTCGCCGGGCGCCTTCGCGAGCTCGACCGCCAGGGCGCGCATCTCGGCCACCAGTGCGAGCATCGCCTCGCCGCCGTCCTTGGCGACCTTGCGCCCCACCAGGTCGCGCGCCTGGATGCCGTTGGTGCCCTCGTAGATCGGCAGGATGCGCGCGTCGCGCAAGTGCTGGGCGGCGCCGGTCTCCTCGATGAAGCCCATGCCGCCGTGGATCTGCACGCCGATCGAGGCGATCTCGTTGCCGAGGTCGGTGAACCACGCCTTGACGATGGGGATCAGGAGATCGACGCGGTCCTGCAGCCTCGCGGCGGCCGCGCGGTCGGGATGGCGCAGCGCGCCGTCGATGCCGGCCGCGGTATAGTAACCCAGCGCGCGCATGGCCTCGATCTCGGCCCGCATGGTCATCAGCATGCGCCGCACGTCGGCGTGATGCACGATGGCGACAGACTCGGGCTCCGGCCGGCCGTCATCCTTGGACTGCACGCGCGTTCG